>JAJYKZ010000023.1 GCA_021788105.1 bacterium
GAAATGTAACGATTCCCGAGGGGAGATATGTTGCTGCTCACCAACTTGTGGAAACTCAAGAGGTAGCGGATAACCTTCCTTTTGTTAAGCGAGAGCATCTTGAATTCAATTGCTCCGTCGTAGATGTGAATAAAAAACGGCTCTGTAAACAGCACGCGGAGCGTAGGAGGTTAAAAAAGAATCCTTTTCTAAAGATATATAATTATTTTTCTCAAAAAAGGATTACTGGATAAAAAACAAAGCCCGGGAGGCGGTATTCTCCCGGGCTCTTTTTTTCTTGAAAAAACCCAAAAAGTGCGCTAGAGTGGAGGGGTAATATAAATATCTATGGAAAATTACGATCCGAAAAAAATAGAGTCGAAATGGCAGGAAAAATGGCTTGAATCAGGGATTTATAAAAATTACGACCGAGAAAAGAAGTTCTATGCTTTAGATATGTTTCCGTATCCGTCAGGAGTCGGACTTCACGTCGGCCATCCGAAGGGCTATATTGCGACTGATGTGTCGGCGCGTTTCAAGATGCTTCAGGGCTATTCCGTGCTTCATCCGATGGGCTGGGACGCATTCGGTCTGCCGGCGGAAAATTACGCGATCAAAAATAAGATCCATCCAAAGATCGCTGTCGATCAAAATATCGCCACGTTTAAAAAACAATTGGAAAAATTCGGATTCACTTACGATTGGGATCGGGAAATCAATACGACCGATCCGAATTACTATAAATGGACGCAGTGGATCTTTTTGAAAATGTTCGAGAAAGGTTTGGCCTACGAGGCGGAGGAGCCGATCAATTGGTGTCCGACCTGTAAGACCGGTTTGGCTTTGGAAGATTTGGAAAAGGGTTTGTGTGAAAGGTGTGGGACGCAAGTGGTGAAAAAGAAATTGCGCCAATGGGTTTTGAAGATGACCGACTACGCCGACCGGTTGCTCGATGATTTGGATTCGGAAGATCTAGACTGGGAAGAATTGATCAAAGAACAGCAAAGGAATTGGATCGGGCGGAGCGAAGGCGTGCAGTTCGAATTACGTGTCATTCCGGCCTCCGAGCCGGAATCTAAAGAGATTCTGAATCAAGTTCAGAATGACAACTTTATTGAAGTTTACACGACGCGCTTGGATACCGTTTTTGGAATGACATATGTGGTAGTAGCGCCGGAACATCCGATCATTGAAAAACTGAAAGACGAAATTGAGAATTATTCCGAAGTGGAAAAATATCAAATTGGGGCACAGAATAAGACGGACTTGGAAAGAACGGAGCTGCAAAAAGAAAAGACCGGTGTAGAACTTAAAGGAATAAAAGTCATCAATCCTTTTACGAAAGAAGACATTCCGCTTTTTGTCGCCGATTACGTTCTGGGATTTTATGGAACCGGTGCGGTGATGGCCGTGCCGGCGCACGATGAGCGGGACTGGGAATTTGCTAAGAAATATGATTTGCCGATTAAGAAAGTTATTGAACCTTGCTTTTGGCAGCTGACCGAACCCGGAAAGATTAAAGAAGGGGAACCGTTTGTGGAAAGAGACGCAATTTTAGCAATCGTCAAACACTGGAAAAAAGACGAATATCTAGGACTTAAATGGAAAAAAGTCGCTTGGCAAACTTTTATAACCGGCGGTCCAGAAGAAGGACAGACGCCGGAAGAGGGGGCGCGGATGGAAGTTTTGGAAGAAACTGGCTACAGGAATTTAAAACTACTTAGGAAGTTGTCGATGGTGCACAGTCAGTTTTATCATGTGCCAAAAAAAGTTAATCGGTTCGCTCATTTTCATTCTTTTCTTTTCCAACTGGAAAACGGAGAACAAGAAACGATTTCCGAGAAAGAACAGGAAAATCATGAAATTGTCTGGCTTTCAAAAAAAGAAGTAAGTAAATTTTTGACGCCTGACTCCCAAAAATATATTTGGGAAAATCTGGAAAAAGAAAACGCTTACACTGAGGACGGCATCCTGGTTGATTCAGAAAATTTTTCCGGATTGGATTCACAACAAGCCCGGGCAAAAATGACCGAGTGGTTGGAAAAAGAAGGGATTGGGAAAAAGAAAGTGAACTACAAGATGCGCGACTGGGTATTTTCTCGCCAGAGGTATTGGGGCGAACCGATTCCAATTATTCATTGTGAAAAATGCGGAACGGTTGGTGTGCCAGAGGAACAGCTTCCGGTTAGATTGCCGGACGTGGAAAGTTATGAACCGACCGATACCGGAGAATCTCCGCTGGCTAAAATCACCGATTGGGTTAATACGACTTGTCCGAAGTGCGGCGGACTGGCCAAGCGGGAAACGAACACGATGCCGCAGTGGGCCGGCTCAAGCTGGTATTACCTCGCATACATTATGCGAGGAATTTCCAATTTCCAATTTCCAATTTCCAAATACAAAGAAGCATTTGATACATGGCTGCCTGTAGACTTGTATGTTGGTGGAGCGGAACATGCCGCGCGCCATCTTTTGTACGCGCGTTTCTGGCACAAATTTCTGTACGATCTTGGAGTCGTGCACACGAAAGAGCCGTTCAAAAAATTTATCCACGTCGGTCTGATCAACGGAGAAGACGGACGCAAGATGAGCAAGCGTTGGGGCAATGTGATTAATCCGGACGATGTTATCGAAGAATTCGGCGCCGATGCGATGCGAATTTACGAAATGTTTATGGGTCCGTTTACGCAAAATATTTCTTGGAGCACGGCGGGTGTGAGCGGGACAAGGAGATTTTTGGAAAAAGTATGGCGATTAAATTCCAAAATCCAAACTACAAATTCCAAAATCCAAAATTATAAAATTTTATATTTGCTGCACAAAACCATCAAAAAAGTTACTGATGACATTGAAAATTTTAGGTTCAATACGGCTATTTCGGCGATGATGATTTTGGTAAACGAATTGGAAAAAGAAGAAAAAATTTCAGTGGCGGATTATGAAAAATTTTTAATCATTCTTTCTCCGTTCGCACCGCACATCGCGGAAGAAATTTGGTCGAAATTTTCCGATAAGTTTGATGATGAAAAATATAGAAGATCAATATTCTTGCAAAAATGGCCAGAACCAGATGAAAAATATCTGAAAGACGAAAAAATTAATTTAGTCGTCCAAGTTAATGGCAAAGTTCGCGACTCAATTAAAACCAACGCGGACATCAGCGAAGAGGAAGCCAGGGATTTAGCTTTGCAAAGTGAGAAAGTGAAAAAATTTACCGATGGCCAAGCGATCAAAAAAATAATCTTTGTCAAGAGCAAGCTTATAAATATTGTAATTTAATTATATGCAACTTGTAATTTTAGCATCGGGGCGGGGGAAAAGAATGAAGCATTTAACGGCGGATGTTCCCAAGCCGATGTTGAAAATCAAGGGGAAGCCGATTTTGGAGCACAAGCTCAACGCGTTGCCGAAAGAAATCAGCGAGATCATTTTTATTATCGGATACAAGGGCGAGCATATAATGAATCATTTTAAGAAGGAATTCGACGGCCGGAAAATTACCTATGTTTTTCAGCACAATCTGAATGGGACGGGGGGAGCTTTGCATTTGGCTAAAAGCCGTTTGGACAAAAAATTTCTGGTGATGATGGGCGATGATCTTTATTCGAAAAAAGACATCAAAAAATTAATGAAGCATGACTTGGCCGTGCTGGGATATGAAGTGGGAAATCCAAACCTGTTCGGAATCATTAAAACCAACAAAAAAGGATACGTCGAGAGCATCGTGGAAAAACCGAAACATTCCAAAGATAAATTGGCAAATATCGGGTTATACGTGCTGACGAAGAAATTTTTCGATTATGACCTAGTGCCGGTTGGGAGCGGAGAATTCGGCCTTCCTCAGACACTAGCTTCCATGGCCAAAGATTTCAACATCAAATTGGAAAAAGCTTCCCAGTGGTTTCCAATCGGAACACCGGAAGACTTAAAAAAGGCGGAAGAAATAATTCATAAATTTGCTTAGATGAGAAATAAAAATATCGTGACGATTGGAGGCGGAACCGGAAGTTTTACTCTGTTGTCGGGCCTGAAAAAATATCCGGTAAATATTTCAGCGGTCGTTTCGATGGCGGACGATGGCGGATCAACGGGTGTTCTGCGCGACGAACTGGGCGTGCTGCCGCCGGGCGATGTCCGCCAATGTTTGGTGGCACTTTCCGATTCGTCAGAAACTTTGCGAGAATTAATGAACTATCGTTTTGACAGCGGCGGCCTCAAAGGACACACTTTTGGAAATCTGTTTTTGTCCGCCCTGGAAAAGACGAGCGGCAGTTTTGCCAAGGGCGTCGAAGAAGCGTCAAAATTGCTGGATGTGAAAGGAGAAGTGATTCCGGTTAGTGAAGGCAATATGCGGCTTCAAATAAAATTGAATAATGGGAAAATTTTGTCCGGAGAAAAACAGCTGGATCATAACGAAGATATACGTTCAAACGGAATTAAAAACATATTTTTAAAATCCAAAATCAGAGCCTGTCCGAAAGCGATTGAGAGAATACGGAAGGCGGATTTTATCGTGATCGGTCCCGGCGATCTTTATGGTTCAATTTTGCCCAACCTTTTAGTGGATGGCATGAGCGAAGCTATTAGGAAATCCAAAGCGAAAATTATTTTCAATTGCAATCTGACCAACAAGAAAGGCCAGACGGAAAATTTTTTCTTGGAGGATTACGTGCGCGTTATTGAAGAATACATCGGCAAGGGAAAAATCGATTTCGTGACTTTCAATAAGAAAAAGTTGCCGGAGCACCTGGTAAAAAAATATGAAGAGCGCGAAGGCAGTGGTTCGGTCATTAAGATAAAGAATCAAAAAGAAAAAAGGAAATATATGATATTTTCCTCCGATATTCTGCAAAATAAGGAGATAAAGATAAACAAAGCCGACACCAATGCATCGGCGCATTCTTTCATCCGCCATGATGGCGACAAGTTGGCCAAGGTGCTGTCGATGATTTTCGAACTGAGCGATTATGAAAATATAATTAAAGAAGTGATATAAAAACAAAACGATGAAAATTTTTATCGATTTTGACGATGTTATATTTAATACGCAAAGATTTGCTGATGATTTGCGGAAAAAATTCGAGCTTAGCGGAATAAGCGCGGAGATGTTCGATCGCAGTTACTCGGTTAATTTCAAGGGAAAATTAAGGGATATCAAGAAATATAACGTATGGGAGCATTTGAAATATTTTGAAAGTAAGGGCTATGACGTAAAAAAAGCGGAAGCAGGCGTGGCGATTCTGATGAAAAAAGCATATAAATATGTTTTTAAAGATGTTCCTGATTTCTCAAATAGTTTGGGAAAAAAGAATCTATGCATACTTTCTCATGGAGATATAGATTTTCAAAAAGAAAAAATAATAAGTTCAAAAGCTGACAGATACTTCCAAAAAATTATTGTTTTGGACAAAGAGGTAAAATCATCGTCAATCAAAGGATTGATTCCTAGGAAAAAAATATTTTTTCTTGACGACAAAGAAGTAAAAATTAAAGAAGTAAAGTCAAAATTGCCGCACGTTACAACTTTTCTGGTCAAGCGAAAGAGAAGGCATCATGAGGATAAGAAAAGCAGGTATTGCGATTTCGAGGTTAGGAGCTTAAAAGAAGCGGCAAAAATAATAACCAGAATAAATAATTCATAAATAAAATTAGTATGTGCGGAATCGTTGGTTACATAGGCAAACAAAAAGCTTCTCCTATCTTGTTGGAGGGATTGAAGCGGCTGGAATATCGCGGCTATGATTCGGCCGGGATGGCAATTGCGGACGGAGAAAATAATTTTCTGGTCAAAGCGGTTGGACGCGTGGCTAATTTGGAAAATAAAATCGGGGAAAAGAAAATTTTAGGAACGGTCGGAATCGCGCACACCCGTTGGGCGACGCATGGCAAGCCGTCGGACCAAAATTCCCATCCCCATCAGGATTGCACGGGAAAAATCAGTCTTGTCCATAACGGCATCATTGAAAATTATCGGGAATTGAAAAAGGAATTGCAGGCCAAAGGGCATAAATTCAAATCGGAAACGGACAGTGAAGTGGCGGCGCATCTTATTGAAGAATTCAATAAAAAAATGAATTTCGAAACCGCAGTTTTGGAAACATTGAAAAAAATCAAAGGCACTTACGGCTTGGCGATTATCAATCGGGAAGAGCCGGACAAAATTATCGTGGCGCGCAACGGCAGCCCTTTGGTAATCGGCGTCGGCGCGGGCGAATATGTCATTGCTTCCGACGTGTCGGCCATCATTCGGCATACGCCGCAGGTAATTTATTTGGATGACGGGGAAGTGGCGGTCATAAAAAAAGACGGCCATCAAATCAAGACGATTAATAACGAAGCGAAAAATAAAAAAATCACCAAATTGGATTGGGATTTGGAGCGGGCGGAAAAACAAGGCTATCCGCATTTTATGCTCAAGGAAATTTTTGATCAGCCGGCTTCGGTCGAAGACGCCATTCGAGGAAGAATGCTTTTGGCGGAAGGCTTGGCAAAATTGGGCGGATTGCAAACCGTTTCTGAAAAATTGCGAAAAATTGAAAAGATAATTATAGTTTCGTGCGGAACATCCTATCACGCCGGACTGGTCGGAGAATATATGATCGAAGAATACGCAGGCATTCCGGTGGAAGTGGAATACGCTTCCGAATTCCGTTATCGCAAGCCGATCATCAATTCCCGGACGGCGGTGATTGCCATTTCGCAATCGGGCGAAACAGCCGACACCTTGGCGGCGATCCGCGAAGCCAAAGAAAAAGGCGCGCTGACATTGGGCATTGTGAACGTGGTTGGTTCGACCATCGCGCGCGAGACTGACGCAGGAGTTTACAATCACGCCGGCCCGGAGATCGGCGTGGCTTCCACTAAAGCGTTTACTTCACAGCTGAGCATTTTGGTTTTGCTGACCCTGACGCTCGGGCGACAAAGAGATATGTCGCTTGTGACCGGCCAGCGGATCATTAAGGAACTGAGGAGAATTCCGAAACTGATCCAGTCGATTTTGGACGAGAAAGATCAGATCAAAAAGATTGCCAAAAAATATCACGGCTACGAAGATTTTCTATACCTGGGAAGGAAATATAATTTCCCGATCGCTTTTGAAGGCGCGCTGAAGATTAAAGAAATTTCTTACGTCCACGCCGAAGGTTATGCGACCGGCGAGATGAAACATGGTCCAATCGCGCTCATCGACAAAAATTTTCCGTCGGTTTTCCTCGCGCCGAAAGACAGTGTTTATGAGAAAACGATTTCCGGCATGCAGGAAATAAAAGCGCGCGGCGGAAAAATTATCGCGATTGCGACCAAGGGCGATAAGGAAATTGCCAAAATTGCCGATGATGTGATTTATATTCCCAAAACCCTAGAGATGCTCACGCCGCTTCTGGCGGTCGTTCCGCTGCAACTTTTGGCATATTACGTTGGAACGGCTAAGGGATTTGACGTGGACAAGCCGCGCAATCTTGCCAAATCAGTGACGGTGGAATAGCTTGCAATTTTGTGTACTTGAGCTCGCCTAGAAAAAGACTTTGCGGCGGCCGACATGATCCGGGCCCTGGGTAATGCACTAATTGTATTCGGGTGGGAGAAGTTTATTCCCATCTGTTTTTTTATCCCTAAAAATTGTATATATTATTCTCTTAAAAAACTATATTTTCTTGCTATCGCAAAAAAATATAGTATAATAGAAAATGTGAAATTGTTATTTTTAAATAATATAATGAAAAATAAAAATCCAAAAGATATTTCCAAAATGGTTTTGAAAGGTTTGATGTTGTCCGGAGCGGTTGTGGTGGCGAGTGGTTCGCCATACTTTGCCTCTAAAATTTTGCCGGCTTTGATCAAACAAACTTCTTACAAATTGAACAGAAAAAAAGACAAAAAGAAAATTTATGATACATTTTATCGCTTGAAAAAAGAAGGGATGATAAAATTTGAAGAAATGGGTAAGCAGATTTATATTTCTCTAACGAAGGAAGGAAAAAAGAAGGCTGGGAAATACCAAATAGATAATCTGGAAATAAAAAAACCGAAAAAATGGGACAAAATTTGGAGAATTTTAATTTTTGATATTAAAGATAAACAAAAAATTAAAAGAGAAGCATTGCGTGGTAAAATAAAACAATTGGGATTATATCAACTGCAAAAAAGTGTTTGGGTTTGCCCGTATAATTTCCAAAAAGAAGCTGTTATTTTGCGCTACTTTTTTGGATTAACAAATGATGAAATGAAAATTATTACCGCTTCAGACATCGAGGATGATAAGAATATAAAAATATTCTTCAGACTAAACTAAAAAATTTGATACTATGTTTTTTTGCTATCGCATAAAAATGTAGTTTTGTTTCGTAATTTTGTTTATGGATATTAAAAATTTAGAAAGTTTTTTAAAAGAAAATAATCAGCCGACGTTCCGACTAAAACAAATTCAAAAAGCCGTTTATCAGGACGGCGCTTCTGCGTTTTCTGAAATTACTTCACTCTCCAAAGATCTGCGGGAAAAGTTGGATCAAGAAATTGAAATTCTATCTTTCGAAACGGTGCAAGTTCTGCAATCAAAAGACGGAGAATCGATCAAAGCTTTATTAAAGTTAAATGACGGAAATTTTACCGAAACCGTTCTAATCGCGCCCAAGCCTGGCACTTGGTCGGCTTGCATTTCTTCCCAGGTCGGCTGTCCGATGGGATGCAAATTTTGCGCGACAGGAAAAATGGGACTGAAAAGAAATTTAACGAGTGAGGAAATAACCGATCAAGTTTTGTTTTGGCGGCAGTGGTTAAGAAAAAATTCTTCTGACCTCACCTCTAAACCTCATCCGGCGCTTCGCGCCACCTTCTCCTTGGAAAGGAGAAGGGGAAAGTTGAGTAATATCGTTTATATGGGGATGGGCGAACCATTTTTGAATTGGGACCAGGTGCGAGAAAGTTTGCAAATTTTGACCGACAAAAATTTGTTCGGTTTTGGTTCGCGTTCCATTTCAGTTTCCACTTCCGGCATTCCGGAGGGGGTCGCCAAGTTGGCGGAAGAATTTCCGCAAGTGAATCTGGCACTGTCGCTTCATTTTGCCGATGATAAGAAACGGAGCGAGATCATGCCGGTCAACCGGAAAAATAATTTGGAGTCGCTTAAGAAATCGATCCAGAATTATTTCCAAAAGACCAAACGAAAAATTTTTCTGGAATATATAATGCTTGACAAAATTAATGACAGCCGGCAGGACGCCGATAATCTGATCAAGTTTATTCGGTCAATCGGAAATGTTCATTTGCTTCACGTGAATCTGATCCGGCATAATCCCACCGGATCGGAATTTAAAGCTTCGGAAAAAAACAGGGCGCAAGATTTCAAAAATTATCTTTTGAAAAATCATATCGGCGCGACCATAAGAAAAAGCGCCGGCGACGAGATTGCGGGCGCTTGCGGACAGTTGGCGGGAAAGCTATAAATTTTTCACTAAATAAGTGTCTTTCGTTTTGTAGTTTAGTTTGCGGTAATAATTTCGTACTCCAATTCCTGAGATTACGGCAATTTTTCGAAATCCGAATTCTTGGCGGGCGATCTTTTCCACTTCTTGAATTAATTTTTTTCCAAGTCCGATGTGTTGTGGAGAAGTTTTATCAGTCTTTTTGAGGGCGGTTAATTTTCCGTAAGTATGGACCTCGCGAATAAGTGCGGCATTGCGTAAAGCCGGAATAAAATGATTTTTATTTTTATCAGTCGGAATGCGCAAGCGCAATAACGCGAATAGCTTTTTTTTGTCGGGCGAGACGTATTGCAAAAATATTTCCCGGCCGCCGGAAGCATTGTAATCAATCCGATCGAAAATTATTTTATCTTAGATTTTCTAATTTGCGCGCACTTCCCGGCAGCGGATGCATTGGCAGCGCGAGCGGTGGGCGATAACTTGCCGCAGATTGGAAACGGTCGGTCCGGCGATGATGGAAGTTGTAGGAACGTCGCGGACTAGCCGGGCGATTCGGACGTAGGGCGGAATGATTTCGTTTTTCACTTTCAAAATAAATTCTTTAAATTGCGCGTCGGCGAGCGGCGCGTATTTTTTCTTTTTCCATTGGTTGTAAAGCGCGCTGTTTCTTATGACGACGGTCGGATAAATTTTGAGCATATCCGGCTGGAAAGCAGAAACGGAAAATAATTTTTCGAACATTTCATAATCTCTCTCCAAGCTTGAGCCGGGGAGACCGGGCATAATGTGATAATTAATTTTAAAACCGGCGTCTTTCAAGAGTTTGGTGGCTTCGATGGTTTTTTGGACCAAATGGCCGCGTTTATTTTTTTCCAAAACGTCATCAAAAATGCTTTGCACGCCCAGTTCCACTCGAGTGCAGCCTAAATTGCGGAAATTTAGAATTTCTTTTTCATCAATGTAATCCGGCCGAGTTTCCAAAGTCAATCCGACGATCCGGTGTTTGGCCCTTTCGTTTTTCTTTTGTTCTTTCAGAAGTTTTTCGTCAAGACCTTGCGATTTTGTAAGTTTTCTAATTTTGCGAACTTTATAAACATCATATTCATTGCACGCCCGAAAACATTCCGCGATGAATTTTTTTTGGTAAGCTTTAGGCAAATAGGAAAAAGTTCCGCCCATCACGATCAGCTCGATTTTGTCGGTCTCGTGGCCGTTCAGTTCCAGCGAGCGCAAGCGGTTTTGGACTTGCAGATAGGGATCAAAGTTGGAAGCGATGGCGCGCATAACGGCCGGTTCATTGGAAAGATAGCTTTTCGGCATCTCTTTTTCGGTTGGACAATATAGGCATTGGCCGGGGCATGGGTAGGTTTTGGTCAGAACGGCAACAACTGCCACGCCTGATTCCGTTCGGATGCTTCGGGTTTTGAGAATTTTTTCAAAGGCGGGATTTCTCTTTATGATTTTTTTTGCAATCATCTGTTCGTAACGTTCCCGCAGATCGGCGTTGGTAGGAATGGGCAGTTTTAATTCGCCGGAAATTTGTTTTTTGAGCCGCAAAAAATCAGAAGTTTGGGAAAACTTTGCGATTGCCAATTCTATGAATTTGTCGTAGGCTATATCCATAATGAAAAAATCTACAGTTTCTAAAATTTTGAAAGAAACGGAAATCGGCTATGATTTGATTGCCGACAAATTTTCCGAAACGCGGTCAAAGCGGTTTTGGGCTGATTTGGAATTTATCAAAGATTACGCCAAGGCGGGGGATAGGATTTTGGATTTTGGCTGCGGCAACGGGAGATTGCTGCAACTTTTTGAAAATAAAAATATTGAATATTTTGGTGCGGATGTTTCTCAAAAACTGGTTGATTTAGCTCAAAAGAAGCATACCGGACCGAAAATCCATTTTCAAAAGATGGATTCCGATCAATTAAGCTTACCATTTGCCGATAATTTTTTCAATACGGCCTATTCAATTGCGGTTTTCCACCACATTCCCGGCACAAAAGTCCGCAAAGAGCTGGCGCGGGAACTTTGGCGGGTCATCCAGCCGGGCGGATATGTCGTGTTGAGCGTCTGGAATCTGTGGCGGAGCGCTTTTGCCGAAGAACTCATAAGGAATTGGACGAAAAAAGCCATCGGGCAAAGCGAACTGGACTGGAATGACTTTTATATTTCTTTCAAAGACAATTACGGTCGGATTTTCAACCGTTACCACCACGCTTTCAAAGAATCGGAACTCAAAAAACTTTTCTCTGATGCCGGTTTTGCCATCGAAAGATGTGAAACGGTAAACGGGAGAAACATTGTTTTGGTCGGCAAGAAAAAATAAGAAAAATAAGAATTTTTTTAAGCAATCTTGAATATTCTGCCAGGTTGCTTTTATGATTTACAAAAAGATGATAAAATAATTACAAGGGAAAATGTGTTTAAATTGTTTTAAGAAATCAAAAACAAAAGATCGG
>JAJYKZ010000004.1 GCA_021788105.1 bacterium
TCCGAAACCAAGGAGCAACTCCAGAAAAGGTTCAGCTGAGACTACTTTAGACTCAAGTGTCATGCCTCAACTGGATACCCTGCGCTCTTGGCGCAGGGTGATTCATTGAATCGGGAAAGCGCATCATTTGCAAAAACAATATGGATAAAGGAATTATTTTAAAAATCTCCGGACTTGCCAAAAAATATGAAGCGGGAGCGGCAGTGGATCGCATCTCTTTTGAAGTTGGAGCGGGAAAAATTATCGGATTGCTCGGTCCTAACGGCGCCGGAAAATCGACGACCATCAACATGATCTTGGGAATCCTGGATCCAACTGAAGGAAAAATTGAAATTTTGGGAAAGGACATGAAAAAACAGCATTCAGAAATATTTAAGAGCGTCAATTTTTCAGCCGTGTACGCTCATGTTCCGGAAAACCTTACTGTTTGGCAGAATCTCTATGTTTTTGGATTGCTCTATGAAGTAAAAAATCTGAAAGAAAAAATCGTTTCTTTGGTGAAAGAATTTGATTTGGAAAATTTTATGGACACCAGAGCCGGACTTCTTTCGTCGGGAGAAATCAGCCGGCTTAACCTGGCCAAGGCGGTGATGAATGATCCGATGCTGCTTCTGCTGGATGAGCCGACCGCCTCACTTGATCCCAGCATTGCCGAAACCATCCGGGAAAAAATAAAAAATTATGTGCGAAAAAGCGGAGCGGCCGTTCTTTGGACCTCTCACAATATGCGCGAGGTTGAGGATGTCTGCGACGAAGTGCTTTTCCTTTCGCGCGGAAAAATTCTTTTGTCCGGCAATCCCAGAACTCTCGCGGCCAAGCACGGAAAAAATGATCTGGAAGAATTGTTCATATCGGTCGCGCGCGAACCACTAACTTTTGAACGTTAAATTTATGAGTTTTTCCAGAATCTATTCAATTTTTGTCCGGCAATGGTTTTTATTCAGGAGCAATCCAGTCCGGCTGGTAAATATTTTTCTATGGATCTTTGTCGACATCATCCAGTGGGGATTTATCAGTAAATATTTGGGCACTTTCGGCGCGGCTACTTTTAGTTTTATTACGGTGATTTTAGGCGCGGTTATTTTATGGGAGTTCTTGAGCCGCATCCAGCAAGGGATAATGACCGCTTTTCTGGAAGATGTTTGGAGTCAGAACTTCATTAATTTTTTCGCCTCGCCATTGAAGGTGAATGAGTATTTGAGCGGACTGGTTTTGACCAGCATCGTGACTGGTTTAGTCGGATTTCTGACCATGATATTAATTGCCGGATTGGCTTTCGGATATAATTTTTTTAAGATCGGCTTGATGCTGTTTCCTTTTATTTTAATTCTTTTTATTTTTGGAATCGCAATGGGAATTTTAATCTCGGCCGTAATTTTCCGGCTTGGGCCGTCAGCCGAATGGATTATTTGGCCGATTCCTGTCGTACTTTCCATTTTTTCCGGAGTCTTCTATCCGATTGCAACCTTGCCTGCCGGTCTCCGAATAATTTCCAAATTTATTCCCGCTTCCTACGTTTTTGAAAGTTTGCGTTCCATAATTTCCAGAGGAAATTTTTCCGCACCGATCGGAATGAATCTTTTGATTGGCGCTGTTCTTTCGCTGATTTATTTTTTTGCAATGTACAAATTTTTTCTCAGGATTTATCGGCACAATTTGAAAACCGGGAAGCTGGCGCGGTTCAGCGCGGAGGGGGCATAAATTTAATTTAAAAAAATATGAAATTGCTGATAATGATTTTCATGGTGATCGGATCTTCGATTGGAAGTTATCTTCCCGTGCTTTGGGGCGGAAATGTTTTCTCAATGCTATCTATTTTTCTCGGTGCTGCCGGCGGGTTTGCCGGAATCTGGGCCGGGTATAAACTGGCCGTCCAGCTCGGGCTTGGCTGATGAAAAGAAAACTTCCGGGTAAAAAAGTCCTTGTGAGGATTTTTTTGTTTTTAGAATTAGAAAAGCTTCCGGTATGTATTAGTAAGACGGCCGAAATCGGTCGAATATAAAATATAATGAGGGGGGAAAATTTTTCCGAGGTTTTGCCGGAAAACGGAATAATAAAAAAATACAAAAACCGGTTTGTGAATTTGGTTGAAAATAAGTATAATAACAAAAAATAAAAAATAACAGTATTTAGAAAAATAAATTATGGACGTAATTAAAGTTGAAAATCTGACCAAGAAATTCGACGACTTCGCGGCGGTCGACCACATCTCGTTTGACGTTGCGGAAGGGGAAATCTTTGCTTTTCTTGGTCCCAACGGCGCCGGAAAATCGACGACGATTAAAATGCTGACAACGCTTCTGGCGCCGTCGGAAGGTTCGATCGAGCTTAACGGATACAATCCGATCAATGATTCCAATGCGGTCCGCCGTTCGATCGGAATAATTTTTCAAGATCCCAGTCTTGATGACGAGCTGACGGCTTTTGAGAATATGGAATTTCACGGCGTGCTTTACGGCATACCGAAAAAAGTGCGGCGGGAAAGAATAAAACAATTGATGGAATTTGTGGAATTGTGGGATCGCAAGAATAGCCTGGTCAAAGAATTTTCCGGCGGGATGAAGCGCCGGCTGGAAATCGCGCGCGGCCTTTTGCATCATCCCAAAGTTTTATTCCTGGACGAACCGACTTTGGGATTGGATCCGCAGACAAGAAATCATATGTGGAGCTATTTGCAGGAATTGAACAAAGCCAAAAGGACAACGGTATTTTTCACGACTCATTATATGGAAGAAGCTGACCGGGTGGCGAAACGCATCGCGATTATTGATCATGGAAAAATCATTGCTTCCGGTTCGTCGGCGGAATTGAAGGCGCAAACCAAAACGGAATCGTTGGAAGACGCTTTTCTGGCGCTGACCGGAAAAGTTATCCGCGAAGAAGAAGGATCAAATCTTGATCGCATGCGCATGTTTCGAAAGGCAAGGGGAAAATAAAAATATTGTAAAAAAATTATGAAAACAATTTATATTTTATGGCTTCGGCAATTGAAGCGCTACATTCGATCAAAATCCAGAATTGTCGGTTCTTTGGCCCAGCCGCTGCTTTTCTTGCTGGCGCTGGGTTACGGACTGGGTCCGGTTTTTCAGAAAGCGGGGCAGGGAAATTATATTGAATTTTTGGCGCCCGGCATCATCGGGATGAGCATAATTTTCACTTCCATATTTTACGGCCTGGAAATAATTTGGGATCGCCAGTTTGGATTTTTAAAAGAAACCTTGGTGGCGCCGGTTTCGCGTTTCAATATTATGATCGGCCGGACGCTGGGCGGCGCGACTGTCGCGACTGTTCAGGGGGTTATTGTTTTTTTCATTTCGATGCTGATCGGCTTCCGGCCAGTGAGTTTTGTAATGATTCCTTTCGCAGTTCTGTTTATGCTCTTGGTGGCGATTCTTTTTTCGGCAATCGGCATCACAATTGCGTCACTTCTGGACGATATGCAAGGTTTCCAGTTGATTATGAATTTTCTGGTTATGCCGCTTTTCTTTTTGTCGGGAGCGATATTCCCGCTGCAAAACGTTCCAGGTGTGATTGAAAAGATCGCTATGTTCGATCCGCTTTCCTATGGCATTGACGCTTTCCGGCAATTGCTGGTCAGCATTTCTCATTTCGGCTTGATGACCGACCTGGTCGTTCTTGCCGCGGTAACTTTATTTTTCTTGTCGCTGGGCAGCTACTTTTTTTCCAAGGTGCAGATATAAAAATTACTTTATTAAAGCCAAAAACTGCACTTTGCATTTGACAAAATGCGGTTTTAGGTGTATGGTGATATTTCAGTTTAGGAACCTAGGGAAAGCTTTTTTGGTTTATATAATTCATAGCAGTTTTTAGGAAATTTGAAAAAAATTTCTTGGAAGCTGCTATGAAGCGGCATACAAAATTTTTAGGAGGTTCGTCATGGCTACTAAAGTCACAGGCGATCAGTATTATGATCTTGATGGTCAATTGGCCGAGATCAAAAGGCAGTTGAGGCAACAGGGCGGTTATCCTTACGATCCCGAGAAGCTGAAAAAATGTCTCCAGGATGCAATCGAGGGTAGGTTCGAGAGGGTTGTATTTATGGACAGGCCTAAAACCATCCCGACCAAACCCTTTGACTCCGCCGTTTTCTTGGGCGAAGGTTGGGCGACCTGGAAAGGTTCGCCCGATGGCGACGGACTTTCAGGAGAGGAAGATGTTGATCCTCGCGGAATCGCTTTGGCTGAGATTAATATCTCAAAGCTCGTATTTGAGACAAATCTCAAAAAAGGAGAAAAGTCTATCAAGGGCGAAGAAAAACTTCGCCGTCAAAAAGAGATGACAGGTCTCATCCGTCACGGAGGCAATACTTTCCTTGGCCTGTGGGAAGACTACCAGGCCAATAAGGAAAACAGCATAATCGAATGGCTGTATCGGACCTACAAAATTACTTTCCTTGATTTCATGGGCCAGGTACTTCGCGGCCCGTACGGTGACCGCAGCGTGCTTTGCCTCTACCGGCGCAGCGGTGGCGAGGGGCGCTGGGACTTCCACTGGCTCGACAACGACTGGTCTGCCGGCAATTCCTCTGCTTGCGAGCAAGTCAGCGCTCAGGACTCGGAAACTCAGGCCTAGCCCTCAGAAAATTAGTCCTAAAGCATCAAAAAATGAGCCTCGTGTTGAATTCTCGCACGAGGCTCTTAAATTTGGTAAAATAAAAACGGTAGTAGGGAAGTATGCAAGCGATTAAGGTTTCTTGCTTCCGAATCCAGTATCCATGCGTCGGGATTGTCCGCGATCACGGTTTCGGGCAGAGTGGCGCATGCAGAAACTTCAAAAAAATGAAGATACTTGGTGCAATATGCTAGGTGATTTTAGATCACGAATTCGATTCAGCCCAAAGAGTATTCGATGGGCAGTGGCAAGGAAGGCGTTTCGCACATTCGCAACCCGAACGGTAACCGCAACGTGCTTTACCTCAACCGGAACAGCGATGGCAAGTGGAACTGGAACTACAACTGGCTCGACAACGACTGGAATGCCGGCAATTCCTCTGCTTGCGAGAAATTCTCTTCATTTCTCTTCCTCTATTTTTTATCGGGAGAGTTTTTCTTTGCAAGACTGCCGCTCCAGCCGCCTAAATCTTTGCCAATGTCATTCAGCTTGTTGGAAAGCTGGATATATTTATAATCATCCAACGATTTTGTTTCCCAAAGAATATTAAGGAAAATTTTTAAAACATCCGATTTTCTAATCGCCAATCTGACATATGGTTTTTTTTCTTCCGGTTTCAAAAAAGCGGCAATAGCGATTGATTCGATAATTTCCGTAAAGTATTTATCAACTTTCTGCCCAAGCGTATACCTGTGAGTGGTCGGTAAAATCCGGTAATATTCATACCAAACCAAATAAAGCGATTTTACTTTTTCAAATACCGCCGGAAGCCTGGGGGGGGGGCGTTAAAAGTTGCGAATCTTTATGAAAATTCAATTGACTCATACTTTTGAAGAAATTATCAGTTTAGAAAATTTATTGAAAGCTTGGAAAGAATTCGTTCGCGGCAAACGGAACAAAAAAGATGTCCAGATTTTTCAAATGCGTCTGATGGACAATATTTTGGCTTTGCACCCTGACTTAGTCAATCATACCTACAAACACGGCGGCTATCAAGCATTCAAAATCAATGATCCGAAACCAAGAGATATTCACAAAGCTATGGTTCGTGATCGACTTCTCCATCATGCCATTTATCGAATTTTATATCCGTTTTTTGAAAAAACTTTCATTGCCGATTCTTTTTCCTGCCGTCTGGACAAAGGCACGCATAAATCCATCAACAGATTCTGTAAATTTTCCCGCATCGTCGGCAAAAACAATACGCGAACCTGCTGGATTTTGAAATGCGATATCAGAAAATTCTTCGCCAATATCGATCATGCCGTCCTGCTTGAATTTTTGCGGGAATACATTCCCGACAAAGATATACTGTGGCTTCTTGGAGAGGTCGTAAACAGTTTCAATACCAAAGGAAAAACTGATGCCGGCCTGCCATTGGGTAACCTCACTTCGCAATTGTTCGTCAACGTCTATATGAACAAATTCGACCAGTTTGTGAAACACAAGTTAAAAGCTAGATACTATATCCGCTACGCGGACGATTTCGTAATATTTTCAGAAAGCAAAGATTATTTGGCAAATTGTATCCCCAAAATATCCGAATTTCTGCAAAAAGAATTGAAGCTTAAATTGCATCCAGACAAAGTTTTCATAAAAACTTTGGCATCAGGCGTAGATTTTCTTGGCTGGATAAGTTTTCCTGATCATCGGGTACTGCGGACAACGACGAAAAGGCGGATGCTGAAAAGGATAAAAAATAATCCAGCGAGGGAAACTCTGGATTCGTATCTAGGAATGTTGGGTCATGGGAATACGGAGAAATTGAGAATACATATAGAAAATAAAAATTTCTAAAATAGATATGTGGTAAATTTGTTGCATATGCCAAAAAATAACACGCTTGATTTAGCAGATACATTCAAATTATTTATTTTTTCTTCCGGCACCGGTCGCACTGGCAGCCTTTCGGCCCGATGAATTCGTCAAAATATTCTTTGCCGTAATCATAAGTCAACTCTTCGCCGGAACTGATGTTTTTGATGGTGTAAATCATTATTTTCCGTCCGTCAATTTCCGGCTCGCAGTTCGGCCGGCAGGAATGATTGATGTAGCGGGCGATATTTTTCCGGCCGGTTCCGTCGACGGTCCAACGGGAATTGACGGTAAAAAGATAGCGGCCGCCCCGCTCGTTGGCTTCCTTGTTAGAGATAAGTTCGCCGGAGTATTCGGCAACAAACTCTTTTTTGCGAAAATTCTTTGCGGCGAAAAGTCCCAAACCGGTGCGGGATTTTTTAATCTGGAAAAATTTTGCTTGCGTGTCTTTCATTTATTGATAAAGGATAATAAAATTAAAACTATTTTTTTATTGCAACGGAACAAAAACAAAGCCGGGAAATTCTTCCCGGATTATTTTTCCGCTTGTTTCTTTGCGAATGCGAAAAATGGAATTTCCGATCGGAATGACCATTATACCACCGATCGCCAGTTGGTCAACCAACTCTTGAGGCAGTTCCCGCCCGGTGGCAGAAACCAGAATGCGGTCGTAAGGGGCT
The DNA here is from genome assembly GCA_021788105.1 of bacterium. Taxonomy (GTDB): domain Bacteria; phylum Patescibacteriota; class Minisyncoccia; order Moranbacterales; family UBA2206; genus JAJYJP01. The sequence continues at coordinate 7,128 of JAJYKZ010000004.1, forward strand.
TCTTTGGTATAGCCCAAGACTTTTCCGGCGGAAATAATTTCAGCTTGGGGAAAATTAAATTTCGCCAAATTTTTTTGGCCGAAAGAAACAAGTTCCGGAATTATTTCCACGCCGATAACTTTACCTTTTGGGCCGGCGACATGGGCGAGAAGCGCAGTGGTCCAGCCGGAGCCGGATCCGACATCCAGAATTTTTTGGCCGGCTCTCGGCTGGAGCCATTCCAGCATCAAAGCCACTGTGGTTGGTTGGGAAATCGTTTGGCCATAGCCGATCGGAAGAGGATAATCGCCGTAAGCTTCCAGTCGGTGTTCGGGCAGGACAAAATATTTCCGATCGGTCGATCGGAAAGCTTCGATAATTTCCGGAGTGCCCAGAGCTTTTTCTTCGATCAGATTGGAAATTAATTGTTCCGGCGCAACGTTCATTTGTTGTTAATACAATCGACAAATTAAAAAAGTATTTTACTTTTAGGCAAAATACTCTCGCATCTGTTTAATTAAAAACTAAAAATAAATAGTCCGAAATTTATTTATAACTTCCCTGAGCGTTTTGGCTGGCCCAGTCGAGCAGCCATTTTTTTTGTGCGACGCTTACGCCGCCCCGGAAAAGTTTCGATTCATCAAGCGCCTGATCCATCGGCCAGCCTTGGACGGCATAGCGATAGAGCGCGACCATCGTGCCGGCGCGTCCGATGCCGCCGCGGCAATGAACTTCGGCCGGCAGGTTGTTCGGATCAGCCATAAATTTCAAAAATTCTTGCGCTTGTCCGTCGGTCGGCGGCTGGCCGTCAATGATTTGCAAGTGAAGATAATGCAAACCCAATCCATTGAAACCGGGAATTTTCGAATCGTCCGCTTGCTCGCCGTGATCGTTGTCGATGCGCACATCAATGTCGCCTTTCCAGCCATTGGCCTTCATCCATTGGAATCCAGAAAGAAGCGGCTGGCCGGAACGGGAAAGAACGCCCGGAACGGAAACGGCAAACGACCACAGTCCGTAATCGGCCGGCGCGCCAGCCGGAAGATTTTGGCGCGGCCCGACAAAAGAAACGACCGGCTGCTCAGACTGGATCCGGAGCGGCGGTTTTGGTTCGTCCGAGTCGGAATTTTCAGCTGGAACGGTTGCTGATTGGGGGGCGGCAAAGCTGTTCGGGCGGCGGAGAAAATGGATTTTGATCGCGGCAAAGCCGGCGGCCAGAATTATTAAAACGGCCAGCGCCGGAAAAATTATTTTTTTGCGAAAAATTTTCATAGGGAAATACTTTATAATTCTACAATATGCCGCCATATTCGGAAAGCTGTTGAAAAATCCGTTAAAACACAAAAAATCATGAAGTTATCCACAGGATGAGGTTTGCATCGGATTTGTTTTTTTAACTAAAAAACAATAAAATTATGGTGTAATCAAAATAATTAAATAAATAAAACAAAATGCGCAAAATCAAAAAGACGCCCGCCCTGGTAATTGCAATTGCATTCCTCTTTGTTTTGGGAATATCTTTTGCCGGATACCTGGGAGCCAGAAAATCCGCCCATGCGGACGACAATGAACAGGAAATGGAAAGCGGAGACGGCAATCAGGCTAATGTCGGCCAGCAGGAAAATGATAACGAGGACGGCAGCCAGCCGACCAATAATGAAGATGGCAAGAGCGCTACTTCCAACATGAACAACACTAATCATGAAAATGAAAACGGGAATGGAAGCAAATCGAGCGCAAACAAAAACGGCAGTGAAAAAGAAAACGAGAGTGAAAATAAGAATGGAAACAGTTCTTCTTCGAATTCGAACAGCGGCAGCGCGACTGTCAGCGGGGCCGTACAAGACTTGGCCCAGCAGGTAGTTGTTTTGGACAAAGAAGTCGCTCAGGCTGAAGCGCAGATCAATACGATTTCGGCAACCGGCGGCGATGCGACTGCCTATACCGCTTCGCTTAATAATGTAAAGAGCTTGGTCAGCCAGATCCAATCGGACATTACTGCTAACAATACGGCCGGAGCGCAAACTTTGGTGCAGCAGGCGCACGAACAAATCGGGAATTTGAAAGATTCGCTCGGTTCGGCTTTGGGGGATGCGGAAGAAAATGACAACGGTGCCGGCGATACGGCCGAAAATGAAAATGAAAACCAAAATCAGAGTGCAAACGCAAATCAAAATGCAAATGCCAGCCAAAACGCGAATCAAAATAATAAAGCAGTCGCGGCGGAAGACAATAACAGCTCTGATCAGCCGGTTGTAAAGCAATATAAAAATACTGTGGCTCAATTTGTTCATAATCTTCAAACAGTGGCCAGTCAGAATACCGGTAATGGAATCGGACAACAGGTAAGCGCGATCGCCAAGGCTCAAGATGATTCTCAAGCCAAGGTGGCTGCAGCATTGGATGATGCCGGCAGTCGGGGAGGATTTATGACCTTTTTGATCGGTCCGAAGTATGGGGATCTAAGCACGGTGAAAAATGAAATTACCGCCAATCAGACTCAAATCCAATCCTTGAATCAGGTAATGGGCCAATTGCAGGACCAGAATTCCAAAAGCGTGATCCAAGATCAAATAAACGCTTTGCAAAATCAGAACAATAGTTTGCAGCAGTTTGTCAGTAGCAATGAAAATAAAGTCAGCATCTTTGGATGGCTGGTGAAGTTATTCAGCTAAAAACAAAATTAAAATAAAAAAAGAACCTGCTGCGAGGCGGGTTCTTTTGTATTAAAATTATATCGCGAAAAACATCAAAGCGCGCTTCCTATTTTTAACGCAAGGTGATATAATTTTAAAAACTTCTTCTAAAAAGTAAATCAAAATTGCAATGGAAATTTTACAAAAATTCCGGCAATCGGCGCTGGCTTGGTTTATGTCTCACGGCCCCCGGATCGTAATAATAATGCTGGCGGCCTATTTGCTTTATCGCTTCAGTTTCGTTTTTATCGAACGTTTTATCAGACAGGCGGTCAAGAGCAATCATTTTCTGACCAAAGAAGCTGAAAAAAAGAGAGAGGATACGCTCATCGGCGCTTTTGACGGAACGACCAAAGTTTTGATCTGGGTGATTACGGTCATTATGATTCTTTCGGAAGGAGGAATTAACGTCGGGCCTATTTTGGCGGCGGCCGGAGTGGCCGGCTTGGCTCTTGGCTTCGGCGCCCAGTATTTGATTAAGGATGTCATTTCCGGTTTGTTCATAATTTTGGAAAACCAATACCGCGTGGGGGATGTAGTTTGTCTGAACGGTGATTGCGGAGTGGTGGAAAACATAACTTTGCGGATGACGGTTCTGAGGGATATGGACGGCACGGTCCATCACGTTTCCAACGGTGAAGTGAAAAATGCCTCCAATATGTCCAAATATTTTTCCCGGGTTAATATCAACGTCGGCATTTCTTACAATGAAAATCTGGAAAAGGTCATCAGCGTTGTCAATGCCGTTGGAAAACAGCTGGCGGAAGATCCGGAATGGGCGCCGCACATTATCAAACCGATGGAGTTTTTGCGCATAGACGATTTTGCCGACTCGGCCGTTATCATAAAAATTCTCGGCGAAACCAAGCCACTGAAGCAATGGGATGTGGCCGGCGAATTCAGAAAGCGGCTGAAAATGGCATTCGACAAGGACGGAATCGAATTTCCATTTCCGCAAACCGTGGTGCATATTGAGAAATAACTTTTTCAATATAAAATAAAAATTAAGACAAACCGACATGGATTACCAAGGGCTTACTCAAAAAATTGCCGAAGAAAAACTTCAGCAATTCGGGTTAAATGAAATTTCAGAAAAAAAACCCGGAATATTTAAAAAACTTTTTCAATGGATCATTTCTCCTATTTCTCTGATGCTGGCCGCGGCTGCCATTCTCTCGCTGGTGAGCGGAAGAATTTTTGATTTCTATTTCATTCTGGTCCTGATGGCGCTTAACTTCTTGATCAGTTTCTGGCAGGAAAAAAAGGCCGACAACGCCATCGAAAAACTGCAACAGAAACTTTCTGTGCGGGCGAAAATTCTGCGAGACGGGAAATGGCAAGAGATCGATTCGAAGTTTATTGCCCCGGGGGATGTTATCGAACTTAATCTTGGAGACATTATTCCGGCCGACATAAAAATTCTGGAAGAGAAAAATTTGAGCGTCAATGAAGCGGCGCTGACCGGAGAATCTTTGCCGAAGGACAAGAATCCGGAAGACCAATGCTATTCCGGGTCGTTTGTCGCGGTCGGATGGGCGCGGGCGGAAGTTTTAGCGACCGGAAAAAATACTTATTTCGGAAAAATTTTAATCTCGATCGACCGGACGTATCGGCGCAGCCTTTTGGAGCGGGATATTTTAAATATTTCCAAACTGCTCTCCATTTTGAGTTTCATCGCGGTAATTATTCTGACGTCATATTTCCTTTTCGAGGGAAAGCCGATTTTGGAATTGATCACGCTTGACTTGAGTCTGGTGATTGCCGGCATCCCGATAAGCCTGCCGACTATCATGACGCTTATTATCAATTTCGGCGTCCTGGGCCTGGCGAAAAAAAATACGATCGTCCGCCGCTTGTCTGCTTTGGAAGATTTGGCCAACGTCGACCTGCTTTTGAGCGATAAGACCGGAACACTGACCAAAAACGAAATTAATGTAGATAAAATAGTCTGTTATAGCGGTTGTACGGAAAACGACGTCGTGACATGGGCTTCTTTCACCACAAGGGAGAACGACCGCAATCCGATCAATACTGCGATAATAAAAAAGAAAGCGGCGCTTAAAATCAGTACCGATCATAAAGTTATTGATTTTACTCCTTTCGATTCGGACAGAAAAAGAAGCTCGGCTCTGGTGGAATTTCAAAATGAAAAATTGCTGGTCGTGGACGGCGCTTCCCAGATAATCGAGCCTTTCTGCGGCATTGACGGCGCGACGCGCGATCAATTCGCGAAAGATATTAAAGAAGCGGCCCAGCAAGGTTACCGGACAGTGGCAGTGGCGGTTAAAAAAGGCGGAAGCACGGAAGAAAAAGATATGACTTTGGCCGGCATGCTCATGCTGTCCGATACTTTGGAGAAAGGGGTCAAGAACACGATTAAGTTCATCAAAAACAATGGCATCGAAATAAAGATGCTTACCGGCGACAATATCGCCATCGCGGAAAGAGTTTCCGGCGACATCGGGCTTGCGGGAGAGGTGGCCAATGAAAAAATCTTGGAGAAAAAATTAAAGGATTTGTCCGAAGACGAATTTGAAAAAGTCGGAACGTTTGCCGAAATTCTTCCGGCCGACAAATATGATCTTGTCCAGGTGGGGAGGAAAAATCATGTCGTGGCGGTGACGGGCGATGGAGTCAATGATCTGCCGGCTTTGAAAACGGCGGACGTGGGAATTGCGGTTCGAAATGCGGTGGATGCTCTGAAGAGCGCTGCCGATCTGGCGCTTTTGTCCAGCGGAATTTCGGTTATTCGCGATGCCATCATAGAATCGCGCAAAATTTTTGCGCGGCTTTATACCTATTCGGTCTATCGAATCTCGGAAAGTTTTCGGGTGATCGTAACAATCGCCCTGCTGGGTCTCATCTACGGATTTTATCCGCTGACTCCGATCCAACTGATTCTTTTGGCGCTCCTCAACGACATTCCGATAATTTCTCTGGCGTTTAATCGGGTGAGAATCGCGACCAAGCCTTCCCGTATCAACGCGAAATCCAGAATGATTAGCAGTCTTTCGTTCGGTACGGTCGGAATCGCGAACAGCTTCCTGTTCTTTATTTTGGCCAGGAATATTTTCCATATGAATATGGATGTCGTCCAGACGCTTTTCTTTTTGAAACTGACAATTTCCGGCCACATGCTGATTTACGTGGCGCACACCCGCGAACGTTGGTGGAAATATCTGCCGAGTTCCCAGGTTATCATTGCAACTTTTGCCACGCAGATCTTGGCGACGATTTTCGCCGCGGTCGGATTGTTCATGAGCAAAGCGCCGATCGGATGGATAATCTTTATTTGGATTTGGGCGCTCTTCTGGATGCAGGTCACTGAACTGACCAAGGATTTGGAAAAGAAATTTGCGCCGCCTGTTCCCGCGCAACTGGAAAGCAAGCAGGGAGTCTAGAATAGAACCAAACTTTTAAATTTTAAAAGCCTCGCCTGAAGCGGGGTTTTTTGATAGAATAAATTCACGAGCGGCTTTTCTTTATAGAATGCAAAATAAATTTTTTCTTTGACTCTTTATTCCGAAAAAGCTATAATTTACACTCGGTAAATATAACAGATGCAAAACGACGAACAATTGATCGCGGAAGCGCTGGCGGGAAATGAAGAGGCTTTTAATGAAATAGTCAGGCGCTACCTGAAGATCGTTTATAATTTTCTCCTGCCGTTCACCAAAGATTCGGCCAACGCGGAAGACATTGCCCAAGATACTTTCATCAAGGCTTGGAAAAATTTGGGCCGCTATAAAAAAGAGAAAGGCAAATTCAAAGCTTGGCTTTTGACGATCGCCCGCAATACGGCTTTTGATTTTTTGAAAAAGAAAAAGGCGGTTCCGATTTCTTTTTTTGAAGACGCGGAAGGAAATAATCCGTTCGAAACGATTAATGACGAAAAGCCTTTGCCGGATGAAATTTTGGAAAAAAAGGACATTGCCGAACGGATGGAAATAATTCTCAAAGAACTTCCCGAACGTTTCCAGCCGGTTCTTCTGCTATATTACAAAGAAGGATTTAATCTGGCCGAGATCGCTGAAATTTTGGGCCGGCCGCTAAATACGGTTAAAAGCTGGCACCGCCGAGGGCTGATGGCCCTAAAGGATAAATTAAATGCACCCGGAAACAAGCTAATTTCGTAGTAAAAAACAATATGGGGAAATTGCAAACAATATTTTCAAAAATAGAATATCAGGATCCGCCGGCCGGTTTGGAAAGCCGGATTATTCAAAAAATAAGCTTGCTTAGGGGAAAAAGCGTCCGAAAGAAATTGATTTTGGATTATTTGGGGCTGGCTTTTTCTCTGGCCGGTTTTGTTTATGCCACCCTTATCTTCAGAAGCGATCTTTTACATTCCAGCTTCCTGAGCTTGGTTTCTCTGCTGTTTTCCGATATTTCTATTGTACTGGCCCATTGGCAGGATTTTGTTTTCTCGCTGCTTGAAACCTTTCCGGTCCTCTCTGCCGTATATCTGTTGGTGCCGGTTATTTTCTTTTTAATGTTTTTAAAATTGTTTTTTAATTTAAATTCCAATAATCATTATTCATTAAGATAAATATATGGGTCTTAAAGAAATTATCCAATCAAAAAAATTCAAAATCGTGATTGCGATCCTGGCCAGTTTCGTGGTGGCAGTCCTGATTTTTATTACCGGCATGCTGGTCGGTTATCGCAAGGCGCGTTTTTCCGACCGCTTTGGAGAAAATTATTACGTCAACTTTGTCGGAACGCGCCGCGGTCCGGCGGAATTTCTTGACGACGCGGAAGGAAGAGGTTATCGCAACGCGGACGGAGTATCCGGCACGATTATTTCTATCAATGGAAATAATTTGGCCGTTAAAGATAAAAATAATAATGAAAATAACGTGGCCGTTACAGGAAAGACAATTATAAAATCGATGGGCCGGACGATTCAGGCCTCTGATTTGAAAATGAATGATCAAGTCGTGGTGCTGGGACAGCCGGACAACAGCGGTTCGATCAATGCCATTTTAATTCGCGTATTTAATAATTCTAACGGAAACAATAATCAAAATTAATATGAAGAAAAAGTATATTTGGCTGATTATAATCATTGTTGCCATCGGAGGAAGTTATTATTGGTACCATAAAACCCATGCTAATACTGTCCAGACCCGGTACGTAACTGCTCCGGCAGCCACGGGAACAATTATTACTTCGGTTTCCGGAAGCGGCAATGTCATTGTCGGCAACCAGGCGTCGGTTGATCCGACCATCACCGGAACAGTAGCCAATCTTTCGGTAAATGTCGGAGATTCAGTCAAGGCCGGACAGGCGCTTTTTACAATCGTTAATGATCAGCTGGGAACGGCAGCGCAACAGGCCCAGGTTTCTTACGAGAACGCAAAAAGCTCTTTGGATTCGTCCAAGGCCAATGAGAAACAGGCCAAATATAATCTTAGCCATAATAATTCAGGACTGGCCCAAAAACAGATATTGGAAAATAAATTATCATCATCCAAAATATCGGAAAACGCCGCGGAACAAAACGTAACTGTGGCAGAAGCTAATTATCAGAATGCTCTTTCGGACGCGGGCAAGCGGACGGTGGTTTCTCCGATGAACGGAACGGTGCTGGCGATCAATGTTAAAAACGGAGATGATTTGGGAAAATCAAGCGGAAGCTCCAGCTCCAGCCAGGCTCCAATGATCATCGGAGATTTGGGTACGCTGGAAGCGCAAGTCCAGGTTAATGAAGTGGACATTCCTAATGTTAAGATCGGGCAAAAAGCCACGATGACTTTTGATGCGATCAACGGGCTGACTGTTACGGGTAAAGTTGAAAAGATGGATTCCTTGGGAACTGTTTCCCAGGGAGTGGTCACCTATAACGTTACAATCAGTTTCGATTCGGCCAATTCGCAGATTAAACCGGGGATGAGCGTTTCCGCTTCCATTATTACGGCAGTCAAACAAGATGTTCTGACCGTTCCAAATGGTGCGGTGAAGGTTCAGAACGGCGGCAATTATGTCGAAGTGCTAAAAAATAATGCGCCGCAGCAAGTTCCGGTGCAAGCGGGAATTTCCAATGATACGGAAACGGAAATTACCGGCGGAATCAGTTCGGGAACGCAGGTTGTGACCCAAACGATCGATCCGAATGCCAAAACTGCTACGACTGCAACTTCCGGGGGATTCGGCGGCGGAGGCGGACGGGTTGGCGGCGGTGCGGCCTTTCGAGCGTTCGGAGGATAAACAACTACTATGATTGAATGTAAAAATTTAGTTAAAACATATAAAAATGGAGACGTTGAAACGACGGCCCTGAAAGGAGTTTCTTTTAAGATTGAGAAGGGGGAATTCGTTTCCATTATCGGTCCGTCCGGATCGGGAAAATCGACGCTCATGCATATTTTGGGAGCGTTGGATTCGCCGACGAGCGGAGAGTATTTTTTGGATGGCCGCGAAGTGTCAAAGTTGAACGATGACGAGCTTTCGGAAATGAGAAAAAACAAGATCGGTTTTGTTTTTCAGGCGTTCAATCTGTTGCCGCGGGCGACAGTGCTGCGCAACGTGATGCTCCCGCTTCTGTTTACCAGCACTTCTCCGAAAGAGCGTGAAGCGCGGGCGCGCGAAGCCTTGAAATATGCCGGCATGGATGAAAACAAATTCTACAATCTTTCCAATCAGCTTTCCGGCGGACAAATGCAAAGGGTGGCGATCGCCCGGGCGCTGATTAATGAGCCGGCGATTATTCTGGCTGACGAGCCGACTGGAAATCTGGATACAAAAACCAGCCACGTTGTGATGGAAGCATTTCAGGAACTTCACAAAAAAGGACATACTATTATCCTCATCACGCATGAACCGGAAATCGCAGCCTACGCCGAGCGTGTCATTTCGGTCCGCGACGGCGTTATTGAAAAAGATGAAAAAAATAAGCAAAGTTTATAATTATGATACGAGATCTATTTAAAGAAACAATGTGGTCGTTGACGGGAAACAAAGTCAGATCGGGACTTACTATTTTGGGTATTGTCATTGGTATTGCCTCGGTAATTACCATGGTGGCAATAGGTCAGGGAGCGCAAAATTCCATCAATAACAGTATTCAGGCGATCGGTTCCAATCTGATTATTATTACTCCTGGCGCGCAACGCGGAACAGCAGTGAGTGCCGGAAGAGGAAGCTCGCAGACTCTAACGATTGACGATGCCAATGCCATTAAATCTCAGGTTCCCAGTATCAAGGGAGTGGCGCCGGAAGATTCCAGGCGCTATCAGATTATTGCCAAAGGAACCAATACCAACACTCAGGTAATCGGGACTGTTCCGGATTATGCGACGGTGCGCAATGTGACGATCGACAGCGGAACGTTTATTACCGGTCAGCAGGTGAGCGGTTCTTCCCGGGTGGCAGTGCTGGGTCCATCGGCGCGCGACGATCTTTTTGGAACAGGAGCTGATCCGATCGGGCAATCAATCCGCATTAAGGGAGTTAATTTTACCGTAATCGGAGTAACAGTGTCTAAGGGCGGGACAGGTTTTAATAATCCGGATGATTCGATTTATGTCCCGCTTTCCGCCGCCCAGCATTATCTGTCGGGCGATACTTTTGTGACAACAATCAGCGTGGCGGCACAAGACCAAAATTCCATGACCGCTGTGCAGCAACAAGTGACCGACCTGCTTTTGCAAAGGCATAAAATTTCCGATCCGACGCAAGCCGACTTCAGTATTATGAACCAATCGGACATCATTGCGACCGCGTCAAGCATCACTGGAACATTCACGATGCTGCTTTCGTCGATTGCCGGCATCTCGCTTTTGGTGGGCGGCATCGGCATTATGAATATGATGCTGACAACGGTGACTGAGCGGACGCGCGAAATCGGTTTGCGCAAAGCCGTCGGCATCAAAAAGATTTGCATTAATCTGCAATTTTTGGCGGAAGCGGTGCTGCTTACTTTTTTTGGCGGAGCGATTGGTGTCGTGTTGGGCTGGGGAGCTTCGCTTTTGGTTTCGCATTTCATCAATTTAACAGCTCAAGTGTCTTTGTCAGCTGTGCTTTTGGCTTTCGGAGTGTCGGCCGGCGTGGGAATTATTTTTGGATTTTATCCGGCCCGCCGAGCAGCGGCGCTCAGTCCGATCGAAGCGTTGAGATATGAATAAAATAATTTTAAATTTTAATTTTTTAAATTAAAGAAGTTATGAAAAGCAAGAACATCATAATTATTATCATTGCTCTTCTCGCCGTCGGGGGCGGAGCATTTTATGGAGGAATGATCTATGGAAAAAATAGCGTTGCTTCCCAAAGAAGCGCTGGTTTTGCCGGGAGGCAGCCGGGTCAGGCAGGACAAGGCGGACGCTTTATGCGCGGCGGCGCCGGAGCTAGCGGAAGCTTTGTGTCCGGACAAATAGCCTCAGAAGATAGCAATAGCATTACCGTAAAATCACAGGACGGCAGTTCGAAAATCGTTTTCTTTTCCGGTTCGACCAATATCGGCAAGACCGCGCAAGGATCGTCTTCCGACTTGACGACCGGAGAAAATGTCGTGGTAACCGGCACCAACAATTCAGACGGCAGTGTCAACGCGCAAAACATTCAAATTCGCCCGGCGCAGCCGCAAAAAGGACAAACTGGACAACAACCAGCTCAATCAAATCAGGCGGGACAATAAATTAGAACTCAAATATTTGAAAAGCTCTATCTTTATGCTAGGATGAATAAAATAGAGCTTTTTAATTTTATGGAATTTTCAAATTTTGCCGGCGCTTTGCAATGGGTGTTGGCGCACAGTTACTTTTTAATGTTTGTCGCCATGCTCATCGAGGGGCCGGTCGTGACGGCGGCGGCGGCTTTTGCCGTGGCGCTGGGCTATTTTAATTTGGTAATCGTTTTTATTTTGGCGCTGCTGGGTGATTTAGTGGCCGATATTATTTATTATTTCATCGGCTATGCCAGCCGCATCACGATCGTCGACAAAATTGGCCATCGATTCGGATTGACCGAGAAAAGAATAAAAAGAATCGAACATCTGGCCAAGCAGCACAGCTGGAAAACTCTTTTGGTTTTGAAATTGACGCCTTTCATCCCGACGCCGGGACTGATTATTGTCGGGACGACGAAAATGCCGTTGCGCCGGTTTACGTTTTACAGTTTGGCGATAACTTTGCCGAAAACGATTTTGTTCATGCTGGTCGGCTATTATTTCGGAAAAAGCTACGACATGTTGAGCAGATATTTTAAAAACGGTTTTTTCGCTGTTTTAATTGCGGCTGTGATAATCTTGGCAATTTACTACGCTTACCAAAAAATCACTGCGGCATTGGCGGAGAAAATAGAAAAGGTGTAAAATATGATATAAACATATGAAAATTGCAATTTTTTCTGACAATTTTTACCCGGAGCTTACCGGAATTTCCGATTCGATTGTGACAACGGCTGAATATTTGGGGAAAAACGGCCATCAAGTGCGAATATACGCGCCGCGCTATTCGACCAAAAATTATCAGATTGCCAATCTGCCGGAATGGGAGCTTGATTTGGGGGACAACGTCAGTATTTACAGATTTCCTTCTTTGCCTTTTCCAACCGGAACAAAACAATCGCGCTTGGTTATCCCGACCGGATTTTTTTGCATGCGCGATTTGAAAAAATTCAATCCCGATGTGATTCATTCGCATCAGTTTTTCGGAACGGGAATTGAGGCGATGCTTGCCGCGAAGTTTCTGAAAATTCCATTTGTCGGAACCAATCATACGGTGATTACTGAATATGTCCGCTACGCGCCGATCAAAGCGAAATGGCTGGAAACGCTCAGTCAGAAATATGTCAATTGGTATTATGGCCGTTGCGATTTTATCAGCGCGCCTTCCCAATCGGTAATAGATGAAATGGAATCTTTCGGTTTCAAGGTGAAATCAAAAGTTATTTCCAATCCGATTGATGCCGATGCTTTCAATAATTTTATCGACAGCACGGATATGGAAAGAAAAAAATTAAAACAAAAATTCGGCGTTAATGACAAAACGATTATTTATGCCGGAAGGTTTGCGCCGGAAAAAAATATCGATGTCATAATCAAAGCGGTGGCTTTAGTGAAAAAAGATATTCCCGACATAAATCTGGCCATGGCCGGACATGGCGTTCTTTTGGAGGAAATCAGGAAAATGGCTGGAGAATTGGGCATCGCGGAAAATGTGAAATTTCTGGGAACTTTGGACAAATTTGAATTAGCCGATCTTTATCGAGCTTCGGAAATTTTTCCCATAACCAGCAAATCTGAAACTCAAAGTATGACTCTGATCCAGGCAATGGCGTGCGGTTTGCCGGTGATCGGCGTGAGAGCGCGCGCACTGCCGGAATATATCAATGATCGAAACGGAATTCTAATCGAACCGGATGATCACGTGTCGCTGGCTCGAAATATAGTTGAGCTAATGAGCGATCGAAAAAAAGCAGAATTGCTGGGCCGGGGCGGCATTGAATCGGTCCGGGAATTTTCTCCGGAAAAAATCGGAAAAAAATGGGAAAAACTCTACAGCGAAGTTGCCAAATCTGAAGTAAGTGATAAAATAAAAATATATGAAACTTAGCTTTGTCATTCCGGCGTATAACGAGGAAAACTATATCGGAAAATGTCTCGAGTCTATTTTTCGTGAAACGAAAGGGAGAGAATACAACATCGAAGTCGTCGTAGTCAACAATGCCAGCACCGACAAGACCAAGGAAGTCGCTTCCTCTTTTGACGGCGTTATCGTCGTGGATGAAATGAAGAAGGGCTTGGTCAGCGCGCGCAAAGCCGGATTTGATGCCGCTACAGGACATCTGATTGCCAACATCGATTCCGATACGGTTCTGACTCCGGGCTGGATAGACAAAGTTTTGCGCGAATTTTCCCAAAATGAAAACTTGGTCGGATTGTCCGGCCCGTTTATTTATTATGACCTTTCTCCGAGCGTAAATTTTTGGGTGCGCATCTGGTATTTCTTCGGATTCCTCAGTTATTTAATGAACCGGTTCGTGTTCAAGATAAGTTCGATGCTTCAGGGCGGCAATTTCATTATCAAGAAAGAAGCGTTCGAACGGGCGGGCGGCTACAGCAACAGTTTTGATTTTTGGGGCGAGGACACAGACGTGGCGCGCCGCTTGCACAAAGTCGGCGAGGTGAAATTCACTTTCAAGCTTCCGATCTACACTTCCGGAAGAAGGCTGAAAGCGGAAGGAGTCGTGATGCCGGCCTTGCGTTATACCGTCAATTATTTATGGGTCATCTTTTTCAAAAAACCTTTCCATAAAACTTTCACGGATATTCGGTTCAAGTAATATTTGCTTTCAAACAGTAAACAGAATATAATGCTTACTCGATAAGTATTATTTTTGTATATGAAAAAAATAATCATTATTATAATTTTTGCGGTTATTCTTTTGGGCGCTGCTGTTTTTTATAATGAATTTTCGCACAAACAAAATAATTCCGGCATGAATAGCGGAAATAATTCTCCACAAAATACTTCTTCGCAAAATGCGCCAACTCCAAATTCTTCTTCGTCTCAAAACCAAAACGCGCAAAATAATTCTTCGCAGAACGGTTTTGTGCCGCCGCTTCCGGATGCGGCCGCGCGGGTGACAAAAAAACCGTTTGGGATTTATGTCACGCCGCAAAATTCGCCGGTTCAACCAGAAAGATTCACCGGCTATCATACCGGCGCGGATTTTGAAACTTTTCCCAATGAACAGAATGCGACGGTGGCGGTGCACGCGGTTTGCAACGGAACTTTCCGCCTGAAAGAATATGCCAGCGGTTACGGGGGAGTGGCAGTTGAACAATGTACGCTCAATGGCAGTCCGATTACGGTGATTTACGGGCACTTGAACGCGGCAACGATCACGCCGAATGTCGGCGATAAGATTTCTGCCGGACAGGCGATCGGCGATCTGGGCAAAGGCTATTCCGTGCAGACAGACGGCGAAAGGAAACATTTGCATTTGGGATTTCATAAAGGTGCGGCGATCAACATTTTAGGTTATGTTCAAAACAAAGCCGATCTTGCGCAATGGATCGATCCGTGTTTGTATAATGTGTGCAAGTAAAATTTTTTTTTAATAATTATTTCAAGCAGGACGTAAAAACTCCTGCCTTTTTTCTTTTCCTTGACAAACTCTACAAACCTGATATACTTAGAAAGTCTAACAATTAGATTGTAAAATAATGGCGAAAAACGACAAAATAAGCCAGATTATATCATTGATGTTTACTACGCGCCGCCTGATGCACGAACGCATTTCAGGCGACAAGACGAAAAGCGGATTTTCGCTTTTGCAGTTCATCGCGCTGAAATATATCCGGGAAAAAAGACCGCTCATGAAGGAGCTGGCTGATTTTCTCTCAATCACTCCGCCTTCGGCCACATCTCTCATAGATACTTTGATAAAGGCCGGTTTGATCAATCGCCAATCCGATCCCGATGACCGCAGAATCGTCCGAATCGGGATCACAAAAAAAGGCGAAGCTTACATCAAAAGGGGAATTGATAAGGCTTCCGAACATATGCGGGAAAGTTTGAAAAAGCTGAGTGTCAAAGAACAGGATGAATTGATAAATATTTTAAATAAAATAATTCAAGCTTAATATTTAATTAAAAATACGATGAGTAAAAAATTCATGGTAATTTATATTATTGTCTTGCTGATCCTGGGTGCTGCGGTTATTTTGCTTATGCAGTCCGGTATGGCAAAATCGATTCCGGCCGACGCTCTGTCGAGCTTGAAAAATAATGTTGCTGAGCCGAATGACTTGGCGGCCAATGAAGCTAATCTCAGTTTTGAAGCGAGCAGTAAAGTGACCATTATTTCTGAAAAAATCGGAGACTCCGTCGCCGCGGGCGAGGTGTTGGCTAAGATAGACGACACGGCCGCTCTGGCGCAATATTCTCAGGCGCAAGCCGGTGTCACTGTAGCACAGTCAAATTTAGCAGCTTTGGAGAATGCGCTCAAAGCTCAGAAATTAACATTGAAAGGCTTGCATTCGAATGCTAAAAAAATCCAGGATAAACAAATCTCGCTGGCAGAAGATAATGTCCATACGCAACAGGCGGTAGTGCAACAGGCGGAAGACAATCTGTCGAACGTGCAGAGCCAGCTGGATAAATATGAAATCAAAGCTCCATTCGCCGGCGTCATCACTAAGGAGGATATAGTGTTGGGCGAAGTTGCCACTGCCAATGTTCCGGTAATTACAATTCAGGCCAAGTAATCTTTGTAATAATTTTTTATCGTTTTAAAATATGGAAAATGTAAAAACAAGCTCTAACGCAATTAGTAAAAATAAAGGGATTATTATTTTGTTCATACTGACTGTCGTTGTCTCCGGAGTCGTCGGATTTTTCTACTGGCAAGCGACAAAAAACCGGGTGTACACTGATACGGCGCAAATTTCCGCGCCAACTATTAATCTTTCTTCGACCGAGGGAGGAATCCTCAAGGCGCTTTTTGTCAAAGAAGGCGATGTCGTGCCGGCCAATTTCTCGGTGGCCCAGATCGGAAATGAAACGGTCAGAACGGCCACGCCGGGCTTGGTTATTCAAATAAAAAATAGCGTCGGAGAAAATTTTACTTCGGGCGAACCGGTCGTTACGATTATTAATCCCCAGGATCTGCGCGTAGATGCTCAGGTGGAAGAAGACAAGGGACTTGCCAATGTGAAGGTTGGCGAACCGGTTGTCTTTACGGTTGACGCTTTTGGATCGAAAAAATATTACGGTATCGTGGATGAAATTAGTCCGACCGCACATTCGACCGATGTGGTTTTTAACATTTCCGACCAGCGCCAGGAAAATAATTTTGACGTAAAAATCCGTTTTGATGCCAACCAATATCCGGAATTGAAGAACGGAATGTCGGCTAAGGTTTGGATTTATAAGAAATAATAAACATACTTTGTAGTTCGCCTCTGCCGAAACATGCTTCGGCGCGATAATTTTTTTCGGTTTTTATACTCGACAGCAAATTAAATTTTAAGATTTAAAAAAATTGCTGAGCGCCTCCGTAATGTTTCGCCATAGTCAAATTGCAAAGTATAAATTTTTTTGAATAACACTCATAAAAATTGGAAGTGGTTGGTGCTTTTCACGGTGATCGTGGGAACTTTTCTCGGAAGATTGGATCAGACAATCGTTAATTTGGCTTTGCCGAAAATCATTACCGATTTTCACATCACGGTTTCGGCGGCCGGCTGGATTGCCACCGCTTACATTTTAGCTAACGCTATCTTTGTTCCCATCTGGGGAAAACTAGGCGATATGATCGGACAAAAAAGAATTTATATCATCGGTTTTTCTTTGTTTATTTTCGGTTCTATTTTAGCTGGGCTCTCTTGGAATTTGGGATCGATGATCGGCTTTCGGGTTATCCAGGCGATTGCTGGCTCGGCCGATTATCCGACTGCCATGGCAATTTTGGCGCTCACTTTTCGAGAAAACAGGGAACGAGCACAGGCGTTGGGAATTTGGTCCTCTTCCTTCGCGGCCGCTTCGGTGTTTGGACCGTTGATCGGCGGACCGCTGATTGATAATTTCGGCTGGCGATCGGTTTTCTTAATCAATCTTCCGGTCGGAGTGTTCGGACTTATTCTTGCGTTGATTTTCATTGCTGAATCGGATAAGAGCAAGAAAATCATCGGCTTCGACTGGTGGGGCGCGCTGGCTTTGGGCACTTCGCTCACCTCGCTTGTCCTAGTTTTGGATCAAGGATTGAGTTGGGGCTGGTTTTCTTTATATAGCATCCTTTGTTATATTTCAATGATTATTTTCGGAATAATTTTTGTGAAGTTGGAAAAGGATAACCCGCACGCGATTGTCGATTTGAAATTTTTCAAGCATAAAGTTTTTATCAACGTGCTTATGAATAACTTTTTGATTTTTATGGTGATGATGGGCTCAGTCTTCTTGATTCCGATTTTTGCCCAGACCTTTTTAGGTTACGATGCGACGCAAACCGGAATGCTTTTCATACCGATGGCTTTTGCTATGATGTTGGCCGCGCCGATCGGAGGAAATCTTACCGGAAAAATTCAGGCGCGCTACGTCATTATAGCCAGCACCTTGGTGGCCGGTATCGGTCTGTATATGTTTTCTTTTTTAGATCCGCGTTCAGGCGCGATGGCAATTATTGTTCCACTGGCGGTGATGGCTTTCGGAATGGGATTCGGAATGGCGCAGCGTACCAACATTATAGCTTCGACTGTTCCGCATAACGAAGTGGGGGCCGCCTCTTCTGTTTTGGCTTTGGCGCGCAACATCGCCGGTGCGTTCGGCATTGCCGTCTTCGGAACAATTCTGCAGAATTTCGAAGGCAGCAATATTTTGGAAATCGCCAAATCCAGCAGTCTCGGCATTCATACAGCGCAAAATTTCCAGCAGTTTATCGGACTGATAATTTTGAAAGCCCAGATCTTGTCTTACGATAAAGTTTTCGTGATTGCGGGAATTTTGGCGATTCTCGGATCATTTACCGCTTATTGGATCAAAGTTCCGCACGAAAAAACAGAAAAAGTTTTTGTGGAATAATCCCGGAAGCGCAATTAATTTCAAATCAGCTCTATTTTCCTTTTTCAAGCCAAATATAAGTGGCTTGAATTTTTTTAAATATTTTTTCAGTTGCAAACTTCTGGCGCCGATACTATAATGGCGGGACTCTTTTAAAAATGGAAAAGAGTTTCTAAAAATTAAAATTTAAAAATGAACAAAAAATTGATGTTTCATCGGCTGAAACCGGTTCTTCTGATTTTACTGGTAATAGCCGTTACGGTTGCAATTTACATTTTTTTCAACGCAAAAGCCAAAATAGAAAAAACACAAACATCCGGAAATAATCAGCAGAATACCGCGGACCAGACGAAAGGCCTGAACAATTCCTCCGGCATTTCTCTTGCGAAGGCGGAAAAAAATTCTTCCGTTCCGGTTCCGGCCGATCCCTATCCGGTGCACAAAAATATTTCCACCACGTATTTTTGGGTGGGCGAACCGGCCGACGGGGATAATGGACATATTTCCAACAGTCCGAGCGCCTGGGATGACGACTGGGAAAAGCATTTCGGCGGAGTGGATGATCCGAAGAAAAGGAACGGTTATCTGCCGGCCAAATTCGTTCCCAAAGAAAATCCGTTCTATGCGGCCCTTCCTTATAATGATTTTGACAGCAATGGCAAAAGAAGATCCGACGCCGGAAAAACGATTTATTGGAGCGGCGGACAAAAATGGGGAAGTCTGCAGTCGGAATGCAAAAATCAATGGGTGAAAATTACCAAAGGCGGCAAAACGGCTTACGCTCAGTGGGAAGACGTCGGACCGTTCGGTGAAAATGATGCGGCGTACGTGTTCGGAAGCGCCGCGCCGAAAAATAAAACCAACAATCATGCCGGGCTGGATGTTTCACCGGCCGTTCATGATTTTCTCGGACTTTCCGATGTGGACAAAACCAGCTGGCAATTCGTGCCCGCCGAAGATGTCCCCGATGGTCCGTGGAAACAGATTGCAACTGCCTCCCAAATTTTCTGGAATTAAAATAAAAACTTTCATACAAGCCATAAAACTCTTTGCGCAATAGCAATATGCCATTTTTCCGGCGGTATTACTATAGCAAGGAGTTTTTGGTTTTTTGGGTTGCCAAAATGATTTCGTCGCGGCTCTTTGCTTGAACGAAACGCCATGGTCGAAAAAAAGGAAAAAAAGAAGCAGGTGTTTTATGATCCGACGCATCATCGGTGGACCTATTTCAAGTGGCTGGCCTTTTTGGGCTTGCTTTTTCTTTTGGCGGCATTCGGAGCGGCCGCGTTCAATGCTGTCAGACTTTTGCCGTTTTCATCTCTGGGTTTGAAAAACCCCACGCCGAATTATCGAGGAAGTGTTCGCGCAAACAATCCCGATGCCAGTTTCGCTATCGTTTCTTCCCAAAAAATTTCCAATCAACAGGCAGCCAATCAAACCGGCGCGAGCACGCCTAAAGTTATTGCATTCTATGTGGATTGGGATGACACCAGCCTTACTTCTTTGAAAGACAATGCCGGAAACATCGACGAGCTGGTTCCGGAATGGATGCATTTGGCGGATGGCGATGGAAATATTTCAGCGGATAATGAAGAGCGCCAAAAGGAAACAACAGATTATCTCAATCAGAATTATCCGAATATGAAAATTGTTCCCCTGATCAATAATTTTAATCCTCAGATTCAAGACTGGGATAGCGCGCAGCTGAATCAGATGCTTTCCAGTCCGGCTGCCCGAACCAAAGCGATTAAAAATATTTATAATTTTATTACTGCTCATAATTTTTCCGGAGTGAGCGTTGATTTTGAAAATATCTATCCGCGGGACCAGCAGAATCTCCTTCTTTTTATGCGGGAACTTTACGGCGTTTTTCATCCGATCGGACTGGAAGTTTCCCAAAATATTCCGTTGGATGACGACAGCTATAACGCCAAGGCGTTGTCGTCTTGCAGCGATTTTATTATCTTAATGGCTTACGATGAAAATTCTCCCGGTTCCGATCCGGCCGGTCCGATTGCGTCGCAAACCTGGTTTGTGAATAATTTGAAATGGCGGCTGACTCAAGTGCCGGCCGGAAAGTATGTCGTTTCTTTGGGAAACTATGGCTATGATTGGCAAGGCAGTTCAATTAACGGCACTGAAGACACTTTCCAGGACGCCGTGCAGACAGCCAAGGAATCGGAAGGAAATATCCAGCTGGATTCGGCTACGCTTAATCCCGCTTTTGATTATTACGATGACAATAATAATTTGCACCATGTCTGGTTTTTGGATGCAACGACCGTTTATAATGAAATCGCGGCAGCTAAGAATTACGGTTTTTACGGTTATGGCTTGTGGCGGCTGGGCTCGGAAGATCCGTCCGTCTGGAAAATTTTTAAAAATCCAGATTTGGGAAGCGGCGCGGCCAATTCTCTGGAAGCAATAAATTACGGCTATGACATTGACTATGAGGGTGACGGGGAAATTTTGCGCGTAGCCGGCACTCCGCAGAAAGGAAAGCGGGAAATAAATTTTGATCCGGGAAGCGGCTTGATTTTGGGAGAAAAAATTATTGTCTATCCTTCTGCTTATGTCATTGACGAATGGGGAGTGAATAATAATAAAAAAATCGCGCTGACTTTCGACGATGGTCCGAGTAGCGGTTACACTTCTCAGATTTTGGATGTGCTGGACCGCTACAATGTTAAGGCAACCTTTTTTGTTATCGGATTAAATGCCGCCAATAATCAGGGCGCTATCAAACGAATGGCGGATAGCGGAGATGAGATCGGCAATCATACTTTTACTCATCCGGATATTTCAGCCGAGTCGGATAAGACTTTGACTTACGAAGTCAATGTGGTAGAAAGCTTGCTGGGAAGCATTATTGGAAGACAGACAATTCTTTTTCGTCCTCCTTATTCCGAAGATGTCGAGCCGGGAACTCCGGATCAGGTGAAGCCCTTGCTCACGACCGACAAACTGGGATATTACACAGTCGGAATGAACATTGATCCGCGCGATTGGAGCCGGCCGGGCGTTGACGCGATTGTAAACGGCGTGATTTCTGAAACAACCGCGGGAGATGGCAATATTATTCTTCTCCATGACGGCGGCGGAGACCGTTCGCAGACAGTAGCCGCTCTGCCGGGAATTATCGAGGGCTTGCAGTCGCGCGGCTATCAGTTTGTAACGGTTTCCGATCTGATCGGCGTCAGCCATGACGCGGTGATGCCGCCGGTTCCGAAAAATTTGCAATGGGCGTACGAAATAAGCGGCATCGCGTTTTCTTTTTCCAATTGGAGCACTTCTTTCCTGCGCTGGATTTTTTTTGCCGGAATCGTTTTGGGAATAGCGCGATTCATCTTCATCGGAATTTTAGCCGCCATTGAAAGCCTGAAAAGAAGAAAGAAAAATTATCCCGCCGATTATTATCCGCTGGTAAGCGTGGTGATTCCGGCATACAATGAAGAGAATGTCATAGTCCGGACGATCCTGTCTATTCTCAGTTCGCCTTATCCGAATTTTAACCTGATTGTTGTGGATGACGGCTCGACCGACAGTACCTATGAAATTTTGACAAAGGCTTTCTCTCATGATCAGAAAGTAAAAATTTTTACCAAGCCTAATGGCGGAAAATCTTCCGCGCTCAATTTTGGAATTGAACAATCGCGAGCGGAAATAATTGTTACGCTTGATGCCGATACGGTTTTTCATCGGGATACGATTGAAAAATTGGTGCGGCCTTTTGCTGATGAAAGGATTGGGGCGGTGGCGGGCAATGCCAAGGTGGGCAATCGGATCAATATTCTTACCCGCTGGCAGGCGCTGGAATATATCACAAGCCAGAACCTTGATCGGCGGGCGTTTGATTTGATGAATTGCATTACGGTCGTACCCGGTTCGGTCGGCGCTTGGCGGAGAGAGGCCGTTTTGCGCTCGGGCGGTTTTTCCGGCCGGACGCTGGCCGAAGATGCCGACCTGACATTCTTCATCGTAAAATTGGGATACAAGGTAATATACGAAGATAGGGCGGTTGCTTTTACAGAAGCGCCGGACAGCGTCAGGAATTTTATCAAGCAGCGCTTTCGCTGGATGTACGGAACGCTCCAGTCGGTCTGGGAGCATTTGGATATGCTTTTTCACTCCCGCTATAAAGGAATGGGTTTTGTGGCCATTCCCAATATTTTTATTTTTCAAATTTTCTTTCCGCTTGTTTCTCCGCTTATGGATCTGGCAGTCATTCTTTCTTTGCTTTGGGCGGCCTGGCAAAAACATTTTCACCCGCTGGATTATTCGGCAGTGTACAGCTCAAAATATCTCATCGTGTTCTATCTTCTTTTTCTGGCAGTTGATTTTTTTACTGCCGCCGCGGCCTTTCTCTTGGAACACAAAGAAGATTGGAAACTGCTTTTCTGGGTGGTGCCGCAAAGATTTTTCTATCGCCAGCTGATGTATTGCGTGGCCATTAAAGTTTTCCTGACTGTGCTTAAGGGCAGTATTGTCGGCTGGAGAAAATTCGAGCGCAAAGCCACGGTGCGGCTGGAGGAAATGTATTTTTGAACTTTAAATATTTTCCAGTCCGCGCCCGGGTTCGGACGGCTTAAATATTAAAAAAATGGAATTTTTTACTTTTGACAGCCAGGCGCTAAAAACTTTATAATTAAAACAATTTATGGCAGCTAAAAACAAACTTTCCAATATCATGGTTTTTGAAGGCTTGGCAGCCTCCTTATTTTTGTTTGTGGGGACCTATGTCCTGGCTTATTATTTTTTGGATTATTCGATAAGACATTTTTTCGCGGTCGGCAGCGATCCGGCCAAGCTGATTATTTTGGCGGCGCTTTTTTTCTTGTCTGTAAGTTTTTTTATTTCCTCATTACTTTCGCATTTGTGGGACAATGCTTTTACGCGCGGCTTTTATATTTTTTCCGGATTCTGGCTGGGGCTTTTTACCTATTTGATCATTTCATCCGGCCTGATCTGGTTTTTTATTTGGATTTTTAATCTAACGGACGCGAGCGTCCAAGTTTGGAGCGGAATATTTTTTATTATTTCTCTCGCATATATTATTTATGGGACTTGGAACGCTTTCAATCCGCGCATAAAAAATGTTGAAGTTAAGATAAAAAATCTTCCTTCAAACTGGCGGGGAAAAAAAATCGTCCAGCTTTCCGACATTCATCTCGGCCATGTGTACCGGGAAAATTTTATGGAAAAAGTGGTCCGGGAAACTAACGCGCTCCAGCCGGACATTGTGGTTATCACCGGAGATCTTTTTGACGGAATGGACGGAAACCTGCATGATTTTGTGGCGCCGCTCAATGATTTGCAAGCGCCCAGAGGAATTTATTTTATCACGGGCAATCACGAGACTTATCTCGGAGTGGAAAAATCTTCGGAGCTTTTAAGACAGACCAAGGTGCGAATTCTTGATGATGAAGTGAGGAATATTGACGGGCTGCAGCTTATCGGCATAAGTTATCCGGAACGGGGAGAATCGAAAGATGTGGCTCAGACTGTCCGTTCGCTCAAGGATTTCGATCCGGAAAAACCGAGCGTTCTCTTGTATCATTCTCCGGTAAATATTTCCGAAATTGAAAAAACCGGAGTCAATCTGGAACTTTGCGGGCACACCCATAAGGGGCAGATCGTTCCTTTCGGATTTGTAACCAAGGCTGTGTATAGAGGTTATGATTACGGCTTGCATACCAATGGAAATTTTTCTGTTTATACGACAACCGGCGTGGGAACTTGGGGTCCGCCGGCCCGCACCGGCAACAGCCCGGAGATCGTGAGGGTGATTTTGCGGTAATGTTTCTTCCTGTGAAAACTAAAAATCCTCTCTTTATTTCGAGAGGATTTTTAAAAATTTTTCAGACGAAAACTACCGGCTCTTTTTCCGGCTGCGGCCGCCTTTGCGTCCGGCCTTTCTGGCTTCTTCAGCCGTAAATTCATGAGCTGTGCCCTTGGCGTGCGCAGCCCTGCCACCCTTGCTGGCGATTTTTCTCCGCTTTTCGATGTTCATCGAAGCGAATCCTCGATTGCTAATATTACTCTTTTTTTTAGTAGCCATAAGTTTTATTTAGCGGCTGTACTTCCTCCCTGGAAAAGTTTTATAATTAGGACTATGACGGCCAGTACCAGCAAAATATGGATGTAGCCGTTCAAAGTGATTCCGGTGACAATCCCCAGGAGCCACAGAACCAGGAGGATTGCAAATATTGTCCAAAGCATATTTTTTGGATTTAACGGCCTTGGGAGGACATTAAATCGATAAATTATTACTCATCTTTATTACAGCTGCCGGTTTTGCGATATTTCAATGCTTTAGAATTTATTTCGGGTTGCGAAGTATTATTAATTAAGCTCATTAATTAATACGGATCAATTCATCAATTAGTTACAAAATATTGAATTAAAAAATGCACGAAATTTTAAGCCAGGAAAGTATAGTGGGCGGAAATGCGTCTTACACAATTATTTTTTTATCATCTTTTTTCGCGGGATATCTCATTCCTTTTTCGGAAGAGATTGTTTTTATTCTGATCGGATATGCCGCCGCCGCCGGTTTTGCGGACTTGTATTTGACCATTTTGGTCTGCTTGGCGGGCGTATTTTTGGCGGACAACGCCGCTTATCTGGTCGGCCGGACGGGCAGCCGGATTGTTTTCAAATTCAAGAAACGAATCGGAGAAAAGCAAGCGATAAAATACGAGAACTTCATAATGAATCATTCCGGGAAGGCAATTTTTGTTTCGCGGTTTATTCCCACCATCCGGGTGCTTTCTCCGCTTTTGGCCGGAGCCAATAGGATAGATTGGAAAAAATTTTTAACTTTTGATTTCTTGGCGGCGGTTTGCAATGTTTCAGTTTTAGTTTTAATTGGTTATTTTTTTGAAAACCAAATATCCAAAGTGCTTTCGAAAGTGGAAATAACTCGGCATGTCTTAAGTATTTTGTCGCTTTTGATCATCGGTTTTGTTTTGAGTTTCATAATGAAAAGTTTGTTTTTAAAGCGCGGATAATTTTTACCGGTTTTAAGTTCAAGTCCAAGCATGATAAAATTAAAAAATGAAAAATTCTAGTCCCAAGGGAAAAAAGAAATACAAAAAAATTGAGCATGTCGAGATTTTAGGCAAGTATTCAAAACGCGTGAAACGCTATCTGATGGTTGCGGCGGCTGTCTTTTTGATATTTTTCGGGGCGCTCGTAATATTGATCAACAAAAAAATCAATGACGAAAACCGGGAAATGGTGATGAAAATTGCCGGCAGTTCGCATCTTGAACAGGATATCGCCTCGATGGTAAAGGGCTATCCGATTGAAGCGATGGCGCCTTACATTTCCCGACAGAATCCGACCGTGGCGGCTTTTTTGGTGAGCATTGCCAAACAGGAAAGCGACTGGGGAGTGCGCGTGCCGGTATATCGCGGCAAGGATTGCTACAATTACTGGGGCTTCCGTGGCGAAAATCCGGTGGGAAGCGGCGGCCACTCTTGTTTTGACAGTCCCAAAGATGCGGTTGCGACGGTTGCTCGGCGAATAAGCGAGTTGATCGATCAAGAGGGATTGAACACGCCGAGCAAGATGGTGGTATGGAAATGCGGTTACAGCTGTTCCGGCCAGGATCGGGAAAGTGTCCGCACTTGGATTGATAACGTCAATTATTACTACCAAAAATTCAACCAAGACAATGGTTGATAGGTTGAATATTTTCAAGCACCAGTTTTATGAAAATAATTTTTTGATTAACGAATATGGCTACGGACCAGAATAAAAAATTTTGGCATAAAACTTTTCGGATCGGAATATTGTTGAAAGGCATCGACGGCGCGCTGGAGATTATCGGCGGAGCTTTGCTGCTTTGGATAAGCCCCGCTCTGATTAATTCGATTGTTGTTGCCTTGACTCAGCACGAATTGAGTGCTGATCCGCATGATCTTTTTGCCAATTTTCTGGTGCATGCCGCTCAAAATTTTTCCGTTAGTTCCCAGATTTTTGCCGCGGCATACCTTCTTTCGCACGGGGTAGTTAAAGAATGGCTGGTTGTTGACTTGTGGAAAGAAAAAATCCGGGCATACCCGGTGGCAATTATTTTTTTCGCCCTTTTTGCGGCCTATCAGATCTATCGCTATTTTTTCAGCCATTCGGTTTTCTTGCTGCTCCTCACCGCGCTGGACGCGGCAGTGATAATTCTAACTTGGAACGAATATTTGCAGCTGAAGAAAGAAAAGAATTAATCCGCCTCGTTTTGTTTTTGAACTTTCTTTATTTGGGCGCAATTCTTATTGAAAAGAGAATGATTTTTTTGGCCTAAAAGACCGGGATAGCCGGAAAGAGCTTCGTCGTGTTCTTTTATTATTCGGAAAACGGATCGACAAAATTTACTTCGATCTGTCTGGCTGATATTGCCGTTGTTGCTTTCTTCTTCAAATTTTTCAAACGCTTTATTCAACTGGCTGTCGAAGTCAGTGTTTAATTTTTCAATACTTTCCTCTTCGGCACTGTCATCTTTTTCCTTTATTTCTTTGATTTCCGAAACGCGCCGTTCCGCGAATTCGGAATTGAGAAGCGGTTTCTGGTTTTGCGGAGCCAGCTGCAATCGGATGTTTTCTCCCGCCCGCTTGAAAATATAGAGCGGGTGGTCGGCTCCGACATTGGCTTGGTTGGCATAAACCATGGCGCCGCCGCTCATGGTGAGAACCATCAGAGCCGAGGCGAAACTGTAGCGCAAACCGCGATGGCTGCGCCCGTGGGAGGCGCTTGGAAATTGCTTTTCGAATTTTTCTAAAAAGATCTTTTTGCTTTCCGCTAAAAATTCTTTGCGGGGAGCCAGAGACATCTTTAAATTGCGCTTCCGGAAAACGCGAGCGAGTAAAAATTCTAAATTTTTTTTCTGATTACCCATTGATAATCTTCCTAAGCTTATTATTCAATCTGTGAATTATGACGCGCAATGATCCTTCGGTTTTGCCTACCACCCGGCCTATGTCTTTATAGGAAAGGTCGGAAACGTAGCGGAGAGTGAAAATTTCCTGGTCCTCGGGGGTGAAACTTTTTACGGCGCTTAAAATTTCCTCGGCTTCAACCTTGGCTTTTAAATTGTTGGTTTCATCCGGAATATCTTTCCTTTCTTCCAGAAAATCGGAAAGCGGCACGGATTTTTTTTCTCGATAGTAATCAATGAGACTGTTTCTGGCTATTTGCCAAAACCAAGTATTGAAATTTCCAGATTTTTTGTCGAAAGTCCCAATTTTTTTTATGATTTTAAAAAATATATCCTGGGTCAGATCTTCCGCTATTTCGCGGTTGCCAAGCCGGGACAAAAAGAAGCGGAAGATTTGAGGACTTAATTTATTGAAAATCTCTTCAGCCGCAATCTTATCGCCTTTTTTCATTTTTTCAGCCAAAGCGTTCAGGAGGCGGTTTTTAATTGGATCAATCATAGGTTATTACGAATTTATCGGCACTGTCGTTACTACTGGAAAATTGTACCACAGTCAGGCCAAAGAGGGTAGGATGACCGGATGATTTGTGTTAAACTTTGATTATGGCGGAAAATAAAAAAAATTTAACGGTAATTTTCGATTTTGACGGGACTGTGACCGAGATCCTTGGATACGGTTTGGATATTGTCAATCAATTGGCGGATGAATTCGGTTTTCGAAAAGTGCGCCGGGAGGAAATCGAAAAATTGCGCGATCTGAAAGTTCGGGAATTGGCCAAAGAATTTGGAATTCCGCTCATAAAAATTCCCATGGTAGCCAAACGGGCGCACGCACTAGTGAAAGAAGATATGGAAAAACTGGCGCCGGCGCCGGGCATGAAAGCGGCTTTGGGAAAATTGCACCTGAAAGGGTACGGATTGGGAATTCTTACTTCCAATTCTAAAGAAAATGTGGAAGAATTTTTGAAAAATAATAATTTGGAATTTTTTGATTTTGTCTATTCTTCCAGCAGCATTTTCGGCAAAGCCGGGAAAATGAAAAAACTTATGAGAAATCACAATCTTTCTCCGGAAAACGTTGTTTATGTCGGAGATGAGATTCGCGATATCGATGCGGCCAAAAAATCCGGCGTGCGGATCATTTCGGTTGGCTGGGGATTCAACAGTGAAAAATCATTGCGCGCCCAAAATCCTGATTTTGTGGTTTCCAAACCGGAAGAGCTGGTCGTGGTTTTGGAAAATATGAGATAGCAATTTAAAGAAAAACAAACAGCAATACTGTTTTTCTTTTTGTGTGTTACAATGAAAAATATTTCGTGATTAATTTTTAAAAAATAAAATTATGCAAGATTTGCAAAAAGTTTTCGACGAGATCAGGGAAGCTAAAAAAGAAATGAAAGAAATCCGGTCGCAGTACAAGGACGCGCTAACGCAAACTGACAAACATCAAGAGACGGCGGACAAGATCAAGGAATTGCGCGATGAGAAAAAAAGTATTGAAGCTCGAGTCCAGCAGCAAATGGGACGGGCGTATGAACGGTTGGAAGATCTGAAAAGTGAAGTGGCGGGCAAGGAGGAATTGCTCAATGACATCGCGATGACAACTTTGATGGACGGCAAGACGGTCGAAGTGACGGACGAATTCCAGAACCATTATGAACCGGTCTATGTCGTGAAGTTCAAAAAGACCAACGTCATCCAGAAGGAAGAAGTGTAAGTTGATTTATAATCTATAAAGCCGCCGGGTTCATCCAGTGGCTTTTTCATTCATTTGACTTTTTTCTTTTTTAATGCTTAAATTGAATAGTAGATTAATTCTGCCAGGGGGCAGTTTTTTTATTCAAATTTATTAACCTCTCCTTTAATTCCTCTCCTTAGAAAGGCGAGGAAGAATATGGAATAACTATCTTATGGAAATACGAAACATTGCAATTATCGCGCACGTGGATCACGGCAAGACAACCTTGACCGACGCTTTGATGCGCCAGACCGGCATGGTGACGGAAGAAGGGATCAGTATGGATTCCAACACCTTGGAGAAAGAAAGGGGGATCACCATTTATTCCAAGAACGCCTCTTTGTTTTACAAGGACACTAAAATTAACATCGTGGACACGCCGGGGCACGCCGATTTCGGATCGGAAGTCGAACGTGTTTTGCGTTCGATCGACTCGGTGGTTTTAGTGGTGGACGCGCAAGAAGGTCCGATGCCGCAAACCAGATTTGTCTTGAAAAAATCTTTGGAACTGGGACTTAAGCCGATCGTGGTGATTAACAAAATTGATAAGCCGGCAGCTCAACCGGACGTTGTCCAAGAAGAAGTGTTCGAACTTTTTCTGGATTTGGGGGCGAGTGATGAGCAGCTGGATTTTCCGGTCGTTTACGCGATCGGTCGGGAGGGCATTGCCAAACTGCACATGGAAGACGAAGGTAAAGATCTGACGCCGCTTTTGGAAACAATTTTAGCCAAAGTGCATCCGGCCAACGCCGATGTGAACGCTCCGGTGCGGGTACAGTCTTTCAATTTAGGTTACGATAATTTTTTGGGCCGCATGGCGATCGGAAGAATCTACGAAGGAAAAATAAAAGTAAATGATAATGTGGTGATCAAAAAGCCGACCGGTGAAACACGGACGGGCAGAATCACCAAACTTTATACTTTCGAAGGCCTGTCCCGCAAAGAAGTTTTGGAAGCCGAAGCGGGGGATATTGTGATGCTGGCGGGGCTGCCAGACATCTTCATCGGCGAAACGATCTGCGCTTCAGCCGATCAGGAAGCTTTGCCGGCCATTTCCATCGACGAGCCGACCATCTCCTTGAATTTTTTGGTTAATGATTCGCCGTTTGCCGGGCGCGAGGGAAAATTT
Source organism: bacterium (assembly GCA_021788105.1). Classification (GTDB taxonomy): domain Bacteria; phylum Patescibacteriota; class Minisyncoccia; order Moranbacterales; family UBA2206; genus JAJYJP01. Next base: position 37,105 of record JAJYKZ010000004.1, read on the forward strand.
GTCACCAACAAACAAATTCGTGAAAGATTGGAAAAAGAATTGGAAATAAACGTCGGACTCAGAATTGATTTTGAAGGCGACCACTACAAAGTTTATGGCCGGGGAGAATTGCATATCGCCATTCTTTTGGAAAATATGCGCCGCGAAGGCTATGAGCTGCAGGTTTCCCAGCCGCAAGTGATCATCAAAGATATCGATGGCGTAAAATCAGAGCCGTTCGAAGAAGTGACAATCGATGTCCCGGATGTTTCGGCCGGCACGATCATTGAGAAGATGGGGAGAAGAAGAGGAACGATGACCAATATGAAACAGCTGAACGGACAAACCCGAATGATTTTTGAAACTCCGACGCGCGGACTGCTTGGTTACCGCGGAGAGTTTGTGATCGACACCAAGGGCGAGGGCATTATGTCGTCCCGCGTGATCGGTTTTCATCCTTATGTCGGTGAAATTCAGAAGCATTCGCTGGGATCGATGATTTCGATGGCGACTGGCAAAGCTCTGGGGTTCTCTTTGGCGAATCTGCAGGAACGTGGAACTTTGTATATCGGACCGGCCGCGGAAGTGTATGAGGGGATGGTGATTGGCAATGCTTCCAAGGGTTTGGATATGGAAGTTAACCCGACCAAAGGCAAGGCGATGTCCAATATGCGTTCTTCCGGAGCGGACGAGGCTATTCAATTGACGCCGCCTTGGGAACTGTCGATCGAGCGGGGATTGGAAATTATGGCGGAAGACGAGTATTTGGAAATCACGCCCAAAAGCGTCAGATTGAGAAAACAACATCTGGCTGAAGTCGATCGGAAAAGAGCGGCTAGAAAATAACGGAATCTTTTAAGATATTGGCATGCAATAAAAAAGGCGCGGAGCGATCCGCGCCTTTTGCTGCGCTAATTTTAATTCGTTCCGGCAGCTGGAGCTTGTGAAGAGGTCTGGATTGGAGTTGCGGAAGTCGATGGAGCGGCGGTTGCGGAAGTTGCAGCGCTGGCGGAACTTTTCTTTTTCTTGATCTTCGCTTTTTTGATTTTTTTGATCTGGCTTTGGGCCGCTTTCAATGCGGCTGTTTTTTTATTTTCGTGATGGTTGTAGTAAGCGATTCCGGCAATGATGATCACGACCAAAATTACTGCTGTCGCCACTTTATGTTTTTTTACCAGGTCTTTTATTTTTCCCATTGGTTTCGTTGTTAATTTTTAAACCTAACTCATTATACTACGCGGATAAAATATAACAAGCGGAAGCATAAGGGGTAGCATTTGAAAAAGGTTCTTTTGGTGGTAAAATACTGATATTATGGATTTTAGCCATCTTTTAGTCATGAAGTTTGAACATTTTCGGATGCTGAGCTATTGGCTGGTTTTTGTCTTTGCTTTTTTAGAGTCGTTGGCCTTCGTCGGTTTCTTGGTGCCGGGCGCAATTATTGTTGTTCTGGCCGGTTTTTTGAGTTTTTTCGGTTTTTTCGACGTTTCCGATCTGATTTTGTTTGTGTTTGCAGGAGCTTTCTTGTCGGGACAGCTCAGTTATTATTTCGGCGAGCGGGAAATTTTCTTTTTCGGAATGCGCGGCAAGATTTTTAAGATGGAATATTACGAAAAAGCGAAAATTTTTTTCGGAAAGCATAAAAAATCCGGCGTCATTTCCGGGAAATTTATCGGGCATATTCGTCCCGCCATTTCTTTTGTCGCAGGAAAATTCAGGATGAGAAAAATAAATTTTTTTCCGTTGAATTTGGCCGGTTCTTTGCTTTGGGCGTCCGCCTACGTCCTTGTCGGCTATGTTGTTGGAAAAATATGGAGCATCATCGGACTGTGGTCGACGCGCGCCGAGTTTTTCATATTGGTCATACTGCTTTTTTTGGTCTTGTTCTATATTTTCAAATGGATCGTTTTTAAAAAAGGAAGAAAATTTTTCAGCTTTTTGCAAACGATCATAGTCGCTGTCTGGAGGACGGCCGTGAAAAATAAAATCAGCAAAAAATTGTTGAAGAATCATCCGAAATTTTTCGGATTTTGGCGCGCCCGGTTCGAGCGCGGAAATTTTTTCGGTTTGCCGCTCACTTTTTTGGCTGTTTCTTTTTTGTACGTCCTTTCGCTTTTGCTGGGAGTTGTTCAGGACATAATTTCATCCAGCCAGGTAGTTTCAACAGATTTCCGGGTAAACAACCTTCTGCATATTTTCCGCAGTCCGGTTTTTGTGAAAATGTTTCTCTGGGTGACTGTTTTCGGAATCTGGCCGGCCGCTTTGTCGGCCGTTGCCGTTGTTGTCCTTCTGCTTTTGCTCTGGAACAAAAGAGAATATATTTTTCCTTTCTTAATTGCGATTTCCGGCAGCCAGCTTTTTGAAGCGCTGGGAAAATTTCTATTTCACCGCGCGCGGCCCGGACGCGCCGTCTATCTCGAAACTTCCTATTCTTTTCCCAGCGGACATGCTTCTTTTGCAATCGCTTTTTGGGGATTTGTCGTATATTTTTTTTGGCGCAATGTCAGAAACTGGAACCGGCGGATCAACATTCTTTTTATCGGGCTGATCATTGTCATCGCTATCGGTTTTTCCCGGCTCTATTTGGGCGTGCACTTCCTAAGCGATGTGATTGGCGGCTATCTTATCGGACTGCTCTGGCTCATTATCGGCATCAGCCTGGTGGAGTGGTTTTATTATAGGCGCAAAGAAAAGATAATTCTTTCCGGCAGAGATTTTCCGGATAAAAAAATGTTCTCGGCAATTTTAATTTTTTCTTGGGTTGCTTTCTATATTTTTTACGGCTTGAGCTGGGATCCGATCATGAAACAAAATTCAACGCCGGCTGTTTTGCAGACAGTGCCGGCGTCCGATGTGATTTCGATGTTTGATAAATACGGCCTGCCGCGAAGCACCGAAACGCTTCTCGGCAATGCGCAGGAACCGATCAGTTTCATAATCATAGCCAATGATGACGGGCAGTTTGTTTCTGATTTTAAAAAAGCCGGCTGGTCGTTTGCCGATCCGATCGGCGCCGCAACCACGTTAAAAATCGCCCAGTCGGTAATATTGAACACGGAATATGATACGGGAATGATGTCGCCGTATTTTTGGAACAACAACGTCAATGATTACGGGGTGGAAAAGGAGACCGGCGCCCAGACGATCCGAGAAAGAAACCATGCCCGCTTCTGGAAGACCGGCGTGAAAACAACGGAAGGAAAAAATATTTATGTCGGAACGGCCAGTTTGGACGTGGGCATAAAATGGGGAGTCATCCATCGGATCGGACCGGACATTGATGCGGAAAGGGAAAAGCTTTTTTCCGATTTGGAAAAAGCCGGAGACGTTGCCGCTTGGAGCAAGGACGATTTGGTCGGACCGACTGTCGGAGAAAATTTCGCCGGCGACAAATTTTTTACGGACGGAAAGGCCTATTTTGTAAATTTAAAATAATATTTAGAAAAAATTCACGAATAGAATTTTCCGATGCTTGTAATATCTTTAGATCAGGCTTAAAAATATTATGAAACTCCCTTCTATTTCTGGAGACATTTGGATAAATTCAAAACCTTTAAGTTCGGACGATCTTAAGGGCAAAGTGGTTCTGATTGATTTTTGGACTTACTCCTGCATAAATTGCCGGAGAACTTTACCGTATCTTAAAAAATGGTGGCAGAAATACAAGGATAAGAATTTTTTGCTCATCGGCATCCATTCTCCGGAATTCGATTTCGAGAAAGATTCCTATAACGTCGGCAAGGCGGTGGAAGAACTGGGCGTAAATTGGCCGGTCGTTTTGGATAATGATTACAAAAACTGGACCAATTTTTCCAATCACTATTGGCCGGCCAAATATCTAGCAGACCAAAACGGCAATATTGTTTATGAACATTTCGGCGAAGGAGCGTACGAACATACCGAAGAAGTTATTCAAGATCTTTTAAAAAATCAAGGGGAGATATTGATGCCGGAAATCGAATCGGAACACCAGCACGGCAAAGTTTGTTTCCGGCCGACCCCGGAAACTTATTGCGGTTTTCAGCGCGGACATCTGGACAATCCGGGCGGATATCATTATTTCGAAGAATATAATTATAAGGCGCCGGAAAAATTAAGCGTTGACTCTATTGCGCTTTCCGGAAAATTTTCCGTCCGGGAACAATATGTCGAGTCGGCGGAAAAAGGAGCGAGGCTTCTTTTGAATTTCCGGGCGACTGAAGTGAATTTGGTCATGGGTCCGGCGGAAAAAGAAGCGGCCGTTGGAATTTTTTTGAACGGCGCTCCGTTGCGCCGGGAAATTTACGGAAAAGATGTGAAAAATAACGAAGTTCTGGTCGGGGAATCTGCAATGTACAATTTGGTGAAAAGCCGCGATCCGCTGGGCGGAATTCTAAGCATTTCAGCTAAGCGCGGAAATTTCCGCGCCTATGCATTTACTTTTTCCGGGTGTAATATTTAGAAGTGATTGATTTTCTTACATTTTATCAGCACCTTCCGGGCCGGATCAATCCGGAAATTTTTAGAATCGGTTTTTTTTCGATCGGATGGTATCCTTTGATGTATATCGCCGCTTTTTTGGCGGTTTATTTTATTTTGATTTATCGCCTGAAAAAAAGAGAAGCGAATTTTTCGCAAGACGATGTTTTGGATTTTTTTCTTTATGCTATTGCGGGCGTCATCATCGGCGGTCGGCTGGGATACGTCCTTTTTTACAATCTTCCGTATTATCTTCATAATCCGCTGGCAATAATTTCTCCGTTCGATCCGGCGGCGGGCAGGTTTGTCGGACTTCGCGGAATGAGTTATCACGGCGGACTTATCGGCGTCGTCTTGGCTTCCTGGATTTTTATCAGAAAAAACAAAATTGATTTTTGGGAATTTTCCGATTTTTTGGTTCCGGCGATTCCGGCCGGATATTTTTTCGGACGAATCGGAAATTTTTTGAACGGAGAGCTTTACGGGCGCGCGACCGGAAGCTTTTGGGGAATGTATTTCCCGTCGGATCCTTTCGGCTTGCCGCGCTATCCGTCCCAGCTTTTCGAAGCGGCATTGGAAGGCGCGCTTTTGTTTTGCATGCTCTGGCTGCTTAGAAACAAGAAATTTATGCAAGGCTATTTTCTGGCCCTGTATCTGATCGGTTACGGACTGCTGCGTTTTGCCGCGGAATTTTTTCGCCAGCCGGATCCGCAAATCGGATTTATTTTCAATTTTTTTACGCTGGGACAGATTTTGAGCCTTGCGATGGCCTTGGCAGGCGTTATTTTAGCCTTGATCAGGAAGTGGAAAGAGGGTAAAATTAAAGCGCTAACTTAATTTTAATAAATCAAATTTTTATGAGTCAAACAAAAAAACTTACCATTCTGATTCTTGTCCTGGTTGTGGCCGGAACGGGAATTTGGTATTGGGGAACTCGATCACAAGATAAAAAACAAGCCGAACAAGCAGCAGCCACTCCGATAAAAACCGGCATCATCTTTTTCTACGGAAAAGAATGTCCGCACTGCCAGGATGTGGAAAAGTTCATAGCCGGCAATAATATTGCGGCCAAAGTCAAATATGATTTTGTCGAGGTTTGGCACAACCAGGCTAATGCCAAAGCAATGATGGCCAAAGCGGAAGAGTGCGGATTGTCCCAAGACCAGGTCGGCGTGCCGTTCGTCTATTCAAAAGGCAAGTGTTATGTTGGAACGCCGGACGTAGAAAACTTTTTTCAGCAAGCGGCAGGAATAAAATAGGCAGGTTTTTTAAAGTGTGGTATACTTTCCAAAGAAGATAACTTTTTGAAACTTATCTTTAATGGGTGGCAAACAAAAACAAAAAAAGTATTTGGACGGATTGTTTCAGGAAAGAAACAATCTCGCTTTTGTTGATTTTCCTTTATCGCGTTATATCCTTAAATATAAAAAATCTTCGACTTGGTTTGCTAAAGCGGGAAGAACGTCCGCTTTTTTTACGGATGATTCGAAATTATATTACACGCCGGAAGAATATTCCCGGATCCAGAAAGGAGAGCGGATAGTCAGGTTGGGCAAGCGATTCGACAGTCTGCAGTCGCGCGAATTTGAAAAAACGCGCATCTATTCCATCGGGGAGCTCGACATTATTTCTTTGAATATAAAGAGGCGCTATTCCAGCGTCAGAAATTATTTGGACGATCTGGTCCGCGGTTCGGTCCAGGGCGTCTCAGTTGCCAAAATGTGGAACCTTTCCATTGTCGGAGCGATTATTTTCGGAATGTTCACAATGACAATGGTTTACCGCTATTTGGGCCAGGGCGTCTCGGCTAAGATCGTTGATTCCCAGCCGCCGGCGGTTATGACAGCTCCGGCCAATAATCCTGACACTTCGGACGCGATAAACGGCCAGATTGATACTTCCACTATTTCCAAGTTGATGAACAGTGATAATGGTGCTTTTGAAAAACAGGTGAAGGCAATGGTGAAGGGCTATCCGATCGAGAAAATGTTGCCGGAAATCTTTAAGCAGGACAAAACGGTTGCTTCATTCCTTATCGCTATTGCTAAACAAGAAAGCGACTGGGGAGTCCATGTACCGGTCTACAAAGATCAGGACTGCTATAACTACTGGGGCTATCGGGGAGAAAATCCGGTAGGCACCGGCGGACATTCTTGTTTTTCCAGTCCGCAAGAAGCAGTGGACATTGTGGCCAAGAGAATTAAATTCCTGGTTTCTAATGACAAACTGAACACGCCGGCCAAGATGGTTGTGTGGAAATGCGGCTATAGTTGTTCTTGGGACAACCCGCAAAACGTCCAGCGGTGGATTTCCAATGTCAGCGTTTACTTTTCAAAATTGAATAAAGATCAAGGCTAGACAATAATCGCCAAGTCTGCTAGAATCGGAAAATGTTGCCTGGAAGGCTTGAAATAAAGCTTTCTTTTCAACTGTGACTATATAGTAAGATTTAAGCTAAAAACCACCCGGTCCTTATGGATGACGATTATTTTCTAGAACATCTGCAACGTTGGAAGCGCAGATTTAAAGGGGCGAAAAAAGCTAAAAACCACATAATTCTTGGTTTTTCAATCCTTGTGCTTGGCGCGGGTCTGTTTTTTTACTTTTTCGCGGAAAGCCCGGCCTATTCTGCAACAATTTCTCGGAACGTCAAAATCAATCCAGAGGTCATTGACCCGCTTAGCAAAATCGGAAAAGGACTGCTTTCCGACTATGACGGCAAGGGAATTTATTGCGCCGAGAAAAAAATATTTATTGAAAAATCGAACGGGCGGCCAGAAAAGATAGAGGCGCTTTTGGCGGGATATCCTATGACGGAGATGGTTCCGTACATCGCAAAAAGAAATCCCAAGGTGGCGTCTTTTCTGGTTTCGATTGCCAAGAAAGAAAGTGATTGGGGAAAACATTCTCCGCAAAAAGACGGAAAAACCTGCTACAACTATTGGGGCTATCGCGGCGGATATAATCCAACCGATTCGGGTTACAGCTGTTTTGATTCCGCCGAGCAAGCGGTGCAAGTGGTGGGCGATCGGATTAAAGAATTAACCGAAGAAAATATCAACACGCCCGAGCGGATGGTTGTCTGGAAATGCGGTTCAACCTGCGGCCAAGATCAAGATGCTCAGAACTGGATATCCACAGTGGCTTATTACTTCGGAAAATTAAATTCATAAATTTATGCCGATTCAAAATATCAATGGAAAAAAATTAAAAGAAATGATTCGGGAAAATCCGGCCGAACTGGAAATAATCGATGTCCGCGAACCGGATGAATTTGATTTGATCAAAATCAAAGGTTCAAAACTGATTCCTCTCAATGAAATAGGAATGCGGCTGGAGGAAATCGATTGGGACAAAAAAGTGGTTTTAGTCTGCCGCAGCGGCAGCCGGAGCGGTTACGTTGCTCAGGCATTGCAGCAGGCCGGCAAAGATTTGATGAATTTGCAATATGGAATATTCGAACTGAATCTTGACCGGTGCGATTGTCTGGAAAAAGCGCCGAATTGCTGCGATGGGTATTTTTAAGGGTCATCCTGAACTTGATTCAGGATATAATTTAGATTCCGGATTCCCGAAGAAAAGCAAGCTTTCTACGGGACAGGTAAGTCCGGAATGACAAGAGGCGGGGAACCGCTTTTTTATATTTATAATTTAAGTTAAAATATAATTATGAAACAATTTCCAAAAGACTTTTTGTGGGGAGTGTCGATTTCTTCTTATCAGACCGAAGGAAATAATTTTAACTCAGACTGGTACGCATGGGAACAAAAAGGAAAAACGAAAGACAAATCAGAAAACGCTTGCGACTATTGGAATAGATTCAGATCTGATCATGATTTTCTTTCGGAATTGGGAGTAAATGCCTTCCGATTATCTTTGGAGTGGTCGCGAATCGAACCAGAGGAGGGGAAATTTTCTGATGAAGCCATCCGGCATTATCGAGAAATTATCCAAGATTTAAAAAGCCGCAATATCAAAACCGTTGTGACCTTTTGGCATTATACCAGTCCGATTTGGTTCCAAGAGAAGTACGGATTTCACAAAAAAGAAGCGATCGAAATTTTTTCCAGATACGGAAAAAAAATAACAGACGATCTGGGCGATCTGATTGATGTAGCGGTCATTATCAATGAACCGGTGATGCCTTTGATTTTCGGATTTCTTCTGGGAAAATTTCCTCCCGGAAAAATTAATCCGGTTTCTTTTTTGCAAGCTTCTTCCAATTTGGCAGAAAGTTACATTGAAATTTTTAAATACATAAAAGAAAAAAGAAAAAATATTCCGGTGGGCGTAAGCAATTTATATAATTTTTTCGAACCGAAAAATAAACGGAATCCGATCCATAAACTATGGGTTTGGGCGGGAAAAAAAATTTGGAACGAACATTTTATTTCCAAAATCAAAAATCACATGGACTATTTTGGTTTGGACTATTATTTTCATAACCGGATGGGCTGTTTCGGAACAAATAATGAAAATAAAAGGGTTACGGAAATGGGCTGGGAGATTTATCCCGAGGGAATTTATGCCGTGCTGAAAGAAATTAATCAAAAATACAAACTGCCGGTATATATTTTGGAAAACGGCATTGCGGATTCGCAAGATAAGCAACGATCAGAATTTATCGAGGATCATGTTGCCTGTGTCCGCAAAGCCATTGAAGATGGCGTGGATGTGAGAGGATATTTTTATTGGTCGCTTATGGATAATTTCGAATGGCTGCACGGATACAGGCCGCGTTTCGGTCTGATCGAGATTGACTATAAAACTTTGGAGCGCAAGCCGAGGAGAAGTTTTTACGCTTACAAAAAAATAATTGAAAATAACGGTTTGGATGAATAAGAAAATAAAAATCAATGGAAAAGAATTCGAATATGCGCTTCGGAAAAGAAAAGGAGTGCGCCGGATGCGGCTGGCGATTTATGCCGACGGAGCTTTTGTCGTATCGGCTCCGAAGTGGTATCCTGTATATGTCATCAATAAGTTCCTGGAAGAGAAGGCGGATTGGATTTTTGAAAAATTGAAACACGTGGATTTTTCCGAACTTAAAAAAAGGAAGGAAGCGGACAACGCGAAGTATAAAACAGCAAAGAAATCTGCCAAGAAAATTATTGAGAAGCGGGTGGAATTTTTGGCAAAGCGTTTCGGATTCGTCTATGGTCGGATTGCCGTCCGCAATCAACGCACTTGCTGGGGAAGTTGCAGCCGGAAAGGCAATCTGAATTTCAATTACAAGGCGGCGGACTTGCCGCAGGAATTGCAGGACTATATTATTATCCACGAACTTTGCCATTTGAAAGAACTGAATCACAGTCCGAGATTTTGGAAATTGGTGGGAGAAATCATTCCCGATTATAAAAATTTAAGAAAAATATTGCGGGAATTTAAAACAATCAATTTATGAGCTATTTGCTCGTCGCCATAATCGCATATTTTTTAGTGGGACTGGAAGTCATTCTGGACAAATTTTTGTTGACATCCAAAAGAGTCTCTCATCCTTCAATCTATGCTTTTTATGTGGGCTTGATGAGTTTGTTCGCGCTGGCGCTTTTTCCGTTCGGTTTCCATCTTTTAAGCTTCCAGGAATCTTTCTTGATACTTTTGCCCGGCATTGTTTTTGCCTACGGAATTCTGTCGATGTTTTTCGCCGTCAGAAAGAGCGAAGCCAGCCGGGTGGTGCCGGTGGTCGGCGCTGTCACTCCGATTGTCACTTATTTTCTATCGGTATTTTTTCTGCGCGAAAGGCTGACTCATTTCCAGATCTTGGGAGTTGTCGTCCTTATTCTGGGCGGACTTTTAATCTCGTTTGAATTTCCGCTCAGAATCAATAAGAAGAAATTTTTCCACGGTTTTTATTATTCAATCGCGGCCGGAGTTATGCTGGCTGTCGCCTTCACCTGGTTCAAGATATTTTTTGAAAAGGATAATTTTGCCAATGTTTTCATCTGGACGCGCTTCGGATTGTTCTTAGGCGCGGCGAGTCTTCTGCTTTTTCCTTTCTGGCGCAAGAAAATTTTCAATTCTTTCAATGGATTCAGAAAGCCGGAAAAAGAAAATGTGGGAACGGGCGCGCTATTCGTCGCCAACAAGGCCTTGGGCGGCATTGGTTCGGCGCTGACGAATTACGCCATTTTTCTGGGAAGTGTGACGGTCGTCAATGCTTTGGTTTCCACGGAGTATGTTTTCATTTTGGCGCTGGGATTGATTTTGTCAGTGCGCTTTCCGAAAATTTTCCAGGAAGAGGAAGATTTTCTCAATGTTTTTCAAAAAGTAATTTCCATAATTTTAATAACGCTGGGGATAATTTTAGTTTCTCTTAAGCGTTTGTAAAAAAAATGAAAACAAAAAAAGAAAAAAGCGCCGCGCGACCGGGGAAGAAGGCGAAATCTTCCCGTTCGTTCGGTTCGATAATCAAAAAAGTTCTAAAGACAGCCGGACTTATTGTTTTGTGGGTGCTGATTTTTGCCCTCATCTTGTTCGGATATTTCAATCTTCCGGTCAGCAATCACAATCAAAACGTCCAACTGGGAGTGACTTTCTCCAACCGGTACGCGGGCGACATCGGTCTGGATTGGAAAAAAACTTACATTGCCATGCTGGACGATCTGAAAGTGCGAAAAATCAGAGTTCCGGTTTATTGGGATTTGGTGGAACCGAAAGAGGGACAGTACGATTTTTCCGCTATTGATTGGCAATTGGATCAGGCGCGCCAGCGGAATGCCGAAATAATTTTATCAGTCGGCCAGAAAGTTCCGCGCTGGCCGGAGTGCGCCATTCCTGATTGGGCCAAAACGAGCGACCAAAAAAGAAAAGAGAGCCTTTTGCAATTTATAGACGTGGTCATTAACCGCTACAAGAGCGGCCATCCGGAAATAAAATATTGGCAAATCGAAAACGAGCCGTTTCTGAAATTCGGAATTTGTCCCACTCCCGATCCCAGTCTTTTGGACAGCGAGTTAGCCTTGGCGCGCAAACTAGATCCGACACGACAAATACTTGTGAGCGATAGCGGAGAAATCGACCAATGGTTCAATGCTTATCCGAGGGCGGACATTTTCGGAACCACTTTATATCGGACCATTTGGAAAAACGGAATCGGCTATTTCCAATATCCGCTCGGACCGAGATTCTATCAGTTCAAATATTGGATCAACAGTTTGCTGTTTGGAAAAAAGCCCGCTTATGTAATCGAACTTCAGGCCGAACCATGGATCAATGGCTATACGACCAACCAGCCGCTTTCCGAACAATTCAAATCGATGAATGTTGTTCAGCTTAAAGCCAATGTTGATTACGCGGAAAAAGTCGGCTTTCCGGGCATTTATCTTTGGGGAGTGGAGTGGTGGTATTGGCTGAAATATAACAAGAATCATCCGGAACTGTGGGATGCGGCGAAAACCATGTTTCAAAATCAGAGCCAATTGTGATAAAATTTGATCAGCAAAATAAAAAAATAAAAATGGAAAGCGAGGTGTTGTTATGAAATGTACAAAATCAAAGGCTGATATTTTGATGATCCTTTCAGCCATAGCCGTAATTTTGGCTGCTATTGATTTCGTTTTCAAGATTGACTTTTTGAAGTTGGCCGGAACCCAGTGGATCCTTATCGCAATCGTTTTTGGAATTTACGGACTGTATGCGTCTGAAAGAAAAGCGGCCTAAGTTCGCGGCAATATTAATTGCATCCGGATATTGTGCAAATAATATTCGGGTATAGTTAATATTTTATCTTTTTATTTTATGTCCAAAGTCATTGTTGACATTGAAACGATCGGGGTTGATTTCGAAACTCTGGATGAAAAAAGCCAAGAATATCTTTTGAAATTTTGTGAAAATGACGAAGAAAGGGAAGACACCAAGAAAAAACTTTCCCTTTATCCTTTGACCGGAGAAGTGGTGACAATCGGAATGCTTAATCCGGAAACGATGAAAGGCGTGGCGCTTTTTCAAGACAAAGGCGAAGGCATGGAAAAATTTGAAGAAAACGGAATTGTCTATGAAGCGGGAACGGAAAAACAGATTTTGGAAAAATTTTGGGACATTCTCAGGGTTTATGATCAAGTCGTAACTTTCAACGGGCGGGGATTTGACGCGCCTTTCCTGATGCTGCGAAGCGCGATCAACAAAGTCCGTTCGACCAAAAATATGATGGGTTACCGTTATGATTACAAAACCCACTGCGATCTGATGGAGCAAATGACTTTCTACGGCGCGGTCAGAAAATATAATCTGGATTTTTATGCCAAGACTTTCGGAATCAAAAGTTCCAAGGACGGCGGCGTGGATGGTTCGATGGTGGGAGAAATGTATAAACAGAAAAAATATCTGGACGTGGCGCGCTATTGTGTCCGGGATTTGGTAACAACCAAGGAACTTTTTGAATATTGGGAAAAGTATCTTAGATTTTAAATATTCAGAAAGCTCAGTCATTTACAAAATTCCAGCAAGAGTTATCATAAAATCAAAGGATATAAAAAAAGTGAAAAGACCATCCACAAAAAAAGGCAATGCGTCTCAAAATTTAAATCTGCTTAAGTTTGTTTTCATCTTCTCAATTTTCTTGGGAAGCTTTTTGTTTTACACCCATTCCGCCCATGCGGCGACGTATTACATATCACCGAACGGAAATGATAGCAATGACGGAATCTCTGTTTCAAATCCTTGGAGAACATTTCCGCATGCGATGGATATGCTGAAAGCTGACGATACGTTATATCTTTTGGATGGCACATATGCTGCTTTGCAATCCGAAGCGGTATATGGCGGCAATCAAGTCATTATTGAACCTGCCGTCAATTCAGACACCGGATATGCATTGCATTCCGGTTCTGCGGGAGCATCCATAACGATAGCGGCGCTTCATCAGGGGAAGGCTGTTTTAGATTGCGGTGGCGGAAGTTCTTCTTATGCGATTTGGGTTCCTAATAATATGAATTATTTCACCGTTCAAGGTTTGAATATTCAGAATTGTCATATAGGCGTGATGTTGGAAGGAAATAATTCCGACGGAACACATGTCGATCATCCCACTATAAAAAATTGTGTATTTCATAATGTGGACGAGGCGGTTCAGGGAGCGGATTTCGATTCGAATACGATGATCGATTCCAACATTGTATATAATTTTGCAGCATTGGGGGCAAATCAGGATCATGCGCTCTATCCCAGGGGCATTAACGGAACGATACAAAACAATCTCGTTTATAATAATTTAGGAAACGGCTGGAGCATTCAGATCGGCAGCTATGGGACTTCGCCTTCCGGCACTTGGAAAATAATAAACAATACTTTGACCGGAAGCAACAATACCGGGCATCAGGTTTGCATTATGTTTTATGGAGTTAACATCTCAAATCTGTATCTGTTTAACAATATCTGTACGGGAGCAACCCAGGCGCTTGTAGATGGAAGATGGGGATCGGGCTATTATGCCGAGAACAATCTCATGGACAGCACTTCCCAAATTTATACGGGCGGTTGTGATTCCAATCATTGTTTTAATAATTTAGGCAACACTCCTGCTGGATTTGTCAGCTCGTCTTCGCATGATTATTCCCTTGCGTCCGGTTCGGCTGCAATAGGGGCGGGTACGAACACTTACGCCCCCGGCTATGACATTGCCGGTACGACGAGGCCGCAAGGATCTGGTTACGATATCGGAGCTTATGAATATGCGTCTTCCGCGTCGGCATCCAATTCCGGCACAAATGCTTATTCATCTTCAAATAACTCTTCCTCTTCCGCATCCCAAGCTTCCTCCGCCGAAGCTTCTTCAAATTCTTCAACAACCGACAATCAGCAGCCGGCAATCAATTCTTCCGCAACGAATTATTCCATTGCCGATGCCCTTAAACTTGTGGCCGACTGGTTTTCCGGAAACGCCGGCGCTGATGTGAACAAGGACGGAAAAATCAACATTCAGGATCTGGGAGTCATTATGAGCCGGTGGTAGGTCGGACGTTCGAATCGATACATTTTTCATGGTATAATTAAAGCATAAAATTCACACAATCAAAGTGAAAAACCAAACTTCAAAACAAAAAACATTTCATCATGCTAATTTTGTTTTTGCCTTCCTGATCCTTTTGGGAAGCTTTTTGTTTTACACCCATTCCGCCCATGCCGCCACCTATTACATCGACTACAGCAGCGGTTCCGATGCCAACACCGGACTCACCAAATCCTCACCCTGGCAGCACCAACCGTATATGAAAGGCTTCACCGGCACCTACACCCACCAAGCCGGAGACGTCTTCATATTCAAAGGGGGAGTGACGTGGGCATACTCGGCAACCGATCCGATATTTCCAATAGAAATACAACAAGGGGGCGCATCAGGCAATCCCGATCAATATACAGTGGACAAAACGTGGTACGACGGTTCCTCATACACTCCTCCCATCTTCGACGGTTGTCAGACGGCGGAAGGACTGAATGTGTGCGGACTCAATGGCGCGGCGACGCTGGGGGCGAATAGCTGGCTGATTGGGGATGACAATGGAGTATATTCTGTTTCAAACGTTA
>JAJYKZ010000005.1 GCA_021788105.1 bacterium
AAGATTCCCCGAGAAGTCTTCTGATCATATCTGAGACATGCAAATTAGCGGAAAGAAAAAAGAGGAATCGCGCATCAAGATTATCGATGCGATGAACCGTTTCTTTCATTTCCATAAAAATTCCTGCGGGAACTTTACGGTATATGCCATTAATGCTGGCCGACAACAGTTTTCCGCAGCTGGTTTTTCCAACGCCATCAGGACCTTCAATAGCCACAAAAATTTTCTCCACTCCTTACCTCCCTTATTTTTGATTTTTTATGTACTAAACGTTTTTTATGCTAACAGTTGGGTATAATTTGCGCAAGTCTCGATGTAATGGAACCATTCCGCTGCGTCATTGAAAGGCAACTTCTTAAATCCCATAATTTGGGACAGATCAATCCAAGAGATTTTCAATACAAAAATGGAAAATATGTTTTGGATTTTGAAAGCCAGCAAAAATACGTAGGGATATTTTTTGAAGCAATAATGGAAAACAAGGAAGAAATGTTTAATTACACCAGAGATTTTTACCGATTTTTTGTAGTTCCCGGACGAGAACTCCCGTTTTTTAAGATATAATTTTTTTCAGAAAATTGTATGTTTATCGTTTCTTATGATATTGAAAGCGATTCGACCAGAACCAAATTTTCAAAATTTCTTGAAAAATATGGAAGGCGTTTGCAATACTCGGTTTTTGAAATGAAGAACAGTCGAAGAGTTTTGGAGAATATAAAATCGGAAATAGAACACAATTTCAAAAAACGCTTTACTAATAACGACAGTGTGATAATATATGGTATGTGCGAAGCTTGCGATAAAAAGATCGTCCGCTACGGCTATCCTGTGCAGGAAGAAAAGGAAGTGATATTTTTTTGCTAAAAAGAACTTTAAAAATTGTATATAAAAGTATAAATCTTCGTGCAGGTATTTTTTATGCGAAACCTTAGTCTTTATAAAATTGAAATCTTTTGTCTAAGCCAAAAAGTCGTAGTTAGCATTAATGCGCTATTTGTATCTTTTTGGCTTAGATTAGCCTTTTTGAGAGCCGAATACCGATATAAGATTTCTACTTTTGTAGATATTGACTCCATAGTGCCAATAATAACACCGCCGAATACCGATATAAGATTTCTACTTTTGTAGATCTAGAGGTTCTTTATCAAAATCAATTGTGCCGAATACCGATATAAGATTTCTACTTTTGTAGATAGCGTCCGCATTAAATCTCCAATCAAGAGCCGAATACCGATATAAGATTTCTACTTTTCAATAAACTTAGAACAAACATAATTAACAAAAAACTGACGTGAGAACATTTACCAAATTATTCAATTCAATATTGACCGCGGATAAGGAGACAAGCCGCAAAGCGGCGCGGGAGGTGAGAGAAGCGGTGTATGGATCCAATGATCGAGGCGGGTATGAGATCATAAAATCCATCATCAATGATGCCCCCGCGGAATACGAAAAGATAATGGAAGATTGGAGGCGGGAGAATTTTGTCATGGCTATATCCGTAATGTATTTTCTGCACGACAAAGAAAATAAACCGGACTTCTTGTTTCCATGGTTGCTTAGGCTTCTCCAACATGAAAGAGGCAACATCCGTCATGCCGCGGTGCGTATGATTGGCAACGAGCTCGGACCGCTAACCGTGCATCTGCGCGTACCTAATTGGAAATCAACTCATCCGGGATATTCAACCGAAAAAGCGGACCACATCCTCTTTGAATTGTATGTCAATCTGAACAAAATGATGTCCGACTTATGGAAGCCTTCATATAAAAGGTATAGATACATTTCTTCATTGCCCGCCAGTCCTTACAAGTCGGTGCAAAAGCTGCTGGCGGAGTTGGAAGAAGATTGTGGCAAAAAATACATTGCTGATTTGATAAAACGGATAGATGACATTAACAGCCTGGATAACACTTTAATTTCCGTGGTTAATACAGAATCCAAACAACAAATTCTGGAAAGACGCAAAGAAATCGAAAAGGAAATTTCGGAAATGCTGAAAACGACCGGAAGCGACTTTAAACCGCAAGACGTTAAAGACGCGATTTTCAACGAGGAAGAGCAGGATGATTTTATGCATGTAGTCACTATGTTTGATCGTGGCGGCAACGCTTCGGAATTGGGTAATATTTTGGAGCTAGTCACGGACGCCTGGAATTATTTTCCTCACAAAATTCTCGGCGGCATTTCTCCCGCCGAACAGGCGCTAAAGTATGGAAAAAAATGAAGTAATTATTACTTCATGCTATACCAAAAACAAGGCTTGGACAGGCCTTGTTTTTGGTATTGCTTTTTTTGATCAACTATGATATTATATCATGTTCCTTAAGAACCTAAATTCTAAATAGGGAGAGAACCTTGAAAAATCTGGCGATGCTTTTTTTAGCGGTTTTCTTTGCATTTGCATTCGGATGTGTAAAACAGGCACCTTCATCATTGAAAGTCTCTGTGGTAAACGCTTCGCCCGCGGAAGTATTGGGGAGTGAAATCAATGCAACAGTTATCTGGCGATCACCCAAAAAAGATGTTCAGTACAAATATTATGGAACAGGGGTTGAGCCCAACAGTTTCGACTGTGACCAACTTCTTAAAATTGATCCGACGTCGGCGGTGGACTGCACCATCAGTCTTGATGACGGCGGGAACGTCTATTTGACATTGTTTACAAATAATGTTTCCCAATACAAAAAGTTATTCGATTCAACACGATATTAACACAAATGAGGGATGCTCGCGCATCGTCGCGGCATCCCTTCCCATTTAAGTTCATAAGTTTTGTGGATTTGAATGGGAAGAGATTTCCAAATAGAAACTTAAAAAATAAATACTGGAGGAATAAATGAGGCCAGAGGAAGTGAAAAGATTAGTAAGGAATATTCTTGATCAACTTCCCTGGTACTTTCGCTGTTATGAGGTAACAAGGAAAATCAGGGATGAGTTTGCAAAAACGGCATAGAAGTTGCAGTGAAAGACGGTTATGCCTTGTATAATTTTAACAAGTTTTCGCAAGAGTTTTTCAAGAAAAATTGTATACTTGTTTTACTTGACCAAGAAGGCAATATTAATGAAAGTCCTAAGAAAAAAGAAGTGGATGACTATAGGGCAGCGGTAAAGTTTGCCAAGAGGGTGGAGAATAGTCAGAAGTCAGTTACTGATAAGCTTTCATGGAGAATTTCGATTCTTCACTCCTGGGCAGTATTACCAAAAGAGAAGCTTGTCATTGACTGCCATAGACGAATAAGGTCAGAGCCGCAAGTCTCGCCGAAAACCACGGGAAGATTTCCTATACTGAGGCAGGTTATGGTTCTTGATTACTGCACTGTCGCTCCCATAAAATTTGTTGAGGGAAAAATGACGGTGTCGGGAGATGTGCTTTTCTGGGAAAAGGCTAAGGAAATCGGAGGGTGTGTTTGTTATCCTCTGGAGACTGGGTATAAAACGAGATTACGGTACAAAGGAGGGCAACGACCATGACATTTTTCGTATATAAGATTGGATTTTTTTCTGCTGCGATGGTTGCATTTCTGTTTTCGTACCTCGTCTATCAGTTCGTGCAATCGATAAGATTGGGCAAATACCTGAAAGAAATCAGACAGAATCTCGACGCCTTGCATCAGATAGAGAAGAAGTATGAAGTGGCTGATGTGCTGGCGGAGCACGAAGAATATGTTTTGAGCGCTTGCATGCTTGCCAATCATATGATATTGCGTTCAACGGCAGTCAGATTGGCTAAAACATCTCGCGATAAAATCGTTGAGATTATCGCTAATCCTGAAAAACATTTAAAGAAAATCTCCGGCTGAAACTATCAATGATTGCTCCAAATGGAGCTATGACGACCTACCGCAAGAGGTCGTCTTTTTTTAATTCTCAAATAATTATGGTGAGGCTCGGAGATATTCATATACTTTGCTTTTCCCGCAATCTTCTTTGTCTTAAAACACAAGAAATGAAACAGGTTTGCTGGAGTTTTGCTTTTACAGATTTTGGCATTTATTGGCATTTCGCTGCGGCTGCTATTGACTAGAAAACTATGATGGAACAGTTCGTTTACATTGTACTACGCGTTTTATTCTTTATTCACTGGGTTTTTGGGAAAATGGGACACAGAAATGGAATACCCATACCAGTGTTCCATTTGTTCCGTTTGCTCTATTTAAATCCCGACTCAAACACCTAAAATACGATTCTTTTCAAATGTTCAAAAAACCCTTACAATGCTTGTATAATTTGGGTGCTTAACTCTAGATGCCCGCGAACACAATTCGTCCAAATGTATTGTATTTTCAGACGCGGAAAACGAGGATGGTCGTTCCCAGGCGAGCGACCAGCTTATTTTCCAAAATTTTCAACTGGTTGTTGTCGCGGTCAAACTGATATTCCGTGACAGACATTGCTACTAGTGATCCTGAGGGAGGCAAGGGCTGTGTGTTGATGTCATAGCTATAATAATCACTGCCCAAATAATATTGCAACGGATAGCTGGAAGACGGAATATCTACGTAAATATTTTTGATGTTGTTTTGTCTGATCCAGTACGCCATCTTGGTCATGTCCTGGGTGCCCCAATCGTAATTGGAATCAGTGGCAATGTTGTAGCCGTTGGCTGTTCCGCCTCCCAGTATGTTGTAATAGCTTATGTAATAAGGAAAAGAAAAAAGCGTTGCCAGCACAGCCGCTGACATGGCGGAAAAGAAAAAATATTTCAGTTGTAAATTTTTAAAAACTCGAATATTCCAATAGTTATCTAAAAAGCGCGCTGTCAAAAGTGTCAAGGCAAAAATTATCGGCAAGATGTAGCGAATTCCCAATTGCAGCTTGCTGTTGAGTGCGGGAACGGCGTAGAGTCCGGAAAAGACGATTAGCAGAAAAGCAAAAGGTGCGGACAAAAATTTTTTGAAATCTTCCGAGAACTGGCGCAACGGCAGCTTTTTTATTCGGCCGTAAAGCCATGCAAAAAGACCGGCAAAAAACAAAAGCAACAGTCCGACTGAAAGTTTAGTCATGAAAAGAACGGAAAAATAGGTCAGGCCTGCGCCCTGCGATCCATAAACATGGCCGAGAAAATATATTTTCTGTTGGGCCTGTGCCAGCCTTGTTGAAAGCATGAAGATGCCGACGAAAAATTCCGCCAATCCCTTGGCGAGGGGATTGTTGAATAAGGCATTCGGCAGATGGTTTGCTATCCAATGATAAACGCCGGCCGGAAAGCGCGTGCTCATTTGATAAAATATATCAGCTGTCTGCGTATTCCAGCTTTGGAAAGCATAGACCAAAGTAATAAGCAGCAAAGCAAGGAAAAATATGCCGGAAAGATGAAAAATATGTTGCGCGGTTTTTTTGAACGATCGCTTCAGAAACTGGACATAAACCAAGCCGCCCAAGAACAATACCGGCAACAGAATAAGCGAGGAAAGTTTGGCCAGAATTGCCAGCGCCAAAAAAAACGCCGTCAGGAAAAAATAGCGGCGCTTGTTGCCTTTCAGGAAGGCCGCGAAAAAAGCCAAAGTGACCATCTGTAACACCGAGGACATAAAATCCATATTGACTACCGAACCATGGGCCAGGCTAAGCGGGGAAAAAGCCAAGAGGAAAAGTCCGAAAATGGCGCTTCTTTTGTTCCAAATTTTACTTACGGACAAATAAAGAATAAAGAGAAAAAGACTATTGAAAAAAATAACCGACAGGCGCGACCAAAAAACAATGAGATCCGGATCATTTTGAGGACTAAACAGAAAAATTCGGCCCAGATCCCAGGAATCATCCTGTCTTTCAAGGTTGCTTGAAAATATAAGTTTTTGCGGCAGGGACGGGCTCCAGGCATAGCCGGGAGAAAGGTCGGCTGTTGAAGAAATTTCCGGGAAGACCGGGTGCAGAATAAGGAGCGGCAAGGCGGCAATGTCTTTGACCAGCGGAACTTCGCCCGGATTTATCAGATAGCGATGCGTTTGAAAATAATAATAGCCTCCGGTGATATGGACCAGCTCGTCTGTCGTGATCGCGTTGCCGCTATACTTCAAATTTTTCCAATCGAAGCCTTCCGCGGAAAAAAGCGCGATCAACAGAAAAACAGCGGACAGAATGACCGCTAAAAAAGTTTTATTTTTAAAAATATTGGTATTCATTAAGCTGGAAATATAGCCGCTATCATATACAGTAGTAATATACGGCCAAGTCGGAATTTAGTTGCACAAATAATTCCCGCCGCCGGAATTTTGCAGGAAGTTCTTGGGGCGCTTTCCGGCATTGTTTTTAAAAATCAGATTTAAATTCCTGCCTTGCGATGACGGCGCCGAAAACCCGGGCATCATTTTGTCTGAGAATCCTAGCGCATTCTTCCAAAGTGGTGCCGGTCGTGGCGACATCATCGACCAGCAAAATTTTTTTACCCTTGATCAAAGCGGGATTTTCAATTCCGAAAATCTCAGAAAGATTTTTTCTGCGCTCCGCGTAATTTTTTATTGTCATCTGCGGCGGCGTATATTTTTTTCGGAAAAGCAAATCATTGGCGACCGGAATTTTTAATCCGGGCATAAGATTTTCCGCGATAAATTCGGCCAGAAGTTGCGACTGGTTAAAACCGCGCCAGCGCAAGCGGCGGGGATGGAGCGGAACGGGAATGATAACGTCGGGAATAATGATGTTGTTTTTGATCAGAGATCTGATAATTATTTTTCCCAGCGGAATATTCAGGCCGGCAATGAAATTATATTTATACAGATGGACCAGCTTGGAAATATTTTTTTCCTGGTATTTTGTTGCGACAACCAGAGCTTTCAGCGGATAATCTTTTTTGCACCAGCGGCAAACTTTGCCGCCTTCAGTCATAATATTTTCACATTTCGGGCATACCTGAAAAGGAAGCGGCTTGATTTGTTCAAGGCATGATTCGCAGAGCCAGGCGTCCGGCCGGCCGCAGTTGAGGCAATGAATTGGGAAGAGAGTATCGAGAATAAACCGTTTTGTTTTTTTGAGAGCTTTCAAATTTAGAATTTGAAATTATTAAAGCAGTTTTATTTTTTCTCCCTCAATCTTAACATTAATATTGTTATTCCGCACTTTGCCGTATACGATCATTTCCGCGGCCGGATTCTCAATCATCTCTTGGATATTTTTTCGCACGAGGCGCGCCCCTTGGTTGAAGGCCAAGCTTTTTTCTGCGATAAATTTCGCAATATTTTTTTCAAAAGAAAGCCGGATGCCGTTTTTGGCGGTCCTTTTGCTTAATTTTTCCAATTCGAGCTGGGCGATTTTCTGAAGTTCTTTTTCTCCCAAGGAATTAAAAACCAAAACGTAGTCCAGCCGGTTGACGAGTTCCGGCTTCATCTTGCGTTCCAGTTCTTTGATGACGTTGTCTTTTATCCGGTTGAATTTTTCCCGGAGATCATGATTTTCGGATTCCGATTCGAAGCCGACTTTGGAAGCGTTGGTAAATTCGTCGGTGCCGGTGTTGGAAGTGAGAATGATGATAGTGTTCTTAAAACTGACTTGCGTGCCTTCGGCATCGGTCAGGATTCCGTCTTCCAGAATTTGGAGAAGAATGTTATAGACATCCGGATGGGCTTTTTCGATTTCGTCGAAAAGAATGACCGAATAGGGATTGCGCCGCACTTTTTCCGTCAGATTGCCGCCTTCGCCGTAGCCGATATAGCCGGCCGGGGATCCGATGAGGGAAGAAACGCTGTGGCGTTCCATCAGTTCGCTCATGTCGATCTTAATGAGCGCTTTGGGATTGCCGAAAAATTCCCGGGCCAAAATTTTGGCGGTCAAAGTTTTTCCGACGCCGGTCGGTCCCAAAAACATAAAAGATCCGATCGGCCGGTCGGGATTGTTGATTCCGGATTGCGAACGGAGAAGCGTGCCGGAAAGTTTTTCCATTGCTTCTTTTTGGCCGATAATTTTGGAATTGAGAATCTTTTGAATATTTTTTACTTTGGCAGTTTTCATTTGGGAAAGTTTTTCCATCGGAATTCCGGAAATTTTAGAAATGGTTTCAATGATGTCGGAAGATTTTATTTCTATTTGCCGCTCCTTTTCCGCCGCCAACCGGTCTTGCTGCATCATTTTTATCTTTCCTTCCAATTCTTTTTCCTGCTTTCGAAGCTCGATGGCTTTTTCATAGTCTTCATCTGAAACCAGCTGTTCCTTTTCGCTGAAAAGATCTGATTTAACTTTTTCAAGCTCCTTTATTTGCTTGAGGAAGTCGGAAACTTTGAATTGCGATCGGATGTAGGAAGCGGTTTCGTCGATGACGTCGATCGCCTTGTCGGGCAGGAATCGATTCTGGACATATTGAACGGAAAGTTCCACTGCCAGCGCGACGGCTTCGGGAGAAATGGAGACGTTGTGGTATGATTCGTAACTTTCCTTGATTCCCAAAAGTATTTTTTCAGTTTCTTCCGGCGTCGGTTCTTTGACCCGGACCGGCTGAAAGCGCCGTTCGAGCGCGGCGTCTTTTTCAATATGTTTTTTAAATTCGGCAAAGGTGGTGGCTCCGATCAGTTGGATTTCTCCGCGCGCCAAGGCCGGTTTGATTATGTTGGCCAGATCCAGGCTGCCGGCAATATTTCCCGCGCCGACAATATTGTGTATTTCGTCGATAAAAAGTATGACGTCTTTGTTTGTTGAAGCCTCTTTGATTATTTCTTTGAGGCGGGATTCGAATTCCCCCCGGAAACTTGTTCCGGCGATCAGTTGGGCGATATCCAGATTCATAATCCGTTTTCCATAAAGGGAGGCCGGAATATTTCCGGAGTTTATGAGTTTGGCCAGTCCGGAAACCAGCGCGGTCTTTCCGACGCCCGGATCGCCGATGAGGAGCGGATTGTTCTTGTTCTTTCTTCCCAAGATGTTGATGATTCGATCGATCTCTTTTTCCCGGCCGACAACAATTTCTTTTTTACTTTCTGTTTCTTCATTGACATTGGTGCAGAATTTATCGATGAAAGGCGTAGATGAAGCGGGACCGCTGTTTTGTTTCCGGGCGATTGTTTCCGGAAGATTGAAAAGTTTGGAAATCTGGGAAAGCTGGTTGGGTTCGAAAAGCGATTTGATCGCCCGTTTGGTTTTTTTAATTTCAGCTTTCGAAAGAATTTCGTTGATGATTTTGTCATTCGATCCGAGCAGGGAATAGACGAGGTGCTCGGTTCCGACATAGGAATATCCAAAATCTTTGGCAACCGAAAAAGCGGTTACAAAAGTTTTTTTCAATTCTGCGGAAGGCATCAGAACGGCATCTTTCATTTGCGGAGAATTTTCTTTGAGCAATCTTTTGAAAGTTTCTTTGCTCAGGCCGAAATCGGCCAGAATGTTTCTTCCGATGCTTCCTTTTTCCGTAAAAACGGCAAACAGCAGGTGGCTGCTTTTTATTTCTCCATAATCAAAATCATGCGCGATTTCCGTGGCCTTCAAAAGAGCGTTTTTGGCATGATTAGTCAGTTTTTTGCTGGCTTTTTGATAGGAGTCTTTGTCGAATGGTTTTAACATATATATCCAATAGTTTATTTTTAAAAAGAAAGGATGTCAACTTCCGGCGGAGCGTTTCAAACGCAATGTTAATTACTACAGCAGTCTTGGAATTTTATTCATATTTTTTTAATGTTGCCATTCTTGTAAAAATAACTCATGTGGATAACTTTTACAATAGTCATTGTTTTAAAAATATGATATAGTAAAAACGATAGTTTTAAATAAAAACAAAAATGTTTGGCATTGGAAAAAACAGCTTCCTCGGCATCGATGTGGGAACGTCGACGGTCAAGGCGGTGGAAATAAAAGTAAAGAACAAAAAGCCGGTGCTTTCCAATTATGCCTGGATTGATCTTGACGCGTTTTCCGGCAAGAAAGAAAAGCTGCCCGATCTGGAAAACATCTGGCCCGCCTATTTGAAAAAATTAATAAAAGAATCCAAAATAAAAAGCCGCAATGCCTATGTTTCAATTCCGGCTTTCGGAGGCTTGATTACGCTCATCGAATTTCCCGAGATGTCCAAAGGAGAATTGGACCAGGCGATAAAATTTGAAGCCCACAAATACATCCCGACTTCGCTGGACGATATTGTTTTGAGCTGGGATATTGTGGGGATGAAAGGTGAAACGAAACTTCCCGCAGATGGAAATTCTTCCGCCGGAGGGCAGAAAATTCCGCCGGCAAAAAAAGTGCAGGTGCTTTTGGTGGCCGCTCCCAAAACTCGAGTGGTCAAATCGGAAAAACTGATCAAGGACATCGGACTTGATTTGAAATCCATAGAAATAGAAAGCTTCGCCATGGTCAGATCTTTGGTCGGAAACGACCAGGGAAATTTTGTCATTGCCGATATTGGAGCGCGCGTCTGCAACATCGCTTTGGTGGAAAAAGGAATCATAAAAGTCAACCGCAACATAGATGCCGGAGGCAGGGAAATTACCAAAACCATAGCGCGCAGTTTTGACATTGATGAAGAAAGGGCTGAAGAGATGAAAATTTCCGGCCGGAACTTTTTGGAAAAAGAAACGAAAATAACCTTTCCGTCTCTTGAAAACATCACGGGAGAAATCAAAAGAGTCCTGAGCGCTTACTATAAGAACGACCAGGGCATCCGGGTTGATGGAATAATTTTGTCCGGCGGAACAGCCAACCTGAAAGGACTGGAAAACTATTTCAGCAACGCGCTGCAAATCAAGACAACAATCGGCAATCCGCTCGGCAGAATCGAATATGACAAGAAACTGGATCCGAAACTAGTGTCTTTGCGGCCCAAATTTTCCGTGGCGGTCGGATTGGCGCTCAAAGGGGTTGAAGAATATTTAAAAAAGTAATAATAATTTTGTCCCGCCTAGCGGGACTGGAAAAATATGGTCAATATAAATTTAACAACGGCGGACGCCGAAGCGAAAGAAAAAGTCGATTTTGCCAAAAGCATTCCGTCATTAATCGTGGTTTTGGTTTTGGTTGTTGTGATTTACGCCGGAATAATGATTTATGAAAAAAACTTGAATAATAATATTCAGAAACTGAATTCCAATTATGCCAGCCAGGCAAATCAGCTTGAAAAAAGCTCAAAAGATATTATGAATTTTCAAAATCGGCTTATGGCCGCCAAGAGCCTGCTGGCAAAAAAAGACGAAATAACAGCCAATCTGGGCGAGCTTGAAAAAGATATGATGCCGGGCGTGTACGTGGAAACCTATCAATATTCTGCGCAGAACGGTTTGGATTTGACTTGCATAGCGGATAATTTCGATGACATGGCCAAACAAATCCTGAGTTTCAAAAATTCCGCGAATTATACGGCAACGGTTGGAAAGTCCGATATGAGCAACGGCAAAATAGAGTTCAATGTAAATTTAAAAGACAAATAAAAAATAATAATTATCCAATCCCGCCAAGCGGGACTAAAATTATGAAATTAAAAATTTTATTGACGCCGATCCTGATAATTGCCATTGCGATTTTCATAATCTGGGGAATCTTTCCCAATGTTATGACGGTGCTGTCGGAGAGAAGCGGCCAGGAGGACATTCAGAAAAAGGTGGCGGACATGCAGAGCAAGAGTGTGATGGCCGGCAAATTGGCGCAGGAACTTACGGTAAGCGCCGACCAGAAAAATATGCTTGACGAATATCTCCCTGATTCCAAAAAAGAGGAAGAAATTGTAAATAATCTTAATTCCATTGCCAACAATGCCGGAGTTTCCATTTATAATCTTTCTCTCGATCAAGCTGAAAACGGAAAAACTAACGTGCCGGCCGTCAGCGAGATGCAAAACAGCGATTTGAGCGCATCCCAAAATCAAAGCGGCAAGCCCGTCGACTACAATGTTGATTATGGAATTATCGGCAGTTATGACAAGATTAAAGCGGTGATCGATAAATTATCCCATCTCAGGAGATTCAATAGCATCGATTCTTTAAAAATTGCCGAAGCATCCGCCAGTTCGGGCCAGCCTAGCGACAGCGCTCAGGGAAATGCCAGTGCCGCGCCGCAAGATTATCTGCAGGCGGATATTTCTTTGAGCTTTGATTATCTTCCTGATTCCGGAGTGGCGAACCTAAGCAATTCTATTTTTTCCAGCGGAAATTTCGACATGTCGATAGTGGACAATATTAAAAACAATACCGATGCTAATGCCGCGCAAGTTACCGCGGGAACGGCCGGAAAAGCCAATCCTTTTCTTCCGTAATTTTATTATTCGATGAATGCAACCGATAAAATCGACAATTTGACGGAGAGCGAAATTAAAAAAAAGGCCGAGTCTCTCGGCATGGCTTATCTTGAAAAATCTCCCAAGAATATTTCCGGTCCGGTCATAAATACAATTCCCGAAGAAGTTGCCAAGAAAAACAAGATCGCCGCTTTTGAAAAAACGGGCAACCAGATCAAAATAGCCGCTGTCGATCCGCAAGATATCAACGCTCTGAATGTTTTGAGATTCGTCGCCGAAAAAGAAAAGGTTGAGATGGCTGTTTATTTGGTTGGAGAAAAAGTTTTTAATGAAATACTCAGTTTTTACGGCGGTCCGACCGAAATGGTGAAGGAGGCGGTGCAGTCTTTCAAGCAGGATCTGGTTTTTAATTCCGATTTGGAAAATAAGGAAGAGGATGAAAAAAAGAAAGAGGAAGTTTTGAAAGACGCGCCGGTCACGAAGCTGGTCCAGGTAATTATCAGCCACGCGATCGAAGGGCATGCCAGCGACATCCACATCGAGCCGATGGAAAAAGATTACCGGGTGCGATTCCGAGTCGATGGAATTCTGCATGTCAGCCTGATTTTGCCCAAAGAGATCGGACCGGTAGTGATTTCAAGAATTAAGATCCTAGCTAATTTAAAAATTGATGAAAAAAGAAAACCGCAGGACGGAAGGTTTCGGTTGAGCACCAACAATAAGAATATTGATTTCCGCGTTTCGACTCTGCCGGTTATCAACGGAGAAAAAGTGGTAATGAGAATTTTGGATAAGGATGAGGGAATAACGAGTATTGAAACCCTGGGGCTTCTGGGATCGGCATCGGAAAATACGCAAAGGGCGATCAATGAAACCTATGGAATGATCCTGATGACCGGACCCACCGGTTCGGGAAAATCAACCACGCTTTACGCTCTCCTTAAAATTTTAAATAACGAAGAAAGAAATATCATCACATTGGAAGATCCGATCGAATACGATATCGAAGGATTGAACCAAAGCCAGATCAAGCCGGAAATCGGCTATACGTTTGCCAACGGCCTTCGTACGATTTTGCGCCAAGATCCCAATGTCATTATGGTCGGGGAAATTCGGGACGCTGAAACAGCGGAATTGGCCGTCCACGCCGCGCTAACCGGACATCTGATGTTTTCCACGCTACATACCAACACGGCAATCGGCGCCATTCCCCGGTTGATCGATATGGGAATCGAACCGTTTCTGATTTCATCTTCGCTGCGGATGGTTATGGCCCAAAGGCTGGTCAGAAAAATTTGCGAAGACTGCAAGGAAAAAGAGACAGTTCCCGATTCGATCAAAAAGACGATCAAAGAAGAGCTGCAAAAAATTTCAGCCAAGGAATTGGAAAAATACGGGTTGGATCAGGACGGAGAGATTGATTTTTATCACGGCAGAGGATGCGAAAAATGCAACGGCACCGGATTGAAAGGCAGAGTCGCCATTTATGAAGCTGTTCCTATCACTGAAAAGATAAAAACGATAATTACTGAAAAAGACGGTTCCGAGCCGCTGATCACCGAAGAACGGAATAGGATGGGACTGCTGACGATGAAACAGGACGGGCTGTTGAAAGCGTTGAAAGGATTTACGACGCTGGAAGAAATCGAGCGGGTTACGGGCGGAACGTTCGCTTTAGCCGAGGAAGACGTATAATGAAAATTTCAAATTTCAAAAATTTTTAATTATAATTAAATTATGGACGGAGAAGATAAAAAGAAAATAATGGTGGTCGAGGATGACATTTTTGTCATGGATATTTACCACACCAAACTGGAGCAGGAAGGCTTTCAGGTGATTGAAGCGGCAAATGGCCTGGAGGCTTTGAAGAAACTTGAAAAAATAATTCCCGACGTGATGCTTCTGGATATAATCATGCCGTATATGGACGGACTGGAAGCTTTGGAAAAAATAAAAGCCGACGACCGCTTTAAGGATATTCCCATAATCCTGCTTACCAATCTGAGCCAGAAAGAGGAAGTGACCAAAGGGTTGGGATTGGGAGCCAATGACTATTTGATCAAATCGCATTTTACTCCGTCGGAAGTTTTGGAAAAAATTAAAAGTTTTATAAAATAAATTTATGCCAACAATGCATCCCGAACAAAGAATAAAAAATTTATTGAGACTGGTGGCCCAACAAGGAGCCTCCGATCTTCATTTGACTGTCGGGCGGTTTCCAACGCTTCGGATCGACGGCAAACTGGTGCCGCTGACGCAAGATTCCATCTTGACTCCGACAGACACCAAATCGATGGGAGACATATTGCTTACGGAAAACAATAAGAAAAAATTGATGGACGACGGGCAGGCGGATTTTTCCTATAATTTTGAAGACAAGGCCCGTTTCAGAGTCAATGCTTTTTTTCAGCAGGGCTATTTGGGAATCGCTTGCCGGCTGATTCCCCGGGAGATTAAAAATTTGCAGCAGTTGAATGTTCCGGATTCGCTGTATGATTTCACCAAAGTTTCCCAAGGCCTGGTTTTGATAGTCGGACCGGTCGGCCACGGAAAATCAACGACTTTGGCGGCGCTGATCAATGAAATCAACCATAAGCAGGAAAAAAATATTATAACCATCGAGGATCCGATTGAATATATTTATGAACAGGACAGAAGCATAATTTCGCAAAGGGAAGTGCATCAGGATGCCAAATCTTTCAACTCGGCTCTCACGGCGGTTTTCCGCGAAGACGCCAATGTGGTGCTCATCGGAGAAATGCGCGATCTGGAAACTATCAGTGCGGCGCTCACGGCGGCGGAAACGGGACATTTGATTTTTGCGACTCTCCATACCAACGATGCGGCGCAGACGGTCGACAGAATCATAGATGTTTTTCCGGTCTATCAACAAAACCAAGTCAGGGCGCAGCTCGCCAATACATTGCTGGGAGTGATTTCCCAAAGATTGGTTCCGAAGATCGACGGCGGAAGAATTCCGGCGGTGGAAATAATGCTGAAAAACCACGCGGTGGAAAATCTGATCCGGGAAAGCAAAACCTATCAGATCGATAACATCATTGAAACTAGCCTGGATCAAGGCATGATAACCATCGACCGATCGCTGGCCAGCCTGGTTCGGCGCGGCATAGTGACAATTGAGAGCGCCCGGATGTACGCCAGGGATGTTAAGAATTTCGAAACGCTGCTAAAGAATTAATTTAAAATAAAAATATGAAATTTATTTTTAAGGCCAAAAATAACGCGGGAGAGTTGAAGGAAGGAACGATTGATGCGGCTGACAACGGAGCTGCCGCGGAAGTTTTGCAAAAAAACAATCTTTTTCCGATCAGCATCCGGCAGGAAAAAAGCAAAGGATCATTAACCAAAACTTTTCTTAAATATTTCGACAATGTTGATAACAAGGAATTAATGGTCTTTTTCCGCCAGCTGGCGATTTTGATCGAAGCCAAAGTGCCGATCGTTTCCGCCCTCACCGCCATCAAAGATCAGACCGGCAACAAATATTTCCAGAAAGTGATCGAAGAAATGATTAACGATATCCAGGACGGATCTTCTCTTTCCGATGCGCTCAGCAAGCACCGGGATATTTTTTCCAATCTTTCCATCAACATTATCAAGGCTGGTGAAGTTTCCGGAAATTTAAAATCATCGACGGAATATGTGGCTGACAATATTGAGAAAAATTACAAGCTGGCCAGCAGCATAAAATCCGCCGTGATGTATCCGGCAGTCATTTTGATAATTTTTTTCATTATTGCTTTCATCGTTATTTCATTTGTCGTGCCGAGGCTTACGGAAATGATCCAGTCGATCGCCGGAGCAAACATTCCATGGTACACTGCATTTATAATCGGACTTTCCGGCTTTATGTCCAAATATTGGTGGGTGGTGCTGGTTGTGATCCTGGCGATTGTCGGCTGGATTCTTTATTACATAAAGACGGAAGAAGGAAAAAAAGAGTGGGATCAAATAAAGATAAAATTGCCGATCATAGGGCAAGTCTATCAGTATGTCTATATTGCCCGGTTTGCCGACAATCTGGCAGTGCTTTTGGCGGGAGGAATCCCGATCATTCGCGCGCTGACCTTGGTCGGATCGGTCATAAACAATTCCGTCTATGAAGCGATTTTTGTCAAAGCGGCCGATGAAGTGAAGATCGGTGGAAATATGAGCACTGTTTTTAAAAAATCTCCCTACATTCCGTCGATTGTTTCCCAAATGGTAAAAATCGGAGAGGAATCCGGACAGATTGATTTGGTGTTGACGCACATCGCCAGATTCTATCAGCAGGAAACGGATGAAATGACCAAAAATTTGTCCGTGCTTCTGGAGCCGATTTTAATAGTAATTATAGGCGTGGCGGTCGGCTTTCTGGCATTCTCGATCATTATGCCGATTTACAATATTGCCGGACAGTTGTAATTCAGAACCACTGATTAACACTGATTAACTGATTGCACATGATTAAATCTCAGTGAAATCTCGTGTGATCATGTGCTAATCAGTGGTTCAGATAAAAGGTAAAAAATAAAATAGAAAGGCAGGTGAAAAAAATGAAAAAAACAAAAAAGACAACAAAGAAAAAAGGATGCAAAACTTGTAAAACTAAAAAAGGGTTTACTCTTATCGAACTTTTGATCGTCATTGCCATCATCGGCATTTTGGCGTCGATTGTGTTGGTAAGTTTGAACAGTGCGAGAACAAAAGCAAACTACGCTTCGTTTAAGTCATCTATGCAATCGATCCAGCCTGAGGGTGTGATATGCAGAGATGCTGGTAATAGTGTTGTGACTGGAGCGGCTAATGCTGCAATCTGTTCAGTTTCTGACGGATCAGTGTATCCTTCCTTGCCGGCTGGTTGTGGTTCTGCGGGTAGTTATACTGTTACTAATGGTGGTGCGGATAACTGGTCAATTGCAAATACTTGTGATGCAAATTGCTCAGGAAGTTGTACGTCCACAAGTTGTTCGTGGACTGGATGCTAATTTGGTGTGCCTGATTTTCATGCTTGCCAATTCCAAAAATGCGATTGCATATGCTCGTATTTTTGAAAAATTGGCAAGCTCCCATACCAACTTTGAAGCAAGGTTGGCGCGGGAGCGGTAAAATGTTAATAAATAATTTGATCAAACAAAATGGCAACAACACTCATCATCTTTTTTATCCTCGGTTTGGCGATCGGCAGTTTTTTGAACGTAGCGGTCTATCGCTTGAAGACGGCGGAAAATATCGTTTGGGAACGGTCGCACTGTCCGCATTGCAAAAAAATAATCCGGTGGTATGACAACATTCCGCTCCTGAGTTTTATTCTGTTGAAATTCCGCTGCCGCTATTGCAAACAAAAAATTTCTTTCCAATATCCGCTGGTGGAACTTTTCACCGGAATCCTTTTCTTGTTTATCGGCTGGCGGTATTTTGTCGAAGGAAATCCGGCGTCCTGGTTTCTTACCGCGTATTATTTGGGTATTGTCAGTTTTCTGATCACTATTCTTGTTTACGATTGGCTGAATATGGAAATTCCCGGTCTGGTTCTGTGGCCGGCGGTCGGTTGGGCGGTTGTTTTTAATCTGATCTTTAATTATTCCGGACTTGGAAACGCAAGCATTTTCAATATTTCCGTTTCCTCCGCGCTTTTGGCAATGATCGTCGCTTTTCTTTTTTTCTTTCTTTTGTCCGCCGCTTCCAAAGAAAAGTGGATGGGAATGGGAGATGCCTATTTGGCAATTTTGATCGGTCTGGTCACGGGCTGGCCGCAGGTTTTGCTGGCCTTGATTCTGTCGTTTTTTATCGGAGCGGTGGTCGGAATAATTTTGATTTTGGCCAAGAAGAAAAAAATGAAAAGCCAAATTCCGTTCGCGCCGTTTCTGGTTTTGGGAACTTTGATCGCGATGTTTTTTTACGGACCGGTTGTCAATTGGTATTTGTCATTATTTAGATTTTAAATGAGGGAGTATCAAAAAAAATACAAAGCATTTACGCTTATAGAATTGATGGTTGTCATTGCTATCATTGGCGTCATGACAGCGATCGGTTTTGGAATTTTGCAAAACCAAAAATCTTCCTCGGCCCTGACGAATGCCCAGCGCGAAGTGGCTTCCGCCATAAAATTGGCGCAAACTTACGCGCTGCAAGGAAAGACGGTGAATGGCACAACGCCTTGCGGGTTCGGGTTTGCCTTTGATTCAAACGATCTAAATCGACAAAAATATTTTATTTTTTACATCCCGGCCGGATCAAGCGATTGCGCGACAGTGAACAGCAGCCCGAAATATGTCGATACTTCCTCAACTCCGACTTTTGAATCATATGTTTTGAATAATAATATTAAATTAGACGGCAGTACTTCCATTGGCAATACGGAAATATATTTTTCAGTTCCCAATGGCGCTGTTTATGACAGCACTGGGAATATGTATGCGGGCCAAACAATAAATTTTTCTGACTCATCTGCCAATCAAAAATCTATAACCATAAATTCAGGCGGTTCGATTATGGAAAACTAATTATGAAATATAATTTCAAAAAATTTAAAATTTCCAAAAGTTACAAAGCTTTTTCTTTCGCGGAAACGATCATTTCCATTTTTGTAATTACGATCGGATTGCTGGCGGCCGTCGGTCTGATTGCCAAAACTCTGGAGCAATCACTGGATGTCAAAAACCAAATCATTGCGGGCGAGCTGGCGCAGGAAGGCGCGGAACTGGTGAGGAATATCCGAGACAACAATTGGGCGAGCAATGATTCATATGGCAGTTTTGATTATTTGCCAAAGCATTCTAATTCTAATTATTCCCAAGCCAGTTATTATGATTGCACCATTGGTTATGGTTCTGTGTATGGATCGGGCCCGATGTCTTGTGGCGTAAGCATTCCTCTTATGGGTTTGTATAATAATTTTTATGGCTACTACGCCAATGGCATTGGGACGATAACCAAATTTTCGCGCGGAATAAATTTAATTTATCCTGACGCTAATGATTTGGCCGCGATAGTCATAGTTACTTGGGGAAGCAAGGATCCATCTTATTTTGATGCGAATTATTCTACCAATTGCAACACATCCAACAAATGCACGTATACGCAAGTGACTTTGACCACATGGGGCGGAAATTAAAATTAAATATCAAATATAAAATATCAAAAATAATTAGTGTGGAAAAGAATATAAGACAAAAGAATAACAGAAAAAAATATCACGCGTTTACTTTGGTGGAGATGATGGTTTCGCTTTTTATTTTTTCCATTGTTGTAACGATCGTCATCGCCACTTTTGTTCAAATGGTTAACGTGAGGAAGCAAACCAAGGCGATCCAGCAGGACATGGAAGAAGCGCGCACCGCCATGGAACTTATGGCGAAAAATATCCGGATGAGCAGCGATGTGCAAGGAGACGGTACCATGCCTAGTAAAACCATTTATATGTTCAATAATTCACAAGGAGAATGCATCAGCTATGAAATTTCTGGCAATGCCCTAGAGCAAGAAATGATACCGGTTCCGGCAGGGGGCGACGGATTGTATTGTGTGCCGGCAAATTTTCCTCCCGGCGGTTATGCGTCTGTCACTTCTTCCGACATAGCTTCTTTGTCGCCGTTCTCCATAATTCCAACTTCGTCCTCGGTAATGGGCCGAGTTACGATTGCCTTGCAGGTAACAAACGGATCTGACAAAGAAAACATCCAAACCACTGTTTCATTGAGAGATTATTCTGAAATAAGTCCGCAATAATTTAATTTACAAAAATGAAAGAGAAAAACAAAAAATTCCAAGGTTCAATTCTGGCCGTGTCGCTTATAATTATGGGAATCGTTTTGGCGGCGGCGCTTAGCATCGCGACTGTTTCCGTCCAAGAAAGAAAATCTTCCATCGGCGCCAATTCGTCCGATGTGGTTTATCAATATTCTGACAGCGCGGTCGAAGCGATTTTGCGGGATATTTATAGCGCCTATGAAAATCCTGCCGGTCAAACTAATCCTCCGAATAATCCGGGTTCTCCGGAAAATTTGTCAGCTATGGCAACCAATGTGTTTGGTGATAATTGCAGTGTTGTTAATGGTCAGGCAACTGTGACTGGAATGGTAAATGGAAAAACCGAAACGCTGTCTTTTTTGGACAAGGATAAAAATCCATTGCCTGATTGCAGTAGTAATTATTTATGTTCAGTCCATTGGGTAAAGTCCGTTGGCAACGGCTCCGATTCCAGCCGGGCGATTTCGGTGCCGATGAATTATGATGTGACGACCGGGCTTTTGGGGAATTGGAGGTTTGATACAAATACTTTAGATTTTAGTAGTGGATATATTTCAAATTCTCCTTCCTGTTCATCAGCGTTATCTCCCAGTATTTATTCCACGGGTGGACCGGTTGAGGCCGAGACTAGTCCGGAAGCATCCGGAAATACTGTTAATGATGCGCGGATTTATGTTGATTATAATCATGCATTTGATAATCCTCCGGGGAAATATAATTGTAGCGCACCAAGTTTAACTTCCAGTGTTAATAATATTACAAGCCTAGAAGATCAAACTTTAGCCATAAATGGAGTTGGTACTAGCAATCATATTTCAATCCCCAGTAATTTTGATAAAATACCTCAGGGAACGGTGGCTCTATGGTGGCATAATGATGGGAAGGGCGTTATTTTGAATATGCAAAAATGCTGGAATCTTAACTGGAATAGTTCAGGATATCTTAATAATTGTGGAGATGGAATTTTAATTGGAAATAATTTGCAAAGCAGTGCTGATACTTCAAGTACTTCGAAAAAATTGGAAGCTGATTTTATTTTAAATGGCAATGCACATAAACTCCAAATTCTTGATTCTTCTATTTCTACGGGATGGCATCATTTAGCGCTTACTTGGGATAATAATGCGAGTGATGCAACAAAAGGTATTCACTTATATTTGGATGGCATAGAACAAGCGTATGATACATCGGTTACGAGCGGTTTAGACTTAACCGGAAATGATGTTGGTGGTGATCCTAATGGTTTGGATATCACTTTAGGAAAGTCTTCCGATTGGCCTTATTGGAGTTATAATTCCACGAATCCTACTGATCCTGGAGCGGATTGGTCGCGTGAGTTAAACGGTTATGTTGATGACTTTCGCATCTATAATCGCGTGCTTTCTTCTCAAGACATCAGGCATCTGGCGTCTGGGTGTGTAGAATAACAAGATTTTAAATCTACAAAGCGAGTGGGATCAAACCCGCTTTTTTGTATTATGATATAATAAATATATGAACAAAGACGAAGCCAAAAAAAGAATAGCCAAGCTCTCGCAAGAAATCAACCGCTTGCGCTATGAATATCACGTCTTGGACAAACCCGAAGCGACCGACGAAATTTATGAGTCGCTCATGGCTGAACTGAAAAGTTTGGAGGAACAGTTTCCCGATCTGCGCTCGCCGGATTCGCCGAGCCAAAGAATCGGCGGAGTTCCGCTGGCGAAGTTCAAAAAAGTGCGCCACGCCGTCCGGCAGTGGTCGTTCGATGACGTTTTTTCTTATGAAGATTTGCAAAAATGGGAAGAAAAAATTCAGAGGATGAAAGAAAAAATTCCGGAAATCGCCAAGGAAAAAATGGAATACGCCGCGGAAATAAAAATTGACGGACTGAAAATAATTCTCACATATGAAAATGGTCTTTTTGTTCTGGGTGCGACGCGGGGCGACGGGGTGATCGGAGAAGACGTGACGGAAAATTTGAAAACAATTTATAGCCTTCCTTTGAAACTGTCGGAAAATATTTCCGGAGTTTTTGTGGGGGAATGCTGGCTGTCCAAAAGGGAGTTGAAAAGAATCAATGACGCGCGGACCAAGAAAGGCGAGGCGCTTTTTGCCAATTCCCGAAACGCCGCAGCCGGTTCCATTCGCCAGCTCGATCCGAAGATTGCCGCTTCCCGGCATCTGGACAGTTTTATCTATGATATTGATTTGATAGAAAAACCCAAGGAGCTAAGCTCCTTAAAATCAAAAGAGGAGCTTAGCTCCTTTAAGATGCCCGAAACTCAAATTGAGGAGTTGGATCTTTTAAAAAAGTTAGGCTTCAACGTGAATCCGGATCACAAATTATGCAAGACGATTGAAGAAATAGAAAAATTTTATCAGGAATGGATCCATAAAAAAGACAAACAGAATTACGGCATTGACGGAATTGTCATTAAAATAAATTCCAGAAAAATTCAAGAGGCTTTGGGTTACACTGGCAAATCGCCGCGCTGGGGCGTGGCGTACAAATTTTCGCCGGAAAAAGTAACGACGGTGATGGAAGACATAAAAGTGCAAGTCGGAAGAACGGGCGCGCTCACGCCGGTCGCGCATCTCCGGCCGGTGTTGGTGGCCGGATCGACCGTCAGCCGGGCGACGCTCCATAATGAAGATGAAATTAAAAGATTGGATCTTCGCATTGGCGATACGATCGTTTTGCACAAAGCCGGCGATGTGATTCCGGAAGTGGTGGAGGTTTTGAAAAATTTGCGCACCGGCAAGGAAAAAGTCTTTCATATGCCCAAGATTTGTCCGATCTGCGGCGGTCCGGCGGCAAGGAAGCCGGGCGAAGCGGCGACGTATTGCCTCAATAAAAAATGTTTCGCCATTGAACGGGAAAATCTGATACATTTTGTTTCCAAAAAGGGATTCGACATCGAAGGGTTGGGCGAAAAAATCGTGGAACAGTTGATGAATGAAGGATTAATTTCCAATGCGGCGGAAATTTTTGAACTGACCAAGGGCGATCTGGAACCGCTGGAAAGGTTTGCGGAAAAATCAGCGCAGAATCTGGTCGAAGCGATTGAAAAAAGTAAAACTATAGAATTTGCCAAATTTTTGTTCGCGCTCGGGATCCGGCACGTCGGGGAAGAAATGGGAATTCTGATCGAGCGCAATTTAAATTTAATTACAAATAAAAAGATCAAAAGTTTGTCGGACATTATCAGATATTTTCCGGCAATCAATTCGGAGGATTGGGGAAAGATCAAGGGTGTCGGAGAAAAGTCCGCCGAGAGTTTGAGGAACTGGTTTAATGATAAAAAAAATCTGGAGCTGCTTGAGAAAATGCAGGAGTCCGGCGTGAAAGTGGATCTGGCGGAATTGGCAAAAGAAGAAAAACTGAAATTGCGGGGATTGACTTTCGTTCTGACGGGCGAGCTGGAAAACTTTACAAGAGACGAGGCAAAAGATATTATTAGAAAAGAAGGGGGAGACGTTTCTTCCTCAGTGAGCAAACAAACTGATTATGTGGTGGCCGGAGAAAATCCGGGATCGAAGTTTGATAAGGCTAAGAAATTGGGAGTAAAGATTATTGGGGAAGAAGAATTTAAAAAAATGATAAAGTAACGCTCGAATATCTTTTATTTTTTACTAAATTGCTCGGACAATTAAGAGAAGCAATTAACGTAAAAAATAAAAAATATTCTCGTTTTTTTTGTGTTTATGTTAAATAATGATCAAGTAAAGCATATTGCCGGACTGGCCAGAATCGGAGTTGATGAAACGGAAATCGAAAAAATTTCGACTGATTTGACGTCGATTTTGGGCTGGGTGGAACAGCTGGAAAAAATTGATGTTTCCGGCGTCGAACCGACCGCCCATATTTCCGGCATAGAAAACGTTGCTCGCGAAGATGGGGCGCATGATTTTGTGGACAAAGATAAAATTATTAAACTATTTCCGGAAAGAAAGGATAATTATAATAAAGTAAAATCTGTTTTGTAATGATTAAAGAGCTTCACGAAAAATTAAAAAACAAAGAAATCACCGCGGTTCAGTTGGCTGAGGAATATTTTGATCGCATTGAGAAAAAAGACAAAGAAATTTTTGCGTATCTGACATTGACTAGAGAGTTGGCGATGGAGCAGGCAAAAAGAGTGGATGAAAAAATCGCGCGCGGAGAAGAGATTGAAATTTTGGAAGGAATTCCGGGAGCAATAAAAGATAATTTGTGCGTCATGGATGTTAGGACGACAGCCTCTTCAAAAATTTTGGACAACTATATCGCTCCGTATGATGCGACTGTAATTTCAAAACTTAAGGAAAACGGCGCAGTCTTTTTGGGCAAGACCAATATGGATGAATTTGCCATGGGATCTTCAACGGAAAGCAGCGCCTACGGTCCGACTAAAAATCCCTACGATTTGGAACGGGTGCCGGGCGGATCGTCGGGCGGTTCGGCAGCGGCCGTGGCGGCCGACGAAGCGGTTTGGGCGTTGGGAACGGATACTGGCGGCTCAATTCGCCAGCCGGCGTCATTTTGCGGCGCGGTCGGACTGAAACCGACTTACGGCAGAGTTTCCCGGTACGGTGCGATTGCGATGGGTTCGAGTCTCGACCAGATCGGTCCGATTACCAAGACCGTTGAAGACGCGGCGATAATTCTGAGTGCGATCGCCGGAGAAGATAAATATGACGCCACTTCGGCGCAAAGCGCGAATAAGGATTATACGGATTATCTGACCGGAGAAGTGAAGGGAATGCGCATCGGAATCATTAAGGAGCATCTGGAGGGTCTGGATGAAAATGTCCGCGAAGTGATTGAAAAAGTTATTGAAACTTACAAAAATTTGGGAGCGGAAATGAAAGAAATTGAATTGCCGTACGCCAAATATTCTCTGCCGGTCTATTACATCATTATGCCGTGCGAAGTGAGTTCTAACTTGGCCCGATACGACGGCATCAAATATGGAATGCGCGCCAATGACCACAAAGATACTGAACTGGATTTTAATCCGGAGAACCGGACGCTTTTGGAAAACTATTTTGATTCGCGCCGATACGGTTTGGGCGCGGAGGTGAAAAGAAGAATTATGCTGGGGACGTACGCGCTGTCGGCCGGCTATTACGACGCGTACTATCTGCGGGCGCAAAAAGTGCGGACGCTCATCAAACAGGATTTTGAAAAAGCTTTTGAAAAAGTGGATGTAATTTTGACTCCAACGACTCCGAGTCCGGCTTTCAAGCTGGGAGAAAAAACTGCCGATCCATTGCAAATGTATTTGGAAGATATTTTCACCGTGATAGCCAACATTGCCGGCGTGCCGGCGATTTCCGTGCCAGCCGATCCGGTTGAAACGGAAGGAAAAAAATTGCCGTTGGGATTTCAATTGATGGGAAAATGGTTTGACGAAGAAAATCTGCTTCGCGCCGCCCACGCCTATGAAATAAACAAATAATATGGACATCCAAAGTTTATTCACATATTTTACCAATGAACTTCTTTCAGTCTATCATTCGACCGCGTTTTCTATTTTCGAATTCATAATGGGAATTTATGTCATTGTTTTGGTTGTCGATATAATTCTTCTTTTGATCGTGAGAGATGTGGGCGCGAGTTGGAGAGAAGCGTATGTTGGGATGAACATTCCAACGGAGCTGACCAAAAAGAGCAAGAAAAACAAATTAAAAGCGGATTGGGAAAAAATCAAGCAACGGCTTGAGAGCGGCAATGAATCGGAATACAAGGTGGCGATCATCGAAGCTGACAATCTGATCGACGGCTTGGTGGCGCGAATGGGGTACAAAGGAGAAAATTTCGGAGCACGTCTGGACAGCATTCCGCCCGGCCAAATTGAAAATATTGAAGAATTGAAAAGAGCGCACGAGGTCAGAAACAGGATCATTCATGACGAAAATTTTGCCATGACCAAAGAAGAGGCCGGGGATGTTTTGGGAGTGTTTGAGAAGTTTTTGCATTATTTCGAAGTTTTGAGTTGACATTTTTTTGATTTTTAGATAAAATTCAGCATAGTGACAAGATTACGCAGAATTACTGCGTTTTTAAAATCATACTCGATACGTATTTGATGTAGCGAGTTTATGTAGCGGGGTGGAGCAATGGCAGCTCGCGTGGCTCATAACCACGAGGTTCCCGGTTCGAGTCCGGGCCCCGCAACCGCGAAAAATCATGAGCTTGTCGAATGATTTTGAGCGAGTCGCGTGATAATTGCGTAGCAATTATTTTACGCGACAGCCTTGAAGAAACAAGGTCGCTCATGATCTCGCGGCAAGCACGCAAAAATAAAATGTTTTATTATGTATATCTTTTGGAAAGCCTAGACAATAGTTGGTATATTGGGTACGGTACTGATTTGAAGAAAAGAATAAAGGATCATAATAATGGAAAAGGCGGAAAGACTACAAAACAAAAGTCGGAATGGAAATTAATTTATTTTGAGGGATATAGAAGTGAGAGAGATGCCCTTGGCAGGGAAAGATTTTTAAAGAGTGGCTCGGGCAGAAGATTTTTGAAGAAGCAATTGAAGTGGTATTTGGAAAAATTTTGCCAGGGTAGCTCATAAAAATTGAAGCACAGGATTCACCCCGCACCAATTTTGCGGCAGGGTAGCTCAGCTGGTTAGAGCGTGGGACTCATAAGCCCAAGGTCGTGAGTTCGATCCTCACCCCTGCTACTTAATTGGTGCGGGGCGAGTAAGCCTGGGGTCGAGAGTTCGAATCTCTCCCCTGGTACAAAAAAATGGGGGCGTAGCTCAGTTGGTTAGAGCGACTGCCTGTCACGCAGTAGGTCACCGGTTCGAGTCCGGCCGTCCCCGCCAAGTCGGACATTTCGCCATCACAATGGCGATTTGTTCTTTATTAGAGCCCTTTCCAGCGGTTCGAACCTGGCTTAATTCCTTTTCTGCTTGTTTAACGTTTTCAAAAATGGTTTTAAAGAAAGGATGCAGTTCTACATTGAGTTTTTGGTCTTTTACCAAGAGGTTCGAACCTAAGGCAGCCAGTATGGCTTTTCTGGTGTCTAAATCACCCTTAGCAAACCACATTTGAGCATAGCGGGCGAAATTGAAAGTTCGTTCACTTAATTCAACCCAGTTTTCAATCGCTTTGCCGTGAGCCTTTAGATCGTTTTCTAAGCCTTCCTTATCTTTTAGAAGTCTGGTTTTCAAGTTCTGATATTCATAGTCAGAAATGAACCGCCCGTCTTCATTTTCGGGGGAAGTATATTTCAGCAAAAGATTATCCAGTTGCTTGGTTATTTGTAAAACGTTCTTTTGTTTGCTTTCCAAAATAGTCTCGTTGCTAACCGCCTCATTTTGCCGGATTTCGTGCAGATACTTGATCGCCCAATCCTTGAATTTCTCTGAAATAGTCAGATTTTTTACCAGTTCGTCAATTTGGGCATTTAAGCTTTTCAGCTCAATTACTTTTTCAGCGCAATTCACATCCTTCCGTTTGGTACAGTGGTAATAGACGTAGTGGTGTACCTTTCCGCTTTTTTG
Organism: bacterium; assembly: GCA_021788105.1. Taxonomy (GTDB): domain Bacteria; phylum Patescibacteriota; class Minisyncoccia; order Moranbacterales; family UBA2206; genus JAJYJP01. The sequence goes on from JAJYKZ010000005.1 coordinate 27,379, forward strand.
CTTTTTTATCTTTGATTCTGCTGTTATGGCAGCTCCACAATTACCGCATTTCATCAGGCCAGTAAAAGCAAAGCGGTGTTCCTTCGGCCTAGGCCTGCCTTCTCGTCCCATCAATTTTTGCACTCGGTCAAATTCTTCTTCTGTGATCATTGGTTCATGGCTGCCTTTGTGTAATTGCTTGGGATTGCCATATTCAAACCAGCCGTAATAAAAAGGGTTCGTAAAAATAGTGTAAATAGTGCTGCGACCCATCGGTCTGCCTGAATAATGCTTGGTAGTTCTGGTTTTGAATTTCCATTCTTTGTTGGCAATTTCTAAAATCTGTGGGGGAGTATAATTGCCGGTAAGCATTAAATCCCACATCCGCTTAACTGTATCGAATCGCTCCAGATCTTTAATTATTTCGTTTAATCCTTTTTCTTTGGATACGGTGTTTAGATAGCCAAGAGGAGCTCGCCCTGGACACCAGCCCATCTGCAGCTTTGTTTTCAGTCCACGCTTAACCGCCACGCCGCTGTCATCGGAAGATTTTTTAGCTACTCCGAATTCCAGTTGTAAAAAGAATTTATCATCAGGAGTATTTTTGTAAGTCCGGTAAGGCGTTCTGATCTCGGCTAATTTTCCCTCGTCCATCAGAGTGATTATCAGGCCGCCATCATAAGCATTGCGGGCAAGACGGTTAGGATGCCAGACAATCAATCCATTAGCTTTGCCTGATTCTATTTGTTTCATAATGTATCCGAAAATCGGACGGCCTCTTTTATGGGCAGACTGGCTCTCGCCTCGTTCTTTTCCAAGAAATCGCTCAAAAATTTTTAAATTGTTCCGTTTCGCTATCTCTTCGATTTCTTTTTTCTGATCATCAAGAGAAAGCATTTGCCGATCCTCGCTCTCGGTGCTTTTGCGGGAGTAGGCGATATATTTTATTTGTTCTTGTTGTTGGATCATATATTTTTTTTGTTTAAGGATACTAAAAGGACGGTTCTGGTGAACCCAACTTTCCAAAGGATTGCTGGCAGAACCGCCCATCTAGTAAGACGATAAAATCCTTTGATATTTAGTTGGGTTCACACTTATATAATACAATACTTTGCCAGTTTTATCCAGTTTCAACTAGATAGCAGCCGGTTTGACCGGTTTAATCGGTGAGTCGCTTTATTGCCCTTTGTCCGTTTATCACCGTTCATTACCGTTTATTTACAGCCTTGAAACCAGTAGGCTAAACTGTTATTAAACTGTTTATCAGTTTAGTGGTGGCTCTCATCTCACTGTTTAACAGTGAACGTTCATCACCTGCTAACACCTGCCATTACCTGCTATTTCTTGTTATCACTTGTTTTTACAAGTGGCTATTTTTTATTCTCCGCCTGTTATTTGCCTGTTAAACAGGAGGGGTAATGTCAATTTGTACAATTTACCCCACTGGTCAACTCACTATTATTTTCTTCATTGCTGGAATTTACCCCACTACCTTGCTCACTATTGTTTTCGGGGGATGTAGTGAGCGGCACGGTGGGGTAAATCAGAAATTTTCTGCCATCACTCGGATCTTTGTCTTGGTGGACAAGACCAGCGGCTTCCAACATAGGGATAACATTCTGCCGTAAGTAAAACTCCTGCATCAGTCTTCCAAGTACCGCATAATGCTTTTTGAGAATTTCCTGCCTAGAAATCCCGATTTTAATATCGCCTGTATTGTCTTTGTTTTTTTCTTCCCATGCCGGAATGATGACATCATTATAAAGATCATAAACATAAGGCGGCAAATTGTATTCCTGGCTGACGGCTACCTTATTCCAAACTTCAATAGCTTCTTCGATGTCCTCATTTGTTGAGACAATGTTATTTTCGATTTTTTCTCTGAACCAAAGATTGAGCAAGGCAAATGTTTTGACAATGTTGATGAGCCTGCCTATATCCCGCTGATGCCTTGGTTTTAGGATTGCTCTTTTTTCTAGGAATATTTTTTCGATTGTCTCTGGATTGGGGATTATAACGTCCGAAATTTTTGTGTCTCGAATAGCTTCGATTCTTTCTATAAGCAGGGCTCTTTCAGGATGGCTTTCCAGCCAATCCCTGTAATCGCCATTGTTGGTTTCCTTTTTGATTTTTTCCAGGATCGCTTCCCGTATTTTTTCCTGGCTGATTTCCGGAGAAAGCAGGACAAAGCGAGTTCCTTCCTGTTCATCAATTTTAAGCCCGGCGCTGCAAAAAGTAACTGCCGGAAAACCTTTTATGATAACCGTCTTGGTTTTGTTTCCGCCTTGTTGCGATTTATCGGTGATTTTGGATTGCAATTCCTTTTCATCGTGGGAAAGCAAAGAGCGCAACTTTTCCAAAAGCAGATTGCTGGGCTGATCCAAGAAAATTATTATTTTTCTGGATAAGTCAACGGTTATAGTATTTTTGGCTTTATCATATTTGCCCTGCTCGTGATAGAAGGCGTTAGGGGAGCAGTTGCCCAATTTTATAAGGTCGTTAGCCGGAAACAAGTTGGAAATTTCCAACGGTATGAAAGACTTGCCGGTAGAAGAAGGCGCATTAAAGCTGACATTAAATTGCGAATTTTCGGTATAGGCGGATAGTTGAGACATAAAAGCAATTAATTTGTTGGCCTCATCCCTTTTGATAGTTAATCCTAAAATATCCACCAAATCCTTTGAAGTTAGCATTTTAAATTTTGAAGTATCGATTGGTTTTCGGCCGGCTTTCCATTTAGCAAGATTATAAATAAACTCATCGGGATTGCCGTTGTATTTTTCAAAGTAATCGGTTACGTCTTTGCCCTCTGTCATTCGCTCGGGAAAATTAATTTTGTACAACCTCATTTCCGGAAATTTCTCGGCCAATGTGGCAATCAACTTTTCGCTTTCTCTTTCTCCAGTTTCGTCTTTATCGAAAGCCACATAAACATTCTCGAAATTCGCAAGATGTTCCAGCCATTCTTTTTTAAAAGTTCCGGCTCCCGCCGTAGAGGTAATTGCGGGTAGGGCAAATTTAGAAAGTATCAAGCTATCAAATTCACCTTCACAGACAATCAGTGTTGATTTATTGCCTTTCAAATTTTCCCAGCCGTAAATAGTCGCCTCGCTACCGGCCGGATAAAACATATATTTGTTTGTGTTGTTGTTGTCTTCGGGGTCTTTGCGAAGTTTGAAAAATTGGTATTTACCGTTCTTGTCAGGAATAGGAATAGTGATCCAATTTTTGCCGTAAAAATTGCCCCAGCCGAGCTTATTTTCGCTTATGAGTTCATCTGTAATGCCCCTAGCGTTTAAGTATTCCCTTACACGATCGGGTAGGGACTGATGATATTGCTCAACTAATTGAGGACTTATAGTTTTAGGTTTTCTTAAGTTATTTTTATCAAGGTTTGTTATGGTTTCAGGCGCATCGCCAAGGTTATCGCCAAAATGTTTGACCAGAGTTATCAGATTTCCTTGCTCGCCGCATTTCTTGCACTGGTATTGACCGGTTTCAGAATTAAAGTATAGATGGCTTTCGTTATCTGCACTGTCATTGTCGCAGCTATTGAACAGGCATTTGGTTATCAGTTCGCCATTGCTTTCCCGAAACTCGATGCCTTTTTGAATTAAATATTCTTTGATTGTTTTAGTCTCCATTTTTTTTGTAATTTAGTTAATTATATGTCCAGCTGATTTACGCCTGCTGGCGGGGCGTTTTACCCTTGGTTTCTGTTGTCCTCAAGGGCTTTGTTAAATTTTCTAAGTGAGCCAAGATTGCTTTTTTCTCATTCCTGGCATAATCATTTTTATCCACCAGTTTTTGAAACCAGCGACGGATAGCGTCTCGGTTGAAGTTTTGGTTTTTTACCGCTTCGGCAAAGCAGATGTGGCTGCTCCAAAACGGATTTTTTGTTGAGACTCGATTGAATCGAGCTTGTAGAGATCGCATAATTGTAATTGTTAAGATTTGTTAAGGTTTTGGCCATCAGAAACTGCATCTAACCATTCTTTTTTGACTGGTCGGTAGATATGGTTGAAGAGTGAAAGCAGGCTTGTGCCTAATTCCATCGCTTTCTCATCCGAAAGTTCTTCGTCGAACTCTTCGAAATATATCCTTTTAAATTCTTGCAGGGCAGTTTCTGAAAGCATATCTTTACTCGCTGGAATAAATCCGGTTTTTAATGGACTTTATGTCATCGAAAAACTTTCGAGCTTTGACTTCTAACTTATCCGCAAAATAATCATTTACGATTTTTTCGATTCCGGCTTCCCGTTTAAAAACAAACTGGACTTTCTTGGGGTTGGACTTGTCGAGAGAGACAAGCTCAAGTCCACTGCTCACCAGTGCTGATGCGCAGCCAAGATCAAAAGTCATAAAGTCTTGATTTTTGTCGGAAGAAACTCGACCTGATTTCTCCGGAACACTTCCTAATTTTTTTGTCATTTTTGCGAATTTAATTCTTATATTTCCATTAAACAAAACCCACTAATCCTAGTAGAATTAGTGGGAGTTAGTGGGAAGATTTTGCTTTATTTAAACACTTTGTTTAATTGGAATTTCTAGTGGTAGCCACTTTTTAAGATTTATATTGAAGCCATACTTTGCCGTTTTCAATTTTAAATTTGAAATTCTTGTTAATTTTGTACTTCTTAAATATTCTTTGGAGTTCTTTGATTGTGCCCTCAATTTTTTGAATTTTATATCCGTTTGCCATATAACTATCATTAACATCCGATGTTTTCCTTCGAGTAAACTTTTCTATTTTTTTAAAAGATTCTTCTATAGTTTTTGCTAAACCAGTCTTAGGATGGACTAAAAAATTAAGTAATTGAAATTTTGAAGTTTCTGTGTTGCCGATAAAAATTCTTCGCTCATCAATTTTGATATAGCCCTTTCCTTTTTCTTCAAAAACAGAAATATCAACTTCTTTTTGACCGTTTTCAAACTTTTCAATTTTTCCGTGTTCTAGGCGATAGCCGTTGAGTTCCAATATTTCATTCAAGCCGTCTTTAAAATTTTCAGCCTCTTTTTTATTCGCATTGAATAGCAATGGATCAATAGAACTTTCAATGATTTTAAACAAAATCTTTCTATCCTTGTGTTTTGAACAAGAATAATAAATTAGTATTTGAGAAAACAACTCCTCACTTGATGTAAATACTCCTAAATCATCCGTTAGTTTTATTTTTATGCTTGCTGATACAAATGCTTCTGTCGGCGACATGGTGAGAAAGTTGAGACTTGTCATAAATTCATAAAAATTTTCTTTTATTCCGCATTCACCAAAAAATTTTACTAAGCCAGAATTGACTATGACTGGATATATTTTTTTCGAGATAAGTAATAATGCGCGTTCTTTTATTATGCAGTGCTTGTTAATTTTATGATTCATTTTTATTCTAATTCTAATCTTAATATTTCCTTTATTTTAGCTTAAAATAGCCAAAAAATCAAGCTGAAGTGTTGTTTTTTTGAAGAAAAGAGGTATTATTAAATTGCTACCACATTTACATATATCACTAAGGAAAAAGCCTTTTGGCTGTCCGTTTGTGAATCAAGAGGGCGACCTCGATGCACACAAGCGGACACCTCAGTGGTGAAAGTAAGTGTGGTAGCCATCGGGTCGTCCTCCTTTTATTTACATTAATATTAAAACAAATGAATAGGCGGGTAAAAAATAAGTTTGTTTCTAATTCCAACAGTCTTTTTGGCTGTTTTTGATTTAAAAAAAATTGAATGTCGAGAATAATATAAGTATTTTCAATTATGGCTTTAATAAAAGATCAGGACTGGGCAGATGTTGCAAATTCGTATCAGAAAAATCCTGAACGAGCATTTGCTAGGATGTTGCACTACTGTGCAATGGACGGCTTTAATGCGCATACAGAAGCAATCAAAAAAGCATTTGACCTTGATAAAGTAAAAGGAAGCCACATGCTAGTTGGCCTTTATGCTGAATATCTTGCACTTTTTATGCATTTAGTAAGTAGAAAAGCGCATGAGATACTTGGACCGGAAAATGTAGCAAAAATACAATCTGCCTTGCTGCCATATATAGCTGAAAATGCCCAAAATTATTATGAAGGAGATATAAGCGCAATAACTCGCACAATCTTAGCTTTAGCAAATAATCGTGAAGATGAATATGCCGGATGTTTGTATTTTGCTTCGCCGAAAAATCTTTTTTTTGATGATAAAGCAATAAAAAATATTTTTAATAAGCATATAAGTTTAGTTCTTGGTCGAGACCCAAAAAATCCACTTGATGTAATTTCATCTCAAACAGAGACATCGATCGGGTTATTGTCATTTTTTTCATTTATAAATTTATCAGAGTGGCTAAAGGGTCCCGCCATGAGACTTGGAATTGCTCAATATGATGATATAAGTCTTGCCCCGCCTGGTATTAAAATTTGAATGTAGAAAATTAGTTTTTAGTAAGTCAATCTAACATTGTGAAAAATCAGCAACCGCAAAAAAATAAATCTTGGTGGAATATAAACAAATCTGATATTGGACGTTTTGTTTTAGCATATATTGGCTCATTGTTTGTTTTGGCTTTTTTTAATACAGAAACAGGCATAAAAAGCGATATGCTTTTTATTATAGCTTTTGTTTTTGCTTGCGCTATATTCGCAGCTTATGAGAGAGGAAAGGAAAATGAAAGAGGAGAGGAAAGTTTTGATTGGGAAAACTTGGAATATAAATCCTTACAGGATGGCAAAAATTTTGCAAAATCCGGTAATTTCCAAGAGGCAATAAATAAATTTTCAGAATATATAAAACGGGACAACAAAAATCCATATGCATTTATTTATCGTTCTTTGACATACAATCAATTAGAAGACTATGAGAAAGCCATGTCTGACGTATATAGTGCCCTCTCTTTAAATAAATCAATAGCTGAAGTTTATTCAACTAAGGCATTAATTGAATGGTCTAAGGGAAACTTGCAATCTGCGCTTGTCGATTATGATAAGGCAATTTCTATAGAGCCCAATAACGCTATAGATGTAATGAATCGAGGTCAAGTTAAAAGAGATTTGGGCGATCTAGATGGTGCGATAGAAGATACCAAAAAATCATTAGAAATAGATCCGAATAATTCTATAGCAAGTGGAATCCTTATATTGTGCCAAGGGATGAAATCTATGCCCAAGTCGTATGAAATATATTTAGAAAAAAACAGAAACAAGCTTAAGTCGCAATAGTAAAGGATATGCTTAATTTATTTCAGAAAAAGCCAACTATAGACAAAACTATCAATCTTTTCAGTAATGATGAAAGAATAATGAGAGTTTGTTTATTCAAAATACTGACTGATAAAATTATCGCAGATGGCTTATCAGAGAAAAATAGCAAAATAATAGCTGCTCAAGGAGTGAATTATATAACTGGCGAAGACTGGGAAGCAATTATCCAAAATATTCAAGATCTAAAGATAAAGTCCGTTACAGAAAATTATAAATTGGAAATTATTTCATATGTCGAAAACCTACTGGAGAAAGATAAAAAATTGCGGGAAATTGTAGTTTATTTTTTGCGTATACGAACTGTATTATTTTTTCACCGTTTCGGAAAAGATTGGTTTGAAAATCCAATGAAGGAAAGAATAGAAAAAATACTTGTAGAATATGGATCTGAATTTCCAGAAGGATCTGATCCTGTCAGGTTTAATGAAATGGTTTTAGAGCTTAAACAGAAGCGAGTAGAGCAAGGAAAGATTGACCAAGAAATCAATGACTTAAAAAATTATCAGATTACGCCTCCACCCCCTATAGATACGCAAGCAATAACTGGTGTAGTCAAATCTCCGACTTATGTAGAACCGAAACCATTGCCAAAACCTCACGAATATTGTTGGCAGGATAGTATTTATGGAAAACAATGTAAATTGTTAGGATGGTGGTAATATTTGAGGACGGGTAAGATTTAAAATCAAATTAAGAAATAGTGAGTGGAATAGTGGGGTAAAACCTGCTATTATTTGTTTTGTAAGATTATTAGTATGAAAGAATTAAAAAATATCGTTGATATAATACAGGAACTGGTTATAATTGTGGCCACAATATTTACTGCAAGATGGACTTATAAGACATTTGCACATAGGGAAAAGCTGGATGAGCTTAAAAAGTTGAAGGACTTAATTATTATGTATTATCAGAAAGTGCAATTATACTGCATGCAGGTTAGAGAAAGTGAAGAGCCTGACAAAAAGGAGTTGATGGAACTTTTAGAGCTTAGCCAGATACATAATAAAATTCTTAGGTTAAAAGAGATTAATTTATACACAAAACCAGAAGTAAGGGCGAACATACAAAAAATAGTTGGCCGATGGATTACTGATAACGAAAGAATTAAGGCAATGAAATCATTAAAAAATATGGAGGAACGCACAAAAGCATGGACTGAGTTTGAAAATGAATATAATAAGGTCAAAAAGATGATAGATCAAGAGGCGGGCAGATTGATTTGAAGTTCTTTAGTTAACACATAAAATAGCGAATAGAGCATTATATTAAACCGATGGTTGATATCGACGTTAAAAAAATAAAAATAAGCAAGGAAAAGCTCGAAAAAACAAAGCAAGAGTCAATAACCGAATACAATAAAATCGGTAGCGTTTTTTGTCCTTATTTGAAGTGCGAGGTGGCCTTTAACAGTAAGGGAATAGAACATCTTAAGTTTAAGGAGAAAAACAAGCCGAGGTCGCCAGAAGAACAATATTTGAGATTTAAACTGTTGCCTCTTGCAGGGCACATCATTAAGAATTCACACACTATTCAGGAATATTTTGAGACGAAAAGATTCGAAAAACAAAAAATAAACTCAAGGTGGGAGGGAGGGCTGGTAGAAGTTTTTTATTATGGATTTGTGGCGATAATAAATAATGCAAGATTGAAGATTATTATTAAAGAAACAAGGGGAGGGAATAAATTTTTTTATAGTATTATTCCGTTTTGGAAAAATAATCGGAAAAATTCCACAAACAAAAAAATCCTGCATGCAGGAAATATGGAAACCGACTAGTATTTTCTGAATATTTAGTACTTGTTACGGTTTGGACTTTTTAACCGTGAGAGGGCCAAAGCCCCTGCAAGTACTAACTCCATAGTATCAGGCTTAAATCGATCAGTCAAGCGAAAGATTGATACCATGCGTAGATAGTATCAAGGGAGTCTTAAAAATATTGCAATTATTGCTAAAATCAAGTTTTTTAGGAGTATTCTAGTTATACAATTTTTTTAATTAATTTCAGCTGCTTGATTAGATAGGTTAGGGATAAAGCAATAAGAAGTAGCGTTTTGCCAATAAGTTCTAACGTCATCCACTATTCTCCGCATCGAAAATTCAAGGCTTATTTTAGCCTTGTTTTCTGTTAGGGAAGTCGGACGTTCGAATCGCTTGTGGTTTTGAATAGCAATCCAAATCTTTTTATTGTATACTGAAACTATTAACCAAAATAAATTATGGAAGAAACCAACACTCTCGTAAAACAGTGGGAAAAAATACGCACTCCGATTCGTAATATAAATATTGAACATTACGAAAATCTCAGTAAGTTGGACAAGCTTGCAATTTTTGTTACCGAAAGAGTTGGAACGATGGGATTTTTTCTGATTATTTTCGTTTGGACTCTACTTTGGTTGAGTTGGAATATTTTCGCTCCATTACAATACAGGTTTGACCCATTTCCAGCTTTTGTCCTATGGCTGTTCATTTCTAATGTGATCCAACTTTTTCTAACACCATTAATCATGGTCGGTCAGAACCTGCAAGGTCGTCACGCTGAAGCTAGGGCAGAAGCAGATTTTGAAATCAATACTCAGTCGGAAAAAGAAATCAAAATAATACTCAATCATTTGGAAAAGCAGAATGAGATCATTGAAAGCCAAACCCAGCTCATTTTAAAGATACTTTTCCATATCGAAAATGCCAATGAATAAATTATGCGTAAACTATTAGCGGTTATTACAATTATTGCCCTGGCTGTCGTTGGCAGTCTTTTTTATTTCAAACTCAGATCGAAAAATATTCCAATTCAGAAAAAGATCAAAGCGTCTACTCCAAAACAAACTGCGCCTGCTTCTATCCCAATCAAAAACGAGCAACCCACTTCTCAAGCACCAGGTTGCGGAACGGTAACCGATGCTGATGGCAATACCTATACCACAATTGAAATCGCAGGCCGATGCTGGATGGCTCAGAATATGTTAGCTACTAAATATTCTAGTGCTTCGGCTATCGCCAATACCGGCGGTGATACAATTAAAGCCAGATACTGTTATCCCAATTCCAACGGCGGAGATTATTGTAACACTGAGGGCATGCTATATTCCTGGTGGTCGGCGGTAGGATTGCCGGAAGGATCTCAAAAAATGATTGCTCAGCCAGTGCAAGGAATTTGTCCGACTGGCTGGCATATCTCTGATGATGCAGATTGGACGGCACTGTCACGAGCTTATCCAGCATCACAACTTCTTGGATACGGAGCTAATTCAGTTGGTTTTGGAGCTTCCTATACCGGCTATTATGATGGCGGATCATTTCTTGCTCATGGTACGGATAGCTATTATTGGTCATCCGATCAAAATGATTCTAAATCTAGTTTTTACTGGCAATTTGATTCCGGATTTCCGAATTCCGAATTGAATGATTTTTCTAATAATGATGCGGGATACTTGGTGAGGTGTGTGAAGGATTTTTGATTTTTTTGTTAAAGTAATATAATAAAAGAAGAAATCTGAGGATCTGGTCGATTCCTCGATATAAAAATAAAATAATTAAAAAATTTATGGAATCAAAAAGAAACTTTATCATCTTAGGAGTTGTGGCTGTAGTGGTGGTTGTGATCATTGTAGCATTTTCGATGAGCATTAAAGCTCCAACTGCATCACAAACTGCCATAGCAACAATTCCTCGACAAAATAAAAATTCTAATGCTGCTTCAAACAACAGCACGCCTCAAAATCAAACTGCCAACAGCAATCAGCAGGCGATCACTCCTGTCAAAAGTGCGGGATCGGTTGCTGGAGTTGATTTGAGCAGTTTGGCTAATGATGCTAACCAATCCGCGTCATTGTCTTCACAAGACGGGTCGAACGACGCTAAAACAATTTCCAATGATGGCCAGGCCATCAATAATTCTATCAATTCAGTTAATAATCCAATCCAATGAAAAATATTAAACCAATCACAGCTAGCCTTGCCATAATTTCAATGGTGGGCTTCACCTCTTTTATTCCAGCTGTATCAGCCGCAACCAGTTCTAATAAGGGTCTTGGTGCGGCAGTCGCCGGTATTGGAAAAAATCAGAATAATTTCTGCACTCGATTTTCCACGCTGTCTCAAAAATATGAAACTAGCATCAATGCTCAGATTAGCAATCAGCAAAACAGGGTAAATACTGAAGCTCAGACAATCCAGGCTGATCGTCAAAAATCTGACAGCACGTTACAACAGGATCGATCCAAGTGGGCGCAGGACCGCCAGGCTATTTACGCCAAATTGAACGGCAAGGCGACGACTACCGCTGAAAAACAAGCCGTAACCACTTTCCAGAATGCGATCGAGGCCGCGGTAACAACCAGGGAATCCGCCGTTGATTCCGCTCGCAACACTTTTCGCCAGGGAGAAGATCAGCTCATATCTCAGCATCAAACAGCAGTTAAGCAATTGCTGACAACCTTGCAATCATCGATCCAATCCGCAATCCAGCAAGCCTCCAGTCAGTGTACTTCCGGCACAGCTCCAGCCACTGTAAGGACCACTTTTCAATCGGCTTTACAGACAGCCAGGACTGCTCGTCAAACAGAAGCGCAACAGATAGACAAGGTAGGGACACAAGTTCAACAGTTAGCCCAAACCAGAAATTCCGCTATTCAACAAGCTATGCAAACTTACCAATCGGCAATGCAGGCTGCTGTAGCTCAATTAAGAGCTGCATTTGGACAAAGCGCAACTTCCGACACCAGTAATACAACTTCTTCAGCAAACACGAACAGTGCAAATATTGGGGGAAATCAGTAGAGTTTGATGTTTTGTTGTCGAATTGAAAATACAACCCAGTAAGGGTTGTATTTTTTTTTCTTAAGGCTGTTTTTTTCTTTTTGGTTTATTTCTTTTATTAGTTCCTGATCCATAAATTTATTTGACAAAAATAATTAGTTTACTTACTATTACTATAGTAATATATTCTTCAAAGATATGCAAGACCCCGATTTCAGTCCGATTAGAAAAATCATACGCTCTATCATAAAATTTTCCAGAGCGGACATGCAAAAGCGTTTAGCAGATGCTCGGGTTGGCATTACACCCTTGCAATACAGTGTTTTGAAAAAAGTAAGCCGCGAGCCGGTTACCATAAATGCAATTGCCAAGCAGTTTGGTTTCAAACCGCCGTCCCTGGTGCCGGTAGTGGACGCCTTGGAAGAGCGCGGCCTCATCAAAAGAAAACCCGATGCGAACGACCGCAGAAAAACGCTGCTTGTGATAAAAAAGAAAGGGTTAGATTTACTGGAAAAAATTCCGCATAGCGGCAAAAAACACACTTTGGATGCTGCTTTTGAAAAATTTAGTCCTAAAAAGCAAAAAGATCTCCTAAATATTCTTGAAGAATTATTAAACAATTTTCCAGAACAATAAAATGGAGGAAAATATAATTTCCGTAAAAAATTTAACCAAAAAGTTCGGCAACTTTACTGCGGTTGATGATATTTCTTTTGACGTGAAAGAAAAGGAAATTTTTGCATTTCTCGGTCCTAACGGAGCCGGCAAAAGTACGACTATTAAAATGCTGATTACATTGCTTGAACCGACTTCTGGAAAAGCCTTCATTGATAACTTTAATTTTACGGAAAATCCGGCGGAAGTCCGTAAGTCCATCGGTTATGTGCCGCAAATGATTTCAGTGGACGGAACGCTAACTGCTTATGAAAATATGATGCTCATGGCATCTTTATATGACGTACCTAGAAAAGAAAGACGCCAAAGAATTTTGGAAATTTTACATTTTCTCAAGCTGGAAAAATTTTCCGACACGTTGGTCAGAAATTTTTCCGGCGGTATGATTCGTAAATTGGAAATCGGTCAAGCCATGCTTCATCATCCGCCAGTTCTTTTTCTGGATGAGCCAACCACCGGACTGGATCCGATCGGTCGACAGGATGTATGGAAACATCTTCTGGAATTACGGGATAAATTCGGCACGACAATTTTCTTTACCACCCATTATATGGAAGAAGCGGAGGATGTAAGTGACCGTGTTGCGGTTATGAATTTAGGAAAATTAGCAGTGATTGGAACAGCAGACGAACTTAAATCTAAAACAAATAAACCCAACGCCACTTTGGATGACGCTTTTATCTTTTTCACCGGTGGCGACTCGCTTCAGGAAAGGGGTAATTTTAGAGATATACGCAAAGCCAGGGCTAATGAAAGAAAATTAGGTTAAACTTATGAACTATATTTTACAAACTGTCACCAAATCCTACGTCATGGCCAAGATGGAAGTGGTCAAGCTTTTGCATGACCCGACCGAATTAATCACGCGTGCCGTGCAGCCGATTTTATGGCTAGGAATTTTTGGGGAAGCGCTCAGCAAAGTGCGAGCTATTCCCACTGGCAATTATACCTACCTCCAGTTCATAACTCCTGGCATCCTGACGCAATCGGTCGTATTCGTGGCTATTTTTTACGGCTTATCGGTCATTTGGGAAAGGGATACTGGGATATTACAAAAAATTCTGGTTACACCGACACCGCGGCTGGCCCTAGTTTGGGGCAAAATGATTTCAGCCGGTGTGCGCGGATTGGCTCAAGCGATGATCATCTTTATCTTTGCTTTCATTTTGCGGGTCAATCTTGATATGACCTGGATATCAATTATAGGTGTGATTATTATTGTTATGTTGGGAGCTTCATTTTTCACTGGACTTTCCATGATTATCGCATCTATTGTAAAAACTCGAGAACGTTTTATGGGCATAGGCCAAGTAATTACTTTGCCACTTTTCTTTGCTTCCAATGCTATTTATCCGATTGCCATTATGCCGGAATGGCTCCAAATTGTCGCCAAAGTCAATCCCTTGAGCTATATGGTGGATGGCTTGCGGGCACTCATCGTTTCTGGAAATTTAGCCAGTCTGCCGGCTGATATATTGATTTTGGCAATCGTTACTTTTCTGATCTCGCTTTTAAGTGCCTACATGTATCCGAAGGTGGTGATTTAATCTCGGTTTCTTCCGGATAGGAATTCTTTTTTCCATAATTCCCCTTGTTTCAGGGGGTTAGATTTTTTCCTAATATTCCTTTATAGTTGAACTATGCCTACAAAAAACGTAAAATTAGTAGTTTTTACCCCAATATCTCACGCTGATATTGTCCGCAAAGCGTTGGGAGAGGCGGGTGCTGGCAAAATCGGCAACTATGATTTCTGCTCGTTTTCTTCTCGCGGGGTTGGTCGGTTTCGTGGCAACGAAAAATCTAATCCGACTATTGGTGAAGCCGGCCAATTTGAATCGGTTGAAGAAGAAAGAATTGAAGTTACGGTGCCAAGGGATATTTTGAAGAAAGTCATACAGGCAATGAAAAAAGTCCATCCCTATGAAGAAGTGGCGTATGATATTTATTCGATAGAAAATTAAAATTATGTCAGAAGAATTACTAGATATTGTTGATGAAAATAATAATCCGACTGGCAAGAGCGCGCCTAGAAGCAAAGTTCATGTAGAAGGTATTTGGCATCGGACGGTGCATATTTATCTTTTTCGCAAAAACAATAATGAAATAGAATTTTTAGTCCATTTACGCTCGCCATTTAAAGATTTATATCCAAATTGTTGGGATATCCGTTTTGGAGGACATGTAAAATCCGGCTTAACTCCCGAAGAAGGCGTGAAAGCCGAATTGGAAGAAGAAATAGGGTTAGATGCAAACAAATTTAAACTCATCGAAGGCCAATGGAGAAAAAGGGATCATATGCCCAATCGTGAATTTTCCAAGATATATTTCCTTGAATATTCAGAAGATATTTCAAAGCTAAAGTTTAACGATGGCGAGGTTAGGGAAATAAAGTGGATGGGTGTTCAAGAAATAAAAGATTCTATGATTAAAAATCCAGAAGTATGGTCCGGGAATATAGATGGATTTACCAAAATATCTAATTATTTGTTAGAAAAAATAAAACTATGAACATTTGTATTTTTGGGACAGTATAACTTACGGGGCTTTTGACCCAGAAAAAGGAGGTTGGGCTAATCGCTTGCGTCTGTATTTGGATAGCAGATATGACTTTGAAGATGAAGTATATAATCTCGGCATTTCAGGTGATAATACCGAAGGACTTCTAGAGCGATTTGATGCAGAGGCAAAGTTTAGAGAGTCTGGGCTTTTCATTTTTGCCATAGGTATAAATGATTCTCAATACGTTATTTCCGAAAAACAAAACAGAGTTCCGCTTGATAAATTTGAGCAGAACATAAAAGAACTTATATCAAGAGCTAGAAAAATTGATAATAAAATTCTTTTTATCGGGCTCACGCCAGTAGATGAAGCCAAAACCACTCCAATTCCTTGGAATAAGGACAAGATGTATAAAAATGAGTATGTCAAAAAATATAATAATAAAATCAAAGAAATCTGCAAAAGCGAAAGGGTTGATTTTATTGATATTTTTTCAGAAATGATAGAAAAAGATTATAAATCTATGCTTATTGATGGATTACACCCAGATTCAAAAGGACACAAGTGGATTGCGGATAAAATAATTCAAAAATAAAATTTTAATATGGCAACCATAGAAGACTTTCAAAAACTAGACATCCGAGTGGGAAAAGTTATTGATGTTCAAGATTTTCCCGAAGCCAAGAAGCCAGCATATAAGTTGACGATTGATTTTGGTTCGGAAATCGGAATTAAGAAATCATCCGTTCAGATCGTAGCCTTGTATAAAAAAGAAGAGCTGGTTGGCAAACTGGTTTTAGGCGTAGTTAATTTTCCGCCAAGACAAATTGGACCATTTGTTTCAGAATCTTTGACTCTTGGGGTTCCAGACAAAGATGGTAACTGTATCTTAATCACACCTGATAAAGATTTTTCAGAAATTGGAGGTAAATTATTTTAAAGATAATAAATGAAATGCTGAGATCAGAAAATATTTTAAAAAAGAAAAGAGAATGCAAAAAGATATTGATGGCATCATTAAATTATCTTACAGCATAAACGTCTCAAATTTACAATCAGGCAAAGTATTATGAAATTGCTTTTAGTTTTATAGATGCAAAAAAACAAGGCGATCTTTTTGAAAAATTTATAAAAAAATATAGTAAAATAAATGTAAAATCTGTTTTAGATTTAGGTTGTGGAACAGCATTACAACTGGGGGAGAGAAGGATATTATAGTGCAAGTTGCAACATACAATGCACAAGCAATTGATTTTTATAAGAAACTAGGATTCATTGATTATGGAAAGCGTTTTACTGAGGAAAAACATAGAATGCCAATAAGTGGCAGACTTATCCTAGAAATGGAATTAATTATAAAGGCAGCAAAATAAGCAATTATATTTTTGGCTCAATTAAATTGAATTTGACAATTTAGTTCTATTTTGCTAAAAGCAAAATAGAACTTTGAAAGGAGGTATAATAGAATTGAAAAATGAATACCCTATAGCTTTCATAGAATTGGATTCAAAAAAGAGGAAAATTTTCGTTTTTTCTCGCGGAAATTCTCCTCGTAGGTTTTATTATGGGTCAGATGCTAAGGGCTTCTTAGAAGAGGATGATCTGGGGGAATTTATTATAGTAGGGGAGGAAAAGAGATATTGGCGAGGAATTATAAATTTCTTGCCAAACTATGAGATGGTAAAGAGATTGAATGATTTCCATTTTTTTATTCTAAAGCCAGACGTTGTAGAAAGGGGACTAAAGAGTACAATATTAAAAATCTTGGAGGAGAATGATTTTAATATTTTGCATAGCAGGACGATCATTTTTGATAGATCTCTTGTGTTCAGGATGTATCCTTATTTTTTTACTACTGACTGGGAAAAAAATCTAGTGGAATATTTTTCGTCAGGGTTTTCCGAGTGTATGTTGATTCAGGGAAGGGGGGTGTCTGATGATCTTTTTGGATTAAGGAATGCTATTAGAAAAAAATTCAGAGATTCTACCAGGCATCCTGTTGTTAATCTCGTGCATTGTTCTGACAGTAAGGCCGATGCATTGCGAGAAGCCTTCCTTATTTTTAAAAGAGAAGAAATTATAAAAGGAGTGGGATTTAAAAAATAACGAGCACTTGCAATAAGCATGTGCTCTAATTTTTATGATAAATTTTCTAATTTTACTTGCAATAATTGGATTTGGATTGATGACTCTGAGTTGGGTTAGAAGGATTTCAAGTGTTTATCATTGGATCAGAAAAAATTCTTTTTCGGTAAATATCGGAAAAAATGACAGAGCCAATTTCGAAATATCGGTGCTTATACCTGTTTTGGGTGAGATGAAAATATTGGAATCTACTGTTGAATATTTTCTCGAAAATTTTAATCATTTTAAAAAGTTAAAAATTTATTTAATTACTACAGAAAAAGAATATATATACTTAAAAAATAATTTTTCAAAGAATACGATAGATATTGCAAAAGAATTAGAGAAAAAGCATAAAAATATAAGCCATGTCCATTATCTTAATATGGATGGTAAGATGGCTCATCAACTAAATTTTTGTATTAAGAAAGCAATATCCGTTGGAGAGATAAGTGCGAATTCGATTATAGCAATTTACAATGCTGATTCTAGACCAGACAAGAGAACTTTTGACTGGGTTATTTCGGAGCGCACGAGAGGTTACAAGGTTTTCCAGCAGTATGGAAATTATTTGCAAAATTTAGAATCTTTTAAGGGATTCGGAAGGAGTATGCTTCTCTCGGCAGCAATTTGGCAAACTAGATGGAGTTTGGGATTTGAAATTAATAATGCATTGAAACAATTCAATCCTATAACTTTATTTGGACGAATTTTCTATCCGCTTAACTATTGCATAGGTCATGGACTATTTTTAACTGGGGATGTGTATGAATCTATAGGGGGATTTAATGAAAACATGTATAATGAAGATGCGGTTTTAGGGTTGGAACTTAGCTACATCAATGAAATTATAAATCCCATTCCTTTTTTTGACCATTCAGATACTCCCGATTCAGTAAAAAGTTTATATCAACAGAAAACAAATTGGTTTTTTGGTCCCTTTCAAGCCTTTTCTTATATAAAGGAAATCGGGAAAAGAAAAAGAATTAAAATAAATATTTTTTTTCTGACCTCCAAACTTTTTTTACATTCTGTCTATTGGATTCTAGGACCTACAATAATGTTTGCTAGCATTTTACTTTCCCTCTTCTTGCTAAGAGTTGATTATTTCTTGATTGATCTTCTAATGGCAATTTTATTTTTAACAATCCCGGGACTTATTACTTGGAATGTCATGGGAGAAATTGATTGGGTCCCAAAGATAAATAAAAAAGAAGTTGCCTTTTCATTATTAAAAGGATCGTTGGGCGCCTATTTTTTGCATGGCCTGTCGGCTTATAAGGCTTTATTTAGTTGGATCGTTGGTAAGATTTTGAAAAGAAGTATTGCAAAAGAAAAAACTTTTATGAGAAGGGCAAATTAATTTTTTATTTTTTTGAAATTTTCCAAACAGGTTTCTTTGTTTAAAAATTTCAAACAATTTTCTAAATAAGGAACTAGTTTAAATGTTTTCATGGTTTCTTTGGGATTGATCCATTTGAATTCAGAATGATCATTTAAATTGAGTTTTATTGTGCCCTTATTGTACCTAGCAATAAATAACAGTGTTATGAATTGTTTATTTTTCTTTTTATCGACATTTGAATGGAAATAGAATAATTCTGGTTTTTTTAGTGTTAGTTTAATCTCTTCTTTTATTTCTCTCAATGCTCCTTCTTTAGGGCTTTCCCCATCTTCTAAAGTTCCTCCTGGTAAGTCCCAATAATTAGGAAGAACCTCTTCATTTTTTGATCTTTTTATAATTAGTATTTCACCAGCCTTATTGTAAATTAGTGTGTGCACAATTAAACCTTTGTCCATATTTTTTACTTATAGTTATTATATTTTAAGCATACAAAAAAAAATGATTTGACTCAAGTTAGAAAAAATGTTAACTTTTTATGAATATTTTTTTATGGCTAAAAAGAGGAAAATCAGGATAAAACTCGTTTTTTTTAGAACTCTATTTTCACAATCCGGAGCTTCTTTGACTATGGGTTATCTCGCTTCTTTTTTAAGAAAATTTGGGTATAAAGTCGATTTATGCTTCTTGGAAAAAGATAATTTGCATAATGCTGAGAGGATATTGAACAATTTGACAGAGAATACAATTATTATTGCGAAACCGAATTTTAAAGATTTTAAAGAATTGCTCCAACTGCTTTCCGGGTTAAAAGAATTTGGAAAAATAAAAAGAGTCTTTCTTTGCGGACCTTTTTCCAGTTTGAATTCAAAAAGTATACTTAAAAAATCAAAATGGCTGGATGGCATTATACTTGATCAAATTGAATTAACCAGTTTGAATTTAATTGAATCGATGAACCCTGAATTGTCTGAATGGAATTTTAATTGTTTGGGTGGAATTTGGCGCGATCCAAATACGTGTAAATTAACAAACTATATTTCAACTATAGAATCAATTCATTTTAAGGAATTGCCATTTCCCGCAAGAGATATTGAAAAAATAGAAAAAGTTTCTTATATAAACATAGAAAGTTCGCGAGGGTGTCTTATGAATTGTAGTTTTTGCCATGTAGCATTAATTGCTCGTAATACAAGGCCTAAAAATAAGATCGAATTCAGGGATCCTATTCAGGTAGTTGATGAAATAGAATATCTAAACAAAAAATTGAAAAAAACTTTATTTATTTTCAATGACAGTTGCTTTTGGACATCTTCGGCTGATAACGATAGGGTTTTACAAATATGTTCTGAAATTAAGAGACGCAAGTTGAATATAAAGATGTATGTGTACCTTAGACTTAAACCATTTATAGAAAAAAATGTTTTAAAAGCTTTGGTTGAAGTTGGGTTGGTCCGAGTTTTTTTGGGAGTTGAAAATATATCAGAGAGAACTCAAATAATATACGAAAAGGTAATTGAGCAGGAAATTTTTTTTGAGGCTAGGAAAATATTGGAAAATTATAATGTGAATGTCCATTTGGGGTATATGGTTTTCGATCCGTTTTCTACTTTGGAAGATATTCTGAATAGTTTTATGTTTTTGGATAGAATTGAAAAAATTTTTCGGCTGGGCGTGATTTTGGAACCAGTCAGAGTCATACCTGGATCAAGTTTGCACAAGAAGCTTGTGGAGTCCGGATTGATTTCTGAAAAATTATCGTACGATAAGTTAACCTACGGATATAAATTTAAAAATAAGGAAGTAGAGAATTTTTTCAAATATCTAAGGAAAATTTTTACGAAGAAACTTGGCCACGAATCATACCAGTTTGAATATTATAGTACTTCTTTTGGAGTTTTAAAAACAATATTAGAACGTTTTCATCGAGACTCATCTAAAAACATAAAATCTGAATCGGAATTTTTTTTAAATTTAAGAAAAGCGGGAATGGGTATAATTTTTGATTTTCTGGTGTATAGTTTGGATTGTTATCGAGAAGGTAAGAAAGTGTCTAAAGCAGAAGAGAATAGGTTTATATTTCAATTAAAAGAAGTCAATCAAAAAGTGAAAATTCAGTACGGGTACATCGTTTCAATTGTTGAAAAATGGAAGGGTGGAGAAGGAATTCTGAAAGAAATTTATACTGGACTAGAAAGGTTAAATAAATGAGTAATCTAAATGTGAAATATAAAAAATTTCCTAGTGCCTTGGAAATTCAAACTGCTTCTTATTGCAATTCAAGATGCATAATTTGTCCACATGCCAGTATTTCAAAAAAAGAAAATTCCGGAATTATGAGTATGGGGCTATTTAAAAAGATAATTGATCAAGTTAAAGCTAATCCAGGAATAAAAATAATCCCATATCTTAATAATGAGCCTTTTTTAGATCCTTTTTTCTTGGACCGATTAAAATATATTAATATAAATTGTAAAAATTCTGAAATAGAAATTTCTACAAATGTTTCAAAATTAGACAAGGGCATGCAGGAAAAACTTTTAGGCACAGAAATAGGAGAATTAAGGCTTAGTCTTTTTGGGTTTTCCGAAGAAGGTCACAAACAAGCAATGCCAGGTCTTAATTGGGCAAAGGTTAAAAAAAATTTAGATGATCTTCTAAATTTTAAATCTTTAAGAAAAAATATAAAAAAAATTTCATTAATAATGATTGATTATCCCGGTCTTAAGAAAGAAGATATGAGACTAGCAAAAAACTATTGTAAAAAGCATGATATAGAATTCAATTTCTGGGGCTTTTTAGATAGGGCTGGAAATGTTGTAAATTTTTCTAATCGCATTATGAAAAAAAATACAAAGGGATGTGAACAGAATAGGCCATTAGAGAGGATGCATATTACTTTTAAGGGAGATGTAATTTTGTGTAGTATGGATTGGAAGTGGGAATATAAAATTGGAAATCTAAATAAAGACACTATCGAGACCGTTTGGAATTCAAAAAAATATGATAAATTTAGAGAGGCTATTTATTTAGGCGAAAACCCACCAGATTTATGCAAGAAATGTAAGTTATCTTTATGATTATTTCTTTTGACGGGAATGTTTTTTCCGGGAAAACATATTTCATAAATACTCTTTCAAAATCACGCGATTTCAATCCTATTGCGGAGCATTCTTTTTTTATTGATAAAGTTAGCAATAATTTATTTTCTTCAAATAAATTTCTTTCTCAACAAAAAAGATATTTAGAAGTTGATGCTTTAAGAAAAAAATATATTCGTGAATCTAAAATTAACTTGATTGACAGAAGCTTTGTTTCTTTGAGTGCTCACGTCCTTGCTCTTTTTAAATGTGGAATTGCGGACATTAGAACTGACTATATAAAGTTATTACAAAAGTATTTGAATGGAGATAGGATAATAATACCTGATTATTATGTATTTATTTACTCTCCTTTAGAAATTTCCCGAAGAAGATTTGCAAATGATACAAAAAGAGGAACAGAGATTCTTTATCTGGATAAAAATTATTTTGAAGCAGTAGAATTATTTAATAGAAAGTGGGTAGGATTAGCTCCGGGAAAGATAATTGACAAAGTAAACTATAAATGCTTGAATATTCAGGAAATAGACAAAAACGCTAAAAAGATAGGAAAGAAGGAGATTATTTTAATGACGAAAGAAATTTTTGATAAAGTTCTTTGAAAAAGGAGGAGAAAACTATGGGAGCCATATTTGGCTTGGACTTTGGAACAACAAATTCCGCGTTATCATTAAATGTCGATGGTCATGTGGAGGTTGTTGATATTGATGAACACAATACAACTGGAAAAACTTTGCGTTCGGTTATTTATTTCGACGAGGATAATGCCATTTCTATTGGACAAGAAGCGATTCAGAATTATATTGATAGTGGGGCGACTGGAAGATTTATGCAATCAATTAAATCATTTCTTTCCAGTAAACATTTCGAGTACACCTATATCAACCGTAAAAGGTATGAGCTTGACGATTTGATAGCAATAATCCTGAGAAGGATTAAGAAGAAAGGCGAGGAATATGCTGGTCAAGAAGTAGATGACGTAGTAATGGGCAGGCCTGTAGTTTTTTCTGAAGATCCGGGCAGAGACAGATTGGCAGAGGATCGGCTGCGTTGTGCTGCAGAAAAGGCGGGTTTTAAAAACATCAAGTTTCAACTCGAGCCCATTGCAGCTGCATTTACCTTTGAAGAGATGTTAGGCGAGGGCGAAGAGAAGAAGGTTTTAATTGGGGACTTTGGCGGAGGCACATCGGATT
>JAJYKZ010000006.1 GCA_021788105.1 bacterium
CGATCTACCAAGGAGCAACTCCAGAAAAGGTTCAGCTGAGACTACTTTAGACTCAAGTGTCATGCCTCAACTGGATACCCTGCGCTCTTGGCGCAGGGTGATTCATTTGAAAAGATCATCAAGACCTTCTATTCTTTCCTTGTTTTCTTTTTCCACTGGGTGATCCGTTTTATTTTTAGGTTTAAAAACCATTTTTCCTTCCTCCTTAGTTTCGCAATCTCGTTTTATATTTAGTTTCCGGAGGATAACAAACACATCCTCCAATTTCCTTAGCTTTTTCCCAGAAAAGAACATTTCCAGACACTGTCATTTCTCCCTTAACAAACTCTATGGGAGTGACGGTGCAATAATCCAGAACCATAACCTGCCTTAGTATGGGAAATCTTCCTGTGGCTTTCGGTGAGGCTTGCGGTTCTGGCCTTATCTTTCTGTGACAGTCGATGATGAGTTTCTCTCTTGGCAATACTGCCCAGGAATGGAGAATCGAAATTCTCCAAGAAAGTTTGTCTTCGACTGACTTTTGGGCATTTTCTACCCTCTTTGTAAACTTTACGGCCGCCTTGTAGTCCGCTATTTCTTTTTTCGTCGGATTTTCGTTCAGATTGCCTTCTTGGTCGAGCAAGACAAGCATACAGTTTTTCTTGAAAAGCTCCTGCGAAAACTTGTTAAAATTGTACAAAGCGTAACCGTCTTTTACAGAAACATCGATGCCCCTTTTTACAAACTCATCCCTAATCTTCCTTGTTACTTCATAACAGCGGAAGTACCAGGGAATTTCATCAATAATGCCACTTACTAATCCTCTTACTTCCTCCGGCCTCATTATCTTCCTCCGTATTTATTTTTTAAGTTTCTATTTGGAATTTTTCTTTCCCATTCAAATTCACAAAGCTTATGAACTTAAATGGGAGGAGATGCTTGCGATGATACGCTAGCATCTCCAGCTGCCTAAGCTTTCACCTTCTTGAGATAGAAGCTGTGCAGCCATCCTGCTTTAGACAGGAAATTATTCTCCTTGACGCGGTAATTTGCGCCAACCTCAAGTGGGGCAGTGTTTACCTCCACGAATTTTTCCGTGCCGTCGTGAGAACGGAAGACAGCCACCTGCTGGTTTTTCCAGACAAGCTCCTGGGTCTGGTTGCCCAAGAAAGCAATACTGTTTGCAGGTTTGCCGGCTTGCATCCTCACAGTTGTGGCGAAAGCGATAAGCCCGATGATTGCGATGCAAACAAGAATACTCAATCCACCATCAGAAATTCTCTTTGCCATAGTAATTCCTCCTTCTGCTCTTTAGAGTCTCTCGACTTATTGTTTGATAAAACAACTTTGAGCATCTTTACTTAGTGACTCGATGGACGAGGGAGTCCTGCATATAATATTGCATTCCAGGCAGGAGGCGTGTGGTTTTTAACACTGAAAAGTTCTGCCAAATACTCCAATGGGTTCTCAATTAGAAGTTGCTTTTTTAGCTCAAGAAAAAAAATCTTCTGAGGCGGACTGTAGTAAAATCTTGCGTAGTAATCTCTGAGAAAATCGATAATTTCCCAATGCTTCATTGAAAGAACAATACCGTCTTCTCTGGCACAATACTCTGCCCAGTCCTTTGTCCAGTCTTTGAAGTTTTTTAGATGGTTGTGGTCAAAGTCTTCTTCTAAAAGATAGCTTTTGTCCTTTATCTTCTTTTGTTCCATCTCTATTCTCCTTAAATTTTTTCAAAAAACTTTTTGGAAATTTCTTCCCATTCAAATTCACAAAGCTTATGAACTTAAATGGGAGGAGATGCTTGCGATGATACGCGAGCATCTCCCAATATTTTATGCCTTCCTTTCCTTTTCAATAATCTCTCTGGCTATGCGCTCCCTGTCTGCCACTTCACCGAGACAAGCGAGACCGGCCGTATCATCAAAAAACTCTTCCTGTACACGGCTATATGCCATTAAAAAAGCATACGGCCCATGACCAGCAACATCTTGTACGCGCTCGTGAATATCGATGTTGATCAAGAGGTGTCTGAGATGTGCCAAATCAAGCCTCTTAATTGCGGCATAGCGGACCGACAATAACCCGTGAAGCATTGCGATAGCAACAAGGTAATCCTGTTTTTCTATCTTTTCTACAGCATGCTCTGCTAATCTGTCGGGCATGCCACGGCAACCTTCCTCCGTAAGTCTATACAGGAAATTTTCGTCACTTATGAATCCTATAGCTTCCTCGCGAACTTTTGAAGATTCATCCGTTGTTGCAATTTTTAATAAAACTTCCGGATCTCTAACTAACATAACCAGCTTCTTACGGATATCCGGATTTTTTGCTGTAGTTGCGACAACTTCCGGCTCAAGTGCTTCTGTACGAGCCTGTCCGACAATCAACATGGCAATATCGTGCACAAGCCTGTGCTCATCATCTTTTAATATACGCAACACATCATCCTCATTGCCTCCAAGGTCTAGTACAGCATTAGTAATTTTACGGGCAAGCTCATAACACTTTCCCGCACCTGAAAGGAACTTTGCTTGTGGCATATATCCTCCTTTTTTTGGCTCACTCCTTAATCCAACCACATTGGTCGAACCATAAAGATCGCCTTCTCAGCACATCACCGAGCCAATCCCAGTGACAAGATACGATATCATTATCATTGGTTTATGTCAAGGAATTTACAAGAAACAAAACAAGGCTTGTTTAGGCCTTATTATAAGAGTCTATTAATCTTGGTTTCGAACGTTTGAATGGTTAGGAGGATTAGATCCAGTTACAGTTATTAATCATTCAAAACAATTGTTGGCTTTGGTTTAGAACCCACCCAACCCCCATTGATACTATTTAATAAAATTTGGAATTAAGCAAACGAACAAATTTCAGAAGTTAGGATTTTATTTTACTTATGAGCAAACACTCAAGTTTTTTTCCAAGTTCCTTATCAACGCTTTTTACAAAAGAAATCTTACCCTTTAGCTTATTTTTATTTTTTTCATCCAAATATTCACCATTTAAAATATCTTTGCGAATTACTTCAATTAATTTATTTTCTAGCTTAAGTCCATTATTAACTATAATCCCTGTAACAATTTGATCTGTTTTATTCGAATAGATCTTCTTTTTTTGTGAATTTATTTTAAACCCTTCACTTTTAACTATTTTATCAATGCTGTTATTGTTAAATATCTTTACTACATTATCGTCACCAGAAATTGTAATGTCATCAAAATATCTAGAATAAATCAAAGATTCTTTTTGACACAATGCCTGAATCCTTTTATCCATTCTCCAGCAGGAGAGATTAGCAAAAAAAGGACTGCTAGGTGCCCCTTGAGGGATACAATTTTTAAAAGTAACTAATCTTTTTATAAAATTTGATAGGTCGCTAGAAAAGTCAAAACTATTGGAAATAGCCCGATCAATTTTAGTTAAATTAACATTTGGAAAGAAATCCTTTATATCAAAAGTGGAAACCCAATTTTTATTGCAATGCATTTTAGCATTCGTAATTATCGATCTTCTTTTTATTCCACCTTGAACATAAAAAGGAAATTTTATTTGTTTTTCTAGAAATTTAATAATCGATTTTTGAAAAGCTTTTAGATCTTTGTTTGGTATAAATAATTGTCTGACAGAACCATCTTTTTTAGGAATTTGTTTTTTAAAATATAAATTATTAATAGAAGCAAATAAAAAATCAGCATCCCTTTGCTTCAATTTCATTTTACTAAGAAAATCATTTTTGTTCATCTTTTTAATAAAAAACTGCCACTCCAAAAGCGACAGTTCCTGATTTATAAATAAATAGGTCGAGTAACATCTGAACTAAATCTTTAACTTTCTTTAAAGAAAGTTTGGTTTTTAGTCTAAACTTACCCGTAAAATCTAGTTTGAACATAAAATCACCTCCCTTTCTAGCTAAGACTAGATCGTTGCCTATTTTTTTAGAAAGAAATTACCATTACAGCCATACAAGCAAACGAGTAAATCAACCCAAAAAGTAAATAAAAGAAAGATATAAAACTTTTTTTTAAAAAAGAAATTATAAATCCCTTAAGAAGGAAGGTGGTCAAAACAGAAGCTTTGACTCTACGTTTAAAAATAACACAACTATTAACTTTGTCAAGAGCTTTTTTGATTTTGTACTTTTATTTGAGACTAGTATTATAACTATCAATTAAATTATTGCATTCGGTCAATTTTTGGTTATATTCAGAAGTCTCTGATTTGATTTTTGTAAGTAAAGAATTATAAGGACTCACAAGAGAATTGTAATTTTCTGTTTCTCCTTCCTGATTATATGTGTTCATTTCATTATCCATCGAATTAAGATTATCCTGGTCAGAATTTACAGTACTTTCCATTGAGTTGAGTTCGGATTTACAATCATCGATTTGGGAACCGAGTGTAGTTTGTTCAGGAGTTAAATTGGTCTGACTCGTTTCTGAATTGTTATTTTGGTTTCCAAAATACATGATGACAGCAATTACAGCAATAACCACACCACCTTTAATAAAGTTACTTTTTCTATGTTGTTTTTCAAGAGATTTGATTAGCGGTGTTGGATTATCACTTCTAGCAATTAAGAAATGTGGCACAAAAAAACGAGAAGATGGCTTCATGTGACTAAAGATATCTCCGAGTTTTAAATTATTTTCTTTGAAATATTCCAAAGCATGTCTTCCATATTGCCTTGGCTTGAAATATCCAAAAGCTAACTGTTCAGATCTCCAATATAATCTTCCAAGCAATAACATAATTATAGTCAACCACCACTGACTAGAATAAGACATTCCATTCAGAATCAAGATGGATAAGCCAGTATTAATTGTTGCCAGATCAGTCAATAATTCATTTTCTTGAGTGTCTTCTAGCTTAAGCCCCAGACGGAATAAATACAAATGCATCATTTCATGAGCAAGTATAGCCCCTACTGCCATGCTATCACTTTTGTGTTTTGAGTTTATAAAAATTACTTCTTTTTCTTCGCTATTTTCATCTTTAATTTTTGTATAAAATCCAGCTGCGTCACCCATTCCTTTAACATCCTGCCCGTTATAAAAATCAACTATACATCCATTGGCTTCTATATTGAGCCAAGCAAATATTTGTGCCGCCATGTAGCGCAATCCTTTAAGATTATCTGAATAGTAAAAAGTATAAAAATTGTTATCAGGATAAAAAATCCTTCTTTGTACATTTTTTGGCAGATTATTTTTTAGGAAATTGTTTTTTTCTTCAACCCACTTTTTGCTAATTGTTTTAAGCTTAGACATAATTAATTTTAAAAATTGCTATTTGTGCTAATTAAATCATTTTCAGTTAATTTCTGAGCTCCTATTTTGTCTAAAAGCTTATTAGTTAAACTCAAAGCATCTTTTGGAGGAATATAAGATATAAAATCGAAATAGAGTTCATTATCTTCATAGAATTTCTTTCCGAAAGCTTTATCTAGAGTAGAGGCTAATAAATTGCTATCTTTTGAAAAATATATATCTTGAAAATCTTTCTCGGGTATTTTATTCATCATTCTTTCAATGACTTTAACAATTAGGGGATATCCCTCATTAGTTTCTATGCCCATCGAATCTTTTATAGCTTTTCTGGCAAAATATTCCGTTAGCCCTTCTTCGAAAAATGTAGGCAATTTGTTATCTTCAGAAATATAGCTTGTGTAATGAAAATACTCATGCGTAGCAGTTTCTAAAAAGTCTGACAGAGTGTTAATATCCGTAGAATCAATTGCAACCTTTATAGTATTCGGTGCTTCAAATACTCCTAATTCATAAGGGACATCTTCCTTGGAAGCTTCAGCCATAGCCTCATAAGTTTTTATAATGCTTTGCATTTCTGAATAAACAGCAAGCTCATATTCATCAGACTGAAGCTGTGTCCGCCAACTGTCAGCATCACTGTTATACTGATCTATCTCATTATTGTAATATTCTCGCTGACTTTCGCAATATATTTGACTATACCTCGGCTCACAAGTTTGATAAGAGTTACCGGGAATATATGAGTATCCTATGAAGTATCCAGGGGAATAGTTATAAGTGCAATCCTGGGCAGTAACACAATTTGAATAGACGGAATTACCAGTAGAAAGAGCGAGGCTTGCCATAGTTATATCATCATCAATATTCTGTTTATCACTAGCAACCGAAGCATAATAAGCATTTACCACTTTAGTAACTCTTGTTAATTCGTCGTCAATTTTTGCTATATCTTCGTTTATTTGATCATCACGAAATTTGGTATAGTCCTCTCTTCCCAATAACTGAACATCAGGTTCATCCTTAACGTATCTTGATCCTACTTCTTTTTCAACAAAAAGTTTTCCAAGAGTTGCGATAATTTCACCCAGAGAATTTTTATCAAAACTTCTGAAGATCAGATCATTATTAAGAAAAACCAAAGATGAATTATCAGGAACACCTACGCTTGGGTCGTAAGAATTCATTGCTCTAGGCAACACGGTTTGGAAATAAAAACCGCCACGATTTCCAGTGCTTAAAACATTCGCTATCACCTGCCTATTTATGTTGCCTTCACCTTTAACTATTTGTGGTGGTTCATTAAGACTTTTGAGTTTACTCTCTATTTTATCTGTATCCCATAGTATGTCGACTTTTCCGTGTTGGATGTCATATCTAGCAAGATATATATCTTTTAGGGCAAACAAATATACAGCTCCAAGAGACACGTTGAATCCAACAAAAAGAGTAATAATTATTGAAACAAAAAAGGCAGCTATTCGTTTAAAAGAATATTTTCTAAGCCTATTAAAAAAATTCAGATACCCAAAAAGAGCTAGTAAAAGTAAGCCAATGAAAATTATTACCTTTTGAAATATAACTTTCAAAAAAGCAAATTGGAGTAAATAATAATTAACAAAGACACTTTTTCCTTCGTGAAATCCACTTAATTTATAGATTCCAAGATATGTAAAGTATATTACAGCAAAAAGAAAGGATACAATTACAATAATTACTTCTGCCCTATCCAAGTGCCAATAATTGACAACTACTTCTGATGATTTTTTATTTCTAAATAACTTTTTTAGTTTAAATAATAAATTTTTAAAAAATAAAGAAATTTTTTTCTTACTTATTAACTTATTAATCTTTTTAATTAAAAAATTGGTGAGACTTTTAATCTCTATTTTTACTGTTTCTTTTTTGTTTTCCTTGATAGACTTTTCCATAAATTAATATAACCACTCCGCTACCCCTCCATGATGCGAGCATGTTCCTTGCCTATGCTGACTGTAGCTGTATGATCCATCTCGACATTGAGCAGTAGCTCCTTGAGGATTTTCACTTGGCACATGGATACAGTTGCCATCAGAATTTTTATAATAGCCCGTGCTGCAAGAAGTGTCAGGAGGAATAGTTTGATTTTGTACAGTGTTACTGCCTGTGTTGTATTGTTGTATTGAAGAATTATTTGAGCAGCCAGATAAAACGAAAACAGCCAAAAAGGCTGTAAATACAAGGAAATTAAATTTTATCCATTTTTTCATTCTAGTTGAGCTAACTAAGTAAAAATTACCATTTTATTTGCTAAAAGTAAAGATTTTTTGCTTATATTGAATTAATTTTTTAATTTTTTTCAAATAATTTTATAAGTTATTACTTATAATGTAAGGTGTTAAATCAACAACGGCCTCGCCTCCAAAATGCAACCGCATCCCATCAAAATCATTAGTTTTGGGCATTTCAAACCAATACTCTCCTTGATTTGCCGCACCACTATTCGAGAGCTTTATGAGCTGGTTACCTTTAGTTATATACATCTTACTATAATCAGATTCAGATAATGGGCCATTTTCAGATTCTATACGGACATCAACCTGAGCTGTTAAAGCAGGGTCGGTACCAGTTATCTGAGCAAAATCACGAGCCAAATCCATATAAAAATTTCCTACTGAAACTTCTTTGACTTTGAGTTTTCTTCCGTCACTTAAAGAAAATTCATCTCCAACTTTTAATTCTTTTTGGGGCTGATTCGGTTTTGCTCCTTGTTCCTGTTTTTGCTGCTCAATTTGAACTATATCTTTTTTAGGTAAGAAAATAACGAAGTAGTAAGCAATTGATAAACCGATCATTAATAAGATTACGATGATGCCTAACTTGAACCAATTTTCTTTTAGAAATTTTTTCATATTTTGAAATTTTATTAAGGCTTATTTTCCTAGAAAAATTTTTTGTGGGTGATAATCGAAAATTTTCGCCAATAAACCCCTCGGTCGAAAATAGACCCGCCCCCATACCATAGGCTATCTATAGCCCTTTCTCGTCTGTGCATGTTTTAAAGAATTTATTATAGTCTTTAGGATCGTAATCTCCGTCATTATAACCCCAGGATTTTCGTGCTTGATCCAATGACCAACTTGCACAACTTTTTCGTATAATTGATGGCCTAATTTCAACCCAATAAAAAACAAAGCTGACTACGATCAAGAATAGAGCGACAAGAAGTATTTTTTGCTTTGATTTATTCATAGCTATTTCCTTTATAAGCATTTTAATATTTAGTTTATTAATAATTTTTTTTGTTTGGTATATAAGAAAATAAATGAAATAAAAAATTACAAAAGGGAATACGAGTATGAGAATGAAAGGGGGTGATTGAGGTACGTGCTGGGCACTCAAAACCAACGCAACAATCCAGATGATCACAAGAAAACCAAACAACACAGATAGTAATATGTGCCCCAACTTGAGAAATATTTTTTTCATACTATTAATTTTTGGGATAACAAAAAGGGACAGCCGAGCTGTTCACCCACAACGTTCATCTCCAAAGAGAATCCCAATTATGGAACTCGACTGCCCATCTCCACCCGTAATTAGGGTTGATAAGGCAGTCTCTCTGGAGAATTATGTTGTTGTAGGTGAACAATTTAAACTTAGCATCTTACTGAAAAAATGCAAGTTTTTTTAAGCTTGATTTATGTATTTTTTGAGATAAACTAATGACATATATAAACATTATGAAATCCACAGACAAATTAAAAAATTACTTTGAAATATATACGAGGGAAGATTATTTTCAGGAAAGAGTAAAGCAAATACGTAAGGATATTGGCATTCCTCTAAATGGCATAGAATTTTCTGGCCCTTCATTTTTCGAAAATGCCGAGAATACTGTCGGGATGTGCTTTGAAATAAAATATAATGGAGCAACTTATCCGGTATTTCCGGATGATAAGATGCCGACTATATACAAAGAACTCTTATCACCGATTCCAAAAATATACAATGAAACAGAAACATTACTGTTTATCAATATTTTTATTTTATATAATGAAAGGCGTTACGAATCATTTAAAATTTCTAGCGAGGATTGGATAAGTACGACAGTATCTCTTGTTGATTTTAGGAAAAACTATCAAAATATGTCTGGCAGTTATAATTATGGATTACATGTTTGCGAGGATTATATGGATATTGAATCACAAAAATATCCAGTGATGATTGGCATATCTCCTTATGCAAGTCAAAACGAAGTGATTGATTTGATAAAGGAGAAATGGAAATACATCCAAAAAAATATGGCTCAACTTGAAGCAAATAAAGACATAACAGTATCCAGAGAGGATAAGGAGCGCCTGGCAAAAATAAGGCAAAGAGATGAACTGTCTAAAAAAGTTGAGGATGTGGTATATAATTATAAGAAATTAAGTATAAATGATCTTAGGAAGGCTATTAAAGAAAAGACGGGCGAAATTCTTGATCCTGGAGAAGTAGGTAAAATACGTAGTCTAGCCAAAAAGCGTAGGAACGGAAAATAAGCGTACGCACTTATTTCTTATACGAGAAGAAGAATAGCGGGTATAATTATATTAGAGCTGATAGAAATATCGGTTCTTTTTATTTTTTCTAAAGTGGTCAACCAGCAACTTCTAACAGAACTCCAAGAAATCATCCAGGCAGAATATGGTCGATATTTAACTATGGATGAAGTTTCTCAAATCGGAAACGGTCTTGTTAACTATTTCGATTTGCTAGCCAAAATGCACCATGAACAACAAAATGAAAACTAAAAAACAACAAAGCGAAATCGAAAATCGATTCTGGAAATTTCTAAGGAATAACCCGTTCTACAGCACCTATGTTTGCTATGCTGCCGCGATATGGGGAAGAAATATTCCTGAAAGAGTCATAGAAAATTTCTTCTCCTTGGCGGATAAAGAAGACTATGACGAGAGAAACCGAGAGTTAATTCTAAAAACATTGTACTTTTTGACTAAAGATGAGGTTAAGAGGAAGGATGACTTTAAAATTAAGCCTGAAGAAAGAGAACATTTGTTGGTTAAGCATAATTTGCCTTAAATAAGCCAAAGTAAATTTCAGTGATACATCCATATGTCTGAGCAAAAAACACCTCAATTTTAACCAGTAAAAATGCGGGTTCCAGAGTGGCAAAATGAGTCTTCCCGGACTTATTAATCCCTTCACGAAAATTAAAACAAATAATCATTAATTTAAAAACATGACAGGACAATTCGACAAAGATTTGAAGCAACTTGAAAATGAAGGCAGTTTTCAAAATAAGTTTGGAATAAAAATTACCAAATCAGGAATAACTGCTATTCCAACTATCCTTTTTTATATTAAGAATCTAGGTTTAAATTATTCAGATTTTTACTTGATTTGTTTGATTCTTTCCAGAAAATATGGCAAGAGTTGGCCATACTTCAGCCTAAATAAAGTTACCCGGGAACTGAAAATTCCCCAGGATACTTTGCACAAAGCTAAAAATCGATTAATAAAAAAAGAATTTCTAAGAATAATTCCAAGAAAAGAAAATCATAAAGGCAAGGGCAGGAATACTTACGATTTAACTGGATTATTTTGTATTTTGGAAATGCTTGTCGATGCGAACTTTGATAAATTTTTTAAAACTAATCATTGGGATTTTAAAGATCATCTAGATTTTGCATTTCTCAAGCAAGCAGAAAATGAAAAGCTCTCTGAAATCCAGAGAGCAAAAGATAGCGATTTAGGAGAACATAATAAAATTAATTAATTAAATATATACCATTTAAGGAAGGAATATTATTTTATCTTATTATATTCTCTGATTATATAGAAAATGAAGCTAAACAGCTAGATATTTCTAAAACCCAGAAATCATCCATAGGTCATAGTAGGTTATTTACTGAAAATTCTGCATAAGTTCATTAACATATTGCACTCTATGAAGTCATAGAGTGATGCCATTTTTTCATAAAATTCATTGCAAATATACCGGTATTAAGGGTATTTTGACTGTGTATAATCATTACCTTAAATACAAGTATATGGTCTCTCCTAAAGCACTTCAGAAAGCTCGCATTTTAGTCTTTTGGGAAAAGCACGGATTAGAGGCAACCCTCGACGCTTTCCCGGTTAAAAAACGCACCCTGTATCTTTGGAAAGCTAAGTGGGACAAATCCGGTGGCAAACTGGAAGCACTCAATGATGTTTCCC
Organism: bacterium; assembly: GCA_021788105.1. Lineage (GTDB taxonomy): Bacteria > Patescibacteriota > Minisyncoccia > Moranbacterales > UBA2206 > JAJYJP01. The sequence continues at coordinate 11,457 of JAJYKZ010000006.1, forward strand.
GAGCGCCTAAAACCAAACGCATCAGGGAATGGGATAAAAAAGTCGTTGCCGAGATCAAACGGATCCGATGGGATCATCCTAATCTGGGCAAAGACAAAGTTCATCCGGAACTCCTGGAATATTGTTTTCATAACAATCTGCCTTGTCCGAAAATTTCTACTATCGGGCGCATCATCAAAGATTTAGGCGGTCTCAGAATGTTTCCGCGCAAGCTTTCTCACTTTGGCAAACTCAAGCCCCTTAATCGGGTGAAAAAGCTCAGGAAGCCCAAGGATTTCAAAGTGGAATACCCTGGCCATTTAGTGGCGCTGGATTCCATTGAGGAAATTATCAATGGTAACAGACGTTACGTCATTTCCTTTGAAGATATTTACACGCGTTTTGGTTTTGCCTGGTCAACCAAATCTCACGCTTCACAAGCAGCTGCTGAATTCTTCGAGTTGTGCCGTAAAGTCTTTCCGTTTCCCATCACTTTTGTCCTAACGGATAATGGATCTGAATTTGCCAAAGAATTTTCTGAAAAAATGAAAGAACTGCATCTGACCCACTATCACACCTATCCCCGAACTCCCAAAATGAATGCTCATTGCGAACGATTCAATCGCACGCTGCGCGAAGAGTTCATGGATTTTCATAAAACCGATCTGATTAACCCAGCTATTTTTAACAACAAAATTATCGATTATCTGGTTTGGTACAACACAAAACGAGTACACCATGCTTTCAAAAACAAGCTTTCTCCGATACAATTCATACAGACATTAGCGCCAGTGAACTTTAATTTGCCTCAGGAGTGCAAAGTAGGGTGGACTTATACAAATTCTGGACAATTTTCTGAATTGTAATAATATATAAGTGTTAACCCAATAAAATACTAAAAGCTTTTATCGTCGTCTTACTAGATGGGCGGTTCTGCTAACAGGCTTTTAGTTTGTTGGGTTAACCAGAACCGTCCTTTTAGTTTTAACAATAATTTAACCAAGTTTATGCAAACAAACAACACAAAAATCAAATCAATCATTTACGCCCGTGTATCTTCCAAGGATCAGGAGGAAACCGGATATTCCTTGCCTTCCCAAGAAAAACTTGCCAGAGATTATGCCTTGCGTAAAGATTTTACTGTAGCAAAAGTCTTTTCAATTGCCGAATCCGCTAGCGGAACCAAAGAACGGAAAGTTTTTGCAGAAATGCTAGAGTATATGGTTAATCATAAAATCAATGTCTTGGTATGCGAAAAAGTTGATAGAATCACTCGTAATTTCAAAGAGGCTGTTAAGATCAATGACTGGTTGGAAGAGGACGAAGCAAGAAGCATCCATTTTGTAAAGCAAAATTTGATTATTCACAAAAATGCCAAATCAGATGAAAAATTTCGGTGGGATATTGAGATAGTCCTAGCTAAAAAATATATAGCCAACTTGTCCGAAGAAGTGAGAAAGGGGCAAAAGGAAAAAATCGCTCAGGGCTGGCGGCCTACCAAACCCATTGTTGGATACAAGGCGATCGGAGAAAAGGGACATAAAATTCACGTCATTGATGAAACCAAAGCTCCGCTAATCAGAAAAATGTTCGAAATGTATTCTACTGGAAATTATTCTCTTAATGCTCTTGTCGAAATTATGTATAAAGAAGGGCTTAGGAATACGAATGGGAATATAATGGGCAAAAGTATAATCCATAGATACCTTTCCAATCCTTTTTACTACGGAAAGATACTTTGGAAAGGTGTGCTGCATGACGGCAAGCATGAGCCAATTATTAACAAAGATCTTTTTACTGTTGTGCAAGCAAGGCTTATGCGTAAAGACAATCCGCAATACAAAACCCATCTGCCAGTTTTTAAAGCCAAGATGAAATGCGAGGAGTGCGGCGGCACCATTGCTTGGGAAAATCAAAAAGGGCATTGGTATGGTCATTGCAATCATTATAAAGAATGCAGCCAGTCTAAATGGGTTAAGCAGCCGCAAGTGGAAGATCAAATTCTTCCGTATTTTGATAAAATCGCTCCAAAAAACGAACAGGTTTTAGCTTGGCTTACCAGGGCGATGAAAGAAAGCCACAAAGATGAAATTGATTACAATACTCAAAAACGAGAATCATACAACTACATTATCCGTAATTATGATACACGGATAGAAGGAGCCTACAAAGACAAGTTAGACGGCAAAATGCCTGTGTCTTTGTGTGAAAAAATAATAACTGACTCTACTAAAGAAAAAAATGATGCTATCGATGCTTTGGCTAAATTGAGCGAATCAAGAACTGCCTACTATGAAGCTGGCTATGCCATTCATGAGCTAGCAATGAAAGCCAAAGATATTTACGAAAGTCCCAGAGCCGAGGTTGAAGATAAAAGATTGCTTTTAAGTTATATTTTTTCGAACCTGTCATTAAATGCCGAAAAAATCAATCCAAAATACACTTTTGCCTTTGAATTTTTAGCAGAGTGGATGCCTAGGCTAAATGAGATTTTCGAACTTCAAGAAACAGGCTCAGATAAAGCAAAAGAGGGCGTTTCCGCCTTCGCTTATCCCGATATGTGCGCTCTGAGGGATTCGAACCCCCGACCCTCTGGTCCGAAGCCAGATGCTCTAATCCACTGAGCTAAGAGCGCAAAAAACATTTAGAAATCTGCAGGGGGGCGAGTACTGGGAGTCGGACCCAGCTTCTCGGTACCACAAACCGATGTCTTAGCCGATAGACGATACTCGCCACTCTGAAGACTTCTTTGTATTTTTGTGCGTCCAGCAGGATTCGAACCTGCGACCGTTTGCTTAAGAGGCAACTGCTCTACCGACTGAGCTATGGACGCAATATTTATTTTTTTGTGCGCTGGGCAGGAATCGAACCTGCGACCAATAGCTTAGAAGGCTACTGCTCTATCCACTGAGCTACCAGCGCGTCGTCGCTTCGCTCCTCCTTAAAACCTTGTGGTTTTAATATTTCCACCACGGGAAAACTCACGTTTTCCCGACCCCTTTCCTGACGCTGGCGCGTCGTCGCTTCGCTCCTTGAAACCTGAATAAAAAATGCCTTAAGGCAATGCAGTTATTATACCAAAAATTGCCCTTTAGTCAATATTATTGGTTTTCTTGTATTGCTTCCATTCATTCTTGGACCAGTTGGCCGGCTTGATTGTCAGTGGCGCGGAACCCGGGTGGGGATATTTGTAAGGAGAATCGTAATTGCTTTTGAATGTGTCATTAATGATGACATTTCCATTTTTATCCGTAACAGTCTGAGTCATAGTCGTTTTCATCGAACCGTCCGGCTGCCTTTCCAAAATGGTCGGACCGCCGATCGCAGTTTTGCGTCCGTCATCGGTTCCGTAGAAATCAAAGATCAGTTTGGTGCCTTCGATTCTGGTCTGGATCAGAATGTAGCCCGGAGTGTTGTTGATGAATTTTAAATCGGGAGATGGAATGTAAACAGTCGCGTCCATTCCCTGGGGATTATAGTAGCTGACGGGATAGGCGTGATTGGTTCGAGCGGTTATTTTCAGTCCGCTGTAAAGTGCCGCGCGGAAAGCTGTGGTGGAAACTTGGCAAATTCCTCCGCCATATTCCGGTTCGGTTTTGTTGCCAACGATGGAAAGTTCCGGCAGATATTCATGAGCCGCATCCACCGGTCCCAGCGTTTTCAAAAAGGAAAATTCTTCGCCCGGTTTGATGAGCGCGCCGTTGAAATTTTTAATGGCCACTTCAATGTTGGCGATTCTGTTTTTTGGCGAACCGGCGAAATTGGAATAGCCTTCGCCGATCAGGGAAGTGACGCCAAGATTCGCAATTGAGTCGGTAGAGATTACCGGTTTTTCCGTGGAATAGGGGATGGTGATATTGCCTGAAAAAGTATTGTTTTTCAAGCGGTCAAGAATAAGCGCAAAAGTTTTGTTTTCGTCTATTTTAATTCCTTTGCTGCTCAAAGAAAAAACCGCTACTTTGCCGTTGGCCATTTGAAGCGTGGCATCAACCGGATCTTTATTCAGTTGCTTTGCCAGATTGGATACAAAGGCGCGGATGGCGTTTTCGTCCCAACTGGTACGGGTGATTTTTTCGATATGGGAATTGTTTCGCGTGTCGAAAGTCAGCGCGCAGGCAATAGATTTTTCATACAGGCAGAAATCGTTGTTTTCAACTTCGGAATCATAGCCGGGATTATATGTCAGATCGGTTTTTTCAATTTTCCATTGATTGGCGGTTGTTTGAGGCAGGGAATAGGAAGCGCCGCCGGCCGTCAAAGTGATGTTTGGAACGGCCTGAAAAGCGGGACTGTCCGCGAACGCAACAGGAGCAAAAGATATTGCTGCGAATGTTGCCAATAAAAAAATAATTTTGCGGTCCATAAGATTAGAATACCTCAAAATACAAGCCAGAGCAACAAAAAAACCTCCCGATGCCGGGAGGTTTTGAAAAGCAAACTTAGAAACCGCGAACCTGGATTTTTTTCGCTTTGGTGTTGTCGGCTTTTGGTAGGCGGATCGTCAAGATTCCGTTTTTCATCGAAGCTTCGGCTTTGTCTGCCAGAACATCGACCGGAAGAATGACTGAGCGCGAAAAATTTCCCCAATAACATTCCTGGTAATAATAATTGTCTTCATGCACCAGCTCTTCGTTTTTTCTTTCGCCGCGGATGCTTACCATGTCATTGTTGATGCTGACATCCAGATCTTCCGGCTTGACCCCGGCAATCGTTGATTTGATCACAATATCGTTGTCGGTCTGATAGACGTCAATGGTCAACTGTCCTTCACTGTTGTCGTTGTTTAGCAAATTTTCTTCTTGTATCTGCATATTCATATTTTTTTTTGGTGAAGAGTTGAGAATCATTTCGGTTTCTTCCTCTTCGTATATATTATTTATTGGTTGAATGAAGCTCTCTTTTTCAGAAAGGTCGTCCGTCTCGATTCTCCGTGATCCGGTAAGTTTTTCCAGAAAAGAGCGTTTTACTTTGGCCATAATATTAAAATTTTACTGGTTAATTTTTCTGTTTAAATTGTAACTCAGATATAAATAATTGGCAAGGGCGATTCCTGGTTTATTTAAGCGATTTTCGTTCTTCGGATGCTGAGAATCATCAATAGGAGCGCGAAAATCAGCATTGCCGAGCAAATAGAAATTATTCGATAGCTCCAACTATAAATTAACAAGCTGTTATAAGCAAGATGTATTACAAAAGTCGGAATGATTATTTTCAAAAATCCGGAAAATTTTTCGGCCGGATTTTTCGCCAGGTAGTAACCCATGATACCCGATGTTGCCAGGTGGACAAGAAGGGCGCCGGCCAGCCCGAATAGAACAATTTCCCGGCTCCCGGCTCCCGGACTCATAAAATTAAAAATTGTTTCGATGAACGAAAATCCGATTCCGACGAGAAGCGCGTTTTCGAATATTTCCCGGCCCGTTTGGAGTTCCAATGAATTTTTGTAAATAAAAATCCCTTTGGCCAATTCTTCAATCAAAACGATCAGGATGAGAAAAAAAGTTATGCCGTTCAGTTCGGTTGCGCTCTGAGGAAAAATTACGGAAAACATAATTTCCAAAACCAGCGCTCCGAACGCGGCCAATATTCCCAGAAAAAATGATTTAATTTTCATATTTTAAGATTAGCATCAGCCTCTAAATTTTTCCAACCGGAAAAAAATCTTTCTTTGTCTTCGGAATTTTCCCACCGGAAAGCGGCAGCGGCGGCAATCATGGCCGCGTTGTCCAAAGTATATTTTATCTCGGGAAGATGGAAATTGACGGAGGGAAAATCTTTTTTCACAGCCATCTCCATCTGTGCGCGCAATTCTTGATTGACGCTGACGCCGCCGGCCATCATTACAGTTTGAGGATTATATTTCCGGATGGCTTTCAAAGTTTTTCCGACCAGCACGTCGATCGCGGCTTGCTGGAATTCATATGCCGCTTCTTCCAAGAATTTTTCATCTTTGAATTTTTCCGGATTATTTTTTACCAAATAAAGGACAGCGGTTTTCAAACCGGAAAAAGAAAAATTAAAATCCTTGCTTTTAATCATCGGGCGGGGAAGTTTAATTTCAACTGCTTCTTTTTTCTGCTTGAAATTTTTTGCCATTTGCGAAATGATCGGTCCGCCCGGATAACCCTTGCCCAAGATGCGGGCAACTTTGTCGAAAGCTTCGCCGGCCGCGTCATCCAAAGTCTCGCCGATGATTTCATAATCCAGATGTTTCTTCATCAGCACGAGCTGGGTATGTCCGCCGGAAACGACCAAGCACAAAATGGGAAACTTTATTTTTGCTTGTTTTGAAATTGAGCGAATTTTATCAAAGATAAAATTGGCGTAAATGTGTCCTTCGATATGATGGATGCCGATCAGCGGTTTGTCCCAAACGTAAGAAAGAGTTTTGGCCGCATTAGTGCCGACGAGAAGAGCGGGAATCAGCCCCGGCCCTTGAGTTACTGCAATCAAATCCAGATCTTGCGGCCTGATTTTTGCTTCTTTTAGCGACGACTCGATTACCGGAAGAATATTTTTCAGATGCTCGCGCGCGGCCAAATTGGGGACAACTCCGCCCCACTGGGCGTGAAGTTCGATTTGGGAAGAAATGACGCTGGACAAAACCTCCGTCTTTCCTTTGTCTTTTCGAATAACGGCGGCGGCGGTTTCATCGCACGAGGTTTCTATTCCTAAAATAAGCATATTTTTTTAACCAAATTTTAATAAGCGATATGTTACATTACTGTTACACTAATATATTATATTGAAAAATTCAATGGCGGGCTAATAATTTATTTAAATATATGGGGGGATATTTAAAAACGGCGAGCAAGCCAAAAGCCGAAGTCAAAGTGGAATTATCCGATAATGATCTGATAAAAATTATCAGAGAAGGGCGCATGGACGAATACGTAAAAATTATCGAAAGATACCAAGGGAAATTACTGGCCTATCTTTATCGGCTGGTGGGCGACAAGGATGAGGCGGAGGATCTGCTCCAAGATGTTTTTATCAAGGCATACAAAAATTTGGACAGCTATGATGTCGAGAGAAAATTTTCTTCCTGGATTTATCGCATCTCCCACAACGAAGCGGTCAACCATATCAAGAGAAAATCTCTCAAAAGATTTATTTCCTGGGAAGATGTCAATTCGACCAAGGATAAACTGGAAAGCTGCAGCACCGAAGAACGGGCTGACGATTCTTGGATAAGGAAAGAAAAAATCGAAGAGGTTGATCTGGCGATCAAAAGATTGCCGGCCAAATACCGCCAAGTGCTGATGCTCCGGTATTATTCCGACAAGTCATACGGCGAGATCAGCGGAGTGCTAAAAAAACCGGTCAATACCGTCGGCACTTTGATCAACAGGGCGAAGAAAAAATTATACGAAGAGATGTTGGACATGCAAAACGAAAGATTTATCATTAAAAAGCAGTAGATCTAAGCAGTAGTATTGGTATAAATAATTAGAACAACGTTTCAGAAAGAAAAGCATTCCGCCGGCGGAATGCTTTTCTTTTTTTGGTTGCGAGTGAGTTTGTATATTTTAAATTTGTTTGTGGTATAATTAAAATAATTTTATAAAATTTAAAAAAATAAAAAAGTGAAAATAATAGCAAAAATTCAACATTGGATCTGGTGGAATTACGGAGTAGATTTGTCCGAGCACATAATCGTTATGCTTTCGGTTCTTTGTTTTTTGATTATTGCTTTAATTATTTCTATTTTAATCAATGACAGATTGCCGCACTTCACATCTTCCTATGCCTATCCTCCAGGCATACAGGCACCGAATGCAACTGTTTCCAATCTAACTAAATAGGGATTAGTAAAATGCAAAAAAAATCAAGAAAAAGAAATAAAATAAAAGGCTTTACTTTAATAGAACTTCTAATAGTTATAGCAATAATTGGAATTTTAGCTTCGATTATACTAGTGAATTTGAATGGCGCTCGACTAAGGGCCAGAGATGCGGAACGAGAGGAAAATATAGATCAAATATACTTGGCATTGGAAGAATATTATAGTACTTATGGGTGCTTGCCCGTGACTTCCCATTCAACATGTCCGGGAGCAAGCGGATATCTAGAATCTAATACCGGCGGATGGGACTACAGTTCTCAAGGAGGATTTCTTACTTTTCTTGCTACAAGCGGAATTACATCAGAAGTTCCCGTTGATCCGGTAAATAATATGACGGGAGATGGCACGTCGGGAGAGTATGCCTTCAGGTATTACTGCTATCCTGCAGGATTATCAATGAATCCGGGACTCCATTTGGGGTATTGGAGTGAAGCAACGGGCAGCGAGGTGATCAAAAATGTTGGTCCAAATGGTTGGACCAATACTGATTTTACGTGCAAATAACCATCTCAATAGTTGGAACAAAGTGATGGATGAATGGGCGGAAAAACTTGATGCGAATGGTAGCCTCAAGGGGAATCGAACCCCTGTTTACAGGATGAAAACCTGCTGTCCTAACCACTAGACGATGAGGCCAAGGTTATTTTATATTGAATCTTAATATTTTTAGCAATTTTTTTATTGCCTTATAATTTTTCTTCAACTTAATTTCTTTAACAGTACGAATAGTAGCATAGAATAAAAATAAATCAAGTCCTTGGCTTTTCTGCGGGCTTTTTTACTCTATACAAAGGGTATTTTTAATGATAAAATTGCGTAAGTTATGGTCAAAGAACTAATCAAATCAGTAAAAGGCGTTTTGTTTGCTGATCCGAAACTGCTTTATTCCGAAGAAAAACATCTTTTAAATAAAGAATTTTATTTCGAAGGCACGAATGGGAAGGCCGTGCTTTTGATTCACGGCTGGACTTCCACGCCGTATGAAGTTAGGCGATTGGGAAAATATTTGAATGAAAACGGATACACTGTTTACGGACCGCGTTTGCGCGGACATGGCACGAAGCCGCAAGACTTGGAAAATGTAAAATGGAACGATTGGCTGGATGACGCCGGAAAATCTTTTGACGAATTGAAAAAAAAATACAGAAAAATTTATGTCGGCGGAACTTCGATCGGAGCCAACCTGGCCGTGCTTTTGGCGAAAGAACGTCCGGAAACGGCCGGACTGATTTTGATGGCGATGCCTTATCGGATAAAATTGGAAAATACGTCGCTGATCGTGGCAAAAATTTTGAGACTGTTTGGAAAATACAAAAAAAAGATTTATCCTCCGACTTTCGGTTTGTCGACCACAATTACCCGCCTTATTTCCTATCAAAAATATCCAATCGACAGCGCGCTGGAAAGTTTCAATATCGTTAAGAAATCCAGGGAATGTTTGGAAAAAATCAATCAGCCGTGCCTCATCATGCAGTCAAACAGCGATCACATCGTGGGTTGGGACAGCCTCGAAAAAATTTACAAAAAAATCAGTTCCGAAATAAAAAACAAAAAGTATGTTTCCAAGGCCTATCATACTTTTATTTCCGACATTAAAAATGAACACGTCTTCGAAGATATTTTGAGCTTTCTTAATGAAAATTGATTATTATGAAAATTGGAATTTTTACCAATAATTATCTTCCCAATCCTTACGGCGTCTCCGGTTCGATCGAAAGTTTTCGAAAGCAGTTTGAATCTCGCGGCCACGAGGTTTTTATTTTCGCTCCGCGGTGGAAAGGATATGAAGACGAAAATCCAAACGTGTTCCGCTATCCGTCCGTGGATATTGAAATTAAAATCAAATTTCCGCTGGCGATTCCGTATTCAAAAAAGATGGATAAGATAATTTCCGAGCTCGATTTGGACATAATCCACTCCCAGCATCCGAACCTTCTGGGAAGCACGGCAAAAAAATGGGCGCGCAAAAAAAACATCCCGCTGGTTTTTACTTGGCACACTTTGTATGATCAGTACGTGCATTTTTTTCCGTTCCTGCCCGCGGGAATTTCCAGCTGGTGGACAATCCGGAACGCGCGCAGCTATGCCAACCGGGCCGACGCAGTGATTGCGCCGACGCCGACGGCAGAAAAAATAATCAGAGGCTGGGGTGTGGCTAACAAAAATGTGTCCGTCATTCCGTCGGGAGTGGAAGAAGAAATTTTCCGCAATCCGGACGGCGAAAGCATTAGAAAAAAATACGGCGTCCAAGAAGATGAGACATGCCTTCTGGTGATCAGCCGGTTGACTCAGGAAAAAAATATGGAGTTTCTTTTTAAAGCCGTGACGCTTTCTCTCAAAAGGAACGAAAAGATTAAATTTTTAGTGGGCGGGGAAGGATATCTTCAAGAGAAATTAAAAAACTATGTAAAAGAAAGCGGCGTTGAGCGGCAAGTTATCTTCGCCGGTTTTGTTTCCGGAAACGCCAAAAAAGATTATTACGCTGCCGGTGACATTTTTGTTTACGCCTCCAAAAGTGAAACGCAAGGAATGATTTTGAGCGAAGCAATGTATTCCGGTTTGCCGCTGGTGGCGGTGAAGGCGCCGGGTGCCCAGGATTTGATTGAAGACGGAGTCAACGGCTTGTTGGTTTCCGAATCATCCGATGAATTTGCGGCAGCGATTGAAAAAATAATTGCGGATAAAAAGTTAAGGGAAAAATTTTCAGAAAATTCGAAAAAAATCGGACGGGAAAAATATGCCAATACCGTTTGTGCGGAAAAAATGTTAGAAGTTTATGCGGAAGCTATCCAAAGAAAAAATTCCTGAAATTTGACAAAACCCTTTCGGCATGCTATTATTACCAGGTCATAGTGCATGCGACTGCAGTTTAGTCGAACTTTCATTGCTTGCGCGTATATGACAATTAATCAAACCAAGCAGAAGAAAAATGCAAACAGGAACAATCAAAAGATTGACTGATCGCGGATTCGGATTCATTGCCGTCGAAGGCTCTGACAAGGATCTCTTCTTCCACTCAAAGGAATTGCAGGGAGTGCAATTTAATGAGCTGAAAGAAGGCGATAAGGTTCAATTTGAGGTGGCCGAAAGTCCAAAAGGACCGAACGCTGTCAATGTATCAAGAATCTAACCATCTTTGATATAGAAAGGTCCCGAGCAATCGGGATCTTTTGTTTTGCGCGGTATTTTATTCCAAATGAATCTTTTCCTGGAATTTTTGCAAGGCGTTTTGAAGGGCGGGATGTTTTTTCAGTTCCGGATCTTGGGAAAGAATTTCTTTGGCTTCCAGCCGGGCGAATTTGATAAGTTTCACGTTGGTCAGATTTTCCATAGCGATATCGGGAAGTCCGGATTGGATTGTGCCGAAAAATTGTCCCGGTCCGCGCAAAGCCAAATCCTTTTCGGCGATCTTGAAACCGTCGTTAAAATCAGCCAAAGCTTGCAGACGTTCGGTGGTCTTGGCGGAGTCGGAACTGGAAAATAAAAAGCAGTATGATTGATGTTCGCCGCGTCCGACCCGTCCGCGGAACTGGTGCAACTGAGAGAGTCCGAAACGGTCGGCATCCTCAATAATCATGGCGGTGGCGTTGGGAACATCGATCCCAACTTCAATCACGGAAGTGGAAACCAAAATATCGATTTTTTTGTTTTTAAACTCCCGCATGATTTTTTCTTTTTCATCTGATTTTATTTTTCCGTGCAAGAGACCGATTTTAAATTGGGGGAAAGTCGCTATTAACTTTTTATGCTCGGTGACTGCCGCTTTCACTTCCGTCAGAGCTTTAGATTCTTCGATGAGTGGAAGAATGGCGAATGCTTGCCGGCCGGCCGTGATTTCTTTGGCGATGAAATTATAAATTTCTTTGCGCCCGGTCGGGGAAATTATTTTAGTAATGATCGGTTTCCGATTCTTTGGCATTTCGTCCAGAACGGAAATGTCCAAGCTGCCAAAAAAAGCAATGGCCAAAGTGCGGGGAATGGGAGTGGCAGTCATGGTCAAAAAGTGGGGAATAGTTCTTATCTTTCCATCTTTGATACTCATGGTTTCCTGCTGCAAGTAGGCGCGCTGGTTGACGCCGAAGCGATGCTGTTCGTCGATGATGACAAGAGCTAGATTTTTGAATTTTACGTCTTTTTGAATGACGGCATGCGTGCCGATCACTAGATTTATTTTTCCGAATTTTATTTCTTCCAGAAGTTTTGACCTATTCTCTTCTGCGTCATTAATTTGTTTGTAGGAATTGGTTAGCAAAGCTATTTTAAAATTAGAATCAGAAAAATATTTTTTGAAACTTTCAAAATGTTGTTTGGCTAAAACTTCCGTCGGAGCCATTAGAGCAACTTGCGTTCCGGCGCTCATGGCTTGCAAAGAAGCAATGGCGGCTACGATGGTTTTGCCGGAACCGACGTCGCCGTTTAACAGACGATTCATCGGTTTTTCTTTTTCCAGGTCTTTTAAAATTTCAAACGAAGCTTTTCTTTGCGCGTCGGTCAATTTAAAAGGAAGTTTTCCGACGAAATCTTTAATCAACTTTTCGTCGAATTTTATGTTGATCGCTTTGGAATTTTCCCAGGCGTTCCGGACTTGCAAAGCCTTGATCTGCACCAAAAACATTTCTTGGAAGGCAAATCTTTTTTGGGCGCGCAGAAGTTTTTCTTGATTTTCCGGGAAATGGATTTGAAGGAGGGCGGTGTAAATGTCGTAAAGATTATATTTTTTTCTGATTTCAAACGGAATCACGTCCTCCGGTTGTCTGGCTATTTCCAGAAGCGGTTTAATTTGCCAGCGGAGCCATTTGGAAGTGAGTCCGCGCGTTTCGGAATAGACTGGAACCAGTCGGCCGGTGTTGGTGGCGTCGCGTGTCGCTCTTTCCCAGGCCGGGCTGTTCATAAAAAAATATTTTCCCTGTTTTTCCATTTTTCCGGAGAGGCGGACGGAGGTCCCTTCTTTCAAAGATTCCAAAACGAAAGGCTGATTGAACCAGACGGCTTTCAGGGGCAGTTTATTTTCGTCGGCAATTATGATTTCCGCGATGCTCATTTTCCGACGGAAAATCCGGGCGAGTTTGGTTTTGATAACTTTACCCTCGACAGTCACAGTCTGTCCAAAATAATCAGGGGAGATGGGAACGATTTTGGAAAAATCATCGTAGCGGAAAGGAAAATAAAACAAAAGATCCTCAATCGTCTTGAGTTCGAGTTTTTCCAAAAGCTCGGCGTATTTGGGAACGATTTTGGAAATATTTTTAAGGGGAGTTTGAGGAGTAAGCATAGTTTAAGTATAGAATATAAAATAAATTTTTAAAATAAAAAGGGCGGGAAGCAAAATGCTTATGCTTCCGCGCCCGGGGAAAATTTTTAGAGCACCTCCTTTAGTCTGCGTATTATTTCGCAGCAGTTTTTTAAACAGATTATTCGTACGATGACGGTGGTTTTGTTTTTTTCCTCTGGCTTGCGGCCCCTTATCTTTACCAGGGAGTCTTCATTGATAACTCCCTCGCTGATGCTCATAACTCGGCCTTCAAAGCCTTTGTTTTTGCGGCTAAACCTTGCTATGAGAACCCTATAACGTCCTTGCGACAACCTGTGAAAATTGGCGTTGCTGATTTTTAGCATTAGCTACCATCCTTAATAATAAAGTATTTCCCCCAAGAAATACTTTCCCTCCTCCTAATTTTTTATCACCCCCTTCCGATTTAATTTTTTGAGACCTCTAGCTGTAATTTAATTAAAGCACATGCAAATCGATTTCAGCAACACTTTCCTTGTGGATAAGTCTCATAGGTGCTATATTAAAATAACCTTAAATATGCGATTAAACATATGTTAACATTTTGGAATGGAAAAATTTGTAATTTAGACAAAGTGCAAATCAATCCCTACGACATTGGTTTTTTGCGCGGGTACGGAGTTTTTGACGTGATGTGCACTCAAAACGGCAAGCCGTTTTTGCTGGACGCGCACTGGAAACGTTTTCAAAATTCCGCCAAAGAATTGAAATTACAAATTCCGGTCACGAAAGAAGAATATGAAAAAATCATACAAAAACTTTTGGCGTCGAACGGTTTTAAAAAATCCAATATCCGGACAGTGTTAAGTGGCGGAATCAGCTGTGATGCTTTTTCTTGCGACGGAAAAGAAACCTTTTTGATTCTCGTTGAGAAATTTAAACCGCTGCCAGTTGAAGTTTATGAAAAAGGCGCCGGAGTGATTACTGTCGAACATAACCGCCACATACCTCGGGCAAAAATTACCAACTATGTCGAGGCCATCAGAAACCAGGACGCCAAGAAAAAGAAAAAAGCCTTGGAAATAATTTTTACCAAAAACGGAGAAGCGCTGGAAGCTTCGACTAGTAATTTTTTTGTGGTGAAAAATAATGTTCTGGCGACAACCAGGGACGGCGTGCTTTTGGGAACGACCAGAAATCTGGTTGTCGATCTGGCGAGAAAAAATAAATTTAAAGTTGAAGAAAGAAAAATTTCCGAAAAGGAATTGCGGGAAGCTGACGAAGTATTTTTAACGGCGACCAACAAGGACGTCGTGCCGATCGTGAAGATCGACGGTAAAAAAATCGGGAACGGCAAGATAGGCAAGAATACGAAAATTTTAATGGAAATTTTTCAAGGATTTGTGAAAAATTATTAGATTGTTTTCGGTTAATTAAAAAATCCAGGTTTCTGCCTGGATTTTTTTAATGCTTTATCTTTATTTATGCTTTCAATTCTTTCAAAAGTTCGGCCAGTTCAAGCGAGGCGACGCCGATGACTTTGTCAGCTCCTCCGTAATAGACGAAAAGTTTTTTGCCTACGATGATGGCGCCGCAAGGGAAGACGACGTTCGGCACGACGCCCGCTTTTTCGTACGGCATTTCCGGTTCCAAAAGGGGAGTGCGGGTGCGGCCCAGTATTTTTTCCGGATGTTTCAGATCAAGCAGGGCGGCACCGACGCGGTAAGTGCTGTCTTTCGAAGAAACGCCGTGATAAACAAGTAGCCATCCCTCCGCAGTCTTGATCGGCGTGGCGGAGAGTCCGACTTTCAAATCATCCCACATGCCTATGCGCGGAGAGAGGATTGGATTGCGCGTGAAAAAAGTTTCCCCGTCGAAATCATCCAAGCTTTTGACATAATTGAGATGAATGGAAGGTTGGATGCGGTGAATGAAGGCGTATTGGCCATTGATCTTTTCCGGAAAAAGAATGGCGTCCTTGTCATCGATTCCGGGAGCAGAGATGAGTTTTGGTTGCGCGAACTGATCAAACTTTCGTTCCAAAAAATCTTTTACGCCGATACTGGTAAGCGCGACGCGCGGCGGATTGGTGCCGTCGAAAGCCGTGTAACAAACATAATATTTGTTATTCAGCCGGGCGAAACGCGGATCTTCGCAACCGGAATTGCCCGGATGCGTCTTTTTTTCAAAATTTTCCCGCGGACCATAGATCGGTTTGGGCAATCGTTCGTCGATATGAATACCGTCTTTACTGACCGCATAACCGAATTGGGATGTAGCGTCTTTTCCCATGGCTCGATAGACGATGTGGATTTTGCCGTCTTCTTGGAAAACCGCCGGATTGAAGACCGCCACGTCTTCCCAGGCATTTTCCGTGCGCGGCATCAAGATTGGATTTTCTTCGGAACGTTCGAAACGCAGTTTGCTTTCCGGCGCGGTCATTTCTTTGAGCAAGTCGGACAAACTGGCGGTGGCACGGCAAATGGTGGTGTCGGCCGCTCCGTAATATATGTGCAAATTATCTTTATCGACATAGGCGCCGGATGGAAAAATGATGTTTGGAACCATGCCGTAGTGCTCGTATTCTTCCTGCGCGACCATCATTGGAGTTTGCGTTCGGCCGACTATTTTCTGCGGATTTTCCAAATCAAGCAAGACAGCTTCGATTCCGAAAACTTGTTCCGGCCGGCCATAATGGTAAATATGGGCATAAATCAAAAGCCAGCCCTTCTTGGTCTTGATCGGAGCTGCGCCGATTTCCACATGGTCGCCTTCTTGCTTGTGCAAATTTAAAATATGCCTAGGCAAGGCATCATGCCAGTTGCCCCAATATTTTTCAGACCATATGTCGCTTTCTTTTTCAAACGCGGCCAGGCCGATGGATGCCGGCGGCTGGTCGGTGTTGACACTCAGGAGCGCCATTATCTTTCCGTTTATCCTTTCCGGGAAAAGCGCCATAGCCTTGGAATTGAAACGGGTCACGTGATGTTTGGATTCGATTTTTTTCAAGTCTTTGCTAATGGCCAGGCCGACCGTGATGCCGGGCGGAGAAAAGGGGAAAGTGGAAAGCGCGGTGTAAAAAATATAATATTTATTCTCGAATTTGGTAACGCGCGGATCCTCGCAACCGAAGCGTTCCCAATCTTTTTCGGGAAAAATAAATTGCTCGTATTCTTCAAAATGTATGCCATCCAAACTTTTGGCGCGTCCGATCGTCGAAAGCGGCAGCATCTCTCCGTGATGCAATTCCGGATGGCCTAAGGCGCGATACAGAACATGAATGTCCCGGCCCTTCTTAACAGGCGAACCGTTAAAAGTCGACAAGTCCTCCCAGGCGTTTCGGCTGTCGGGCAGAATGATGGGATTTTCCTGCGAACGTTCGATAGTAAACATATGGCATGAGATTAGAAATTATTGAAGTTTGATCGCGGCCATGGTGATTTCTCCGGAAGACATCAGTTGCGTCAGAAATCGGTCGAGAGGTGCGGTAGCGGCGCATGTTACTTTGTCCGCACCGCCGTAATACAGGTGTATTTTTCCGTCTTGGATGGTTGCGCCTGAAGCATAAACAATTCCCGGCTTGCCGTCGTTTTCATAATGAAAATCCGGTGCGAGAACGGGAACTTTGGCCCGTACGATAATTTTTGTCGGATCTTTGAGATCGAGCAGCATAACTCCGACTTTATATTTATAAGTTTCCAAATCATTGGCATGGTAGAAAACCAGCCATCCGCGATCAGTTTTGATCGGCGGCGGACCGGCGCTTCGCACGTGAGTGTGCCAGGCAACAAGCCGGTCGCGGACTCTTTGCGGATCGGGACTTTCGAAAGTTTTCTTAGAAAGTTTTTTCAGATCGCCGATATATTCGATGCGCACCCGATCGTCAGAATCGCCAATGATACTGTGCAGGACGGCAAATTTGCCGTTGATTTTTTCCGGAAACAAAACCCAGTTTTTGTCGCGGTTGCTGTGTGACAGGACGTGCGGGCCGTCCCATTTGTGAAAGCGCTTTGCCAGAAAATCTTTTTTGGAAATGGAAATGAAACCGACGCGCAGGATCCAATTTTCAAACATATTGAAAGTAACATAGACGCGGCCGCCTATTTCTACCATGCGCGGATCCTCATAGCCACCCCAGCTTCCGCCGGATGGATAAATTATCGGAGAATATATTTTTGCTTGGCCCGGAGCGGCTTTTGGATCGCGTTCAGCGTAGGCCGGATGCGGCAGACGTTCGTCAAAAATCAGTCCGTCTTTACTGGAGGCGTATCCGAATTGAGATTTTCCGTCTGTTCCAACGGCTCGATAAATCAAATGAGTTTTGTCTTCCAAGCGCAACGCGGCCGGGTTGAATGCGGCTGTCGCTTCCCAGGCGTTTTCGTGACGGGGTTTAAGGATTGGATTGGCATGGGAACGCGTGAAAGCCGGGTGTTCCTCCTTTCTGTCTTTTTTCTTATCTGATTTTTTTAAGGATTGCGAAGTTTTTTGCGCCGCATATCTCAGGGTTTCCAAGAAAATATTTCCGCCTTCCGATTGGAAATAGGCAATGAATTTTTCCTTAGTCTGGATTATGCCCAAGATTTGCGTTTTATCGAAGTCGCGCTTTTCCGGCTGTTTCCAGAGCGGCTGTTCGGAGCGCCACAGAATATTTTCCGGATCATTTCGATCAATCAGTGCGGCTCCCAAGCAAAGCCTTTTTTGTTCGTTTTTGGCGGAATAAAAAAGAAGGATGCCTTCGTCTGCCAGAAGCACGCGCGCCACTTGCAAAGAGCTGTGATCGAAATAGTTTTTACGCGGCTTCAAGATGGCTTTGTCGAAAATTTTCCAGCGATCTAAATTTTGCGACCAGGCCACTTTGATGGAACCGTCTCCGAAATAAAGAATATGTTGTTTTTCAAACGAATATTCCGGAACAACCATTCCGAAAGAAGTGATATCTTTTATGCGGCCGGTTTTTTTCCAGGAGTGTCCGTTTGTTGAAGCGGCGCCATAAAGAAAAAAGCCGGAACCATTTTTCTTGCCGTAGGTGAGAAAAAAATTTTTGTCCGACAGGCGGGAAGTTGCCAGCTTGATAATGCCATCCGGTTTTTCTGTTTTGCCCAGAGACGAAGATATTTTAAAATGTTCGCGGGCATCGGAGAAGTTCAATCCGTCGCGGCTTTTTTTGATGCCGAATCCTTTATTTTTTTTGGACGGGTCGGTGTAAATTAGCTCGGTTTCTTTGTCTTTAACTCTTACCTCGAAACCATTTACGGGTATTTGTTTTTTTTCCATTACAATTTTTATATTTAAAAATATTTTGCTAAAAATTGCTGGTTCTGTCGGTTTGTAAAACGCTCTCGGCCTAGCTGTTCCAGCCGCGATTCGGTTGCAATCTCAGTTTTTCAGTCTCATCCGGCCGTCCGAAATCATCTTCGACGCGAAAGGTCGTGCCCTTTTCCGGACTGGAAACTTCCAGAATTACGCTGTCTTCCAAAGATTCGATGCGGTGAAGCGTGCCGGGCTCGATAGTATATCCGGAGTAAGGTTCCATTTTAATTTTTTTCAAAGAATCCCGGTCCTTTCCCAGCCACAACAAAGATTTGCCGCTGAAAAGACAAAGCGTTTCTTCTTTTTCGCTATGGCGCTGCAATGAAAGCCGTTTGTTTGCATCTATGAAAAGTATCTTTCCGACACGTTCCAAGTTTTCCGGAACGTAAAGTATTTCTCTGCCCCAAGGTTTTCGGACGATTTTTTGAAAATTTTTTTCCGGAAGATTGGCCATATAATTTTTTATATTTATCTTAACGAAGCGTTTAAATTATACCACAAAAACGAAAACTTAAACAGTATCGGCGCGATCAGTTGTTTTTTTGCGCAAATTTTTTCTAGGTCAAATATATTTTGCAATTATTTCGCAGCTCTTGCTGAACTTAAACTTATTGGCGCTTGGGTGGGTGTAAAAGATGGATCCAGACGGCCAGAGAAAATCAGAAATCCAAAACAAACTACATTGAAAGTCAAAAAAATTGCTAGCGCATGATTTAATCTTTTTCGGAACACGCTTTGGTTTTCGTTCCTGCGATGGAATCTAGCAAACAGATCATAACAAATCAACAATGCGGCCATGTAAAAACCATATGTGACGAAATACCAAGTAAAGCCGTGCCAAAATCCCATCAGTCCAAAAGTGATTAAATAACCGAAATACGAAATAGTATACTTATTTTTCAACCATTTGTTTTTCATAGCTGAAAAGACAAACCGCGAATAAATATGGTCGCGAAACCAAAAAGAAAGGGATATGTGCCAACGGTTCCAAAAATCCTTGATATTACGTGAGAAGAACGCCCAGTTGAAGTTTTCCGGCGTATGGATGCCAAAGATATAGCTTACGCCGATGGCAAAAGCGCTGTAGCCGGCAAAATCAAAAAATAAGTAAAAAGAATAGGCGTACATATATGAAATGATTCCGGACAATCCGTGGACGTATCCGGCCGGATCCAACCAGTAGGTCTTTATCAGAGCGGCCAAAATGAATTCGTAAAAAAATCCTTTAAAAATTCTATAAATCGCAGCATTAAGATCGTTGATAAATTCTCTGCGCGTGCGACGACGGCTAAAATCTTGTGAAAACCGGCTATACCTGTCAATGGGACCTGATGAAATCGTCGGAAAAAATAGGACAAAGGAAGTAAAGTAAACAAAGGGCAATTCCGCGATCAGTCCGTCGTGAATGTTAATAATTACATCTATTACCCGAAATGTAACATAAGAGATACCGATAAAAGCAATCAAGCTGACGGCTTGGAAAACCGGAGCGGCCTTTACCGAAATCAAAGGCACTAGCGCGCAGGCTAGCGCAACATAAAAACCTGTTTGAAGAATCTTTTTATCTTTTCCGGACTTATGCAGAAGCAGTAAACCATAGGCCACGGCCCATTGAAAAACTGCGTAAGCAATAACCAGCCAAAAACCTTCGACCGTTGTTTTTCCCAAAAACTTTTGCGGAACCAGATATTGGATAAGAAGCATTATTACCATAGCGATAATCAGCCAGGCCTGGGAAAGCCGTTTCTTTCCAATCAGACCTATGATTATAGTTGGTATGCTTAAATAAGCTAGAATGCTGAAATATAAAAATGAAGTGTAAGGTGTCATTTATTTTACGCTGGCCATTAATTTTTTACGGTCTATTTTACCATTAGTTGTCATTGGGAAATGCCCTGACATGAACACGAATTTTTTGGGCACCATATAACCGGGCACTTTTTCTGCCAAAGATTTTTTCAATGTTCTTGTCCTTTCAAATTCAGTTTGTTGATTTGAGTTTTCATCAACGATAAAAGCTATTAAATAATCATCGGTTCCGTTGTTTTGCCGCATTATGACAGCCGCGGAGCGGATTCCTGGCAGAGTTTCCAAATTAGATTCGATATCACCAAGTTCAATCCGGTAACCATGGAGTTTGATCTGGTTATCCATGCGTCCTTTGAAAAACAGCAGATTATTTTCCAAGTAACCTTGATCGCCCGTGCGATAAGCCGGGAGATCGCCTATCTTAAAAAACGAGCGTGCGGTCAAATCCGGCCGGCCCAAGTAACCGGGACTGACATTATCTCCGGAAATAATAATCTGACCCAATTTTTCTGATTCAAGCGGCTGATCATGTTCATCATAAATATAAATATTGCATTGAGGCTTAGGATAACCTACTGGCAAAAATGGATAGCGCTCGATAATCTCTTTTGTTATTTTGATCGAACTGGTAGCCACCGTAGCTTCGGTCGGCCCGTAGGTATTCCATATTTCACTCTGATCAAACCGCTCCAATAATATGGCGGCAGTCTTTGAGGTTAAAGTTTCCCCGCAAAATAAAAATTTTCGGAGTTTTGGCAATATTTTTTTTTGAAATGTTTTTTCCATAAGGCAAAGCTGGGCAAATGACGGCGTGGAAACCCAGACAGTTAAATCAGCTGCCTGCAAGGTTTTATGGAGTTGGGCAGGATTGGACACATCGTCGCGAGTGATGCTGACCAAAGTATTGCCGGTAACTAAGCATGGATAGATGTCCATAACCGAAAGATCGAAGGAGAAAGGCGCTTGATTGAGAAAGACTTCTTTTTGTTCTGAAAATTTTTGTTCCTCAACCATCCAAGAAACAAAACTTTCCAGATTATTTCTTGTGATGACCACGCCTTTCGGATCGCCCGTACTACCTGAAGTGAATAAAATATAAAACGGATCATCCGGTCCAATTGAAGTTGATGGCGCACTTGCTTCAGAAAATCTTGAGTTAGTGATTTCAGAAATTTTTTCCACATCCAGAACTAGAGTGGCACCTGATGTTTGGATAATTTTTTCAACCCGTTCTTCCGGCATAGATGAATCAATCGGCACATAAGGATGGCCGGACTTTACTGCACCCAAAAAACCGATAAGCATTTCTGATTCTTTATGGCCGCGTATGGCAACAGGAACTTTCGGTTCTTTATCCTGCAACTGCTCTCTAATAAAAGCCGCGACAGCATTGGATCGTTGAAGTAATTCGCCATAAGTCAAAGCTTTGCCGCCGCTTCGATGAGCAATATGACCAGGATTCTGCACTCCCCAATAATTTATTTTTTCAATAATCATCTGTTTGAATTTAAAAATTAAAATGCTTGATAAATAAAGCTGGGCGTAACAAAATCGCCTTTGCCGTACATTATGATAAGCGTGATAATTATTGCCAGATACCATAAGGTTAAGGCAATGGTTTTTATAATTGGATTAGTGAATATTCTCATGATAGAAATTATTATAAACTTGGTCGACATATACCCAGCCTTCTTGACTGGTGTGCGGCGCCGGATCGACTCCGAAATAGATGTCGTTTTGAAAATTTTTAAAATCAACGATCGGCATGTTATATTTCGCAGCAATCGATTCTATTTCGGCATAGTATTCATTAAGCGCAGCATTTGAAATGCCGATCGCATTGTAATATTTATCATTGATCGGACGACCTACCAACAACGGTTTTGCGCCCAATTCTTTTAATATTTGCAACTCGAGCGAGAAATCAGCTGATTCGGGCGAAGTTTTCAAATCTTTTATGAATTTAGCATCAGCAGATCCATAAGGCCTAGGTTTAAACATGTAGGGTTTGGTGCGTCTCCTTTTGACAAGCTTCCAACCGCTTTTACTAAAGCCAAAAGGATTATTGCTGTCTTGCTGCTGTGCTTGACTAAGACCTTGAACTAAATTTGCTTGCCAATCAATCGTAGCCGGAACAACATGCGGCTGATTATTATCTAACATTTTTTGGTTATGAAAAATATATGAAACGCTTTGATAACTATCTTGCGATTCCATAATATCCGCTTGCATCCTGCCTAGTGGATAAGCTATCCAATATAGCATTTTAGAAAGCCATGTGTTTCGCGCAAGTTGATCAATGGCGAACGAAAGCAATGGGTCGTCTCCCAAGGTTTCAGGGTAATGCAGCATTCGTCTTGCTGATAATTGTTTGGTGGAATAACTTAAGTATGGACTAAAGATAAGTTCATTAGCATGCAATCCCGTAAAAAAACCTTTATACATCTTTTGAGACATGGGTTTATCAAAAAAACCTTTAGGTGTAAAAGAGATGATGACTTTTTTACCCTGCAAACTTTTGCCGACACTGGCCAGGGCTTCCAATTCCGTTAGCGAATCAGCTCCGCCCTTGCAAGCATCAAAGGGCGTAAAGCCGGTCGGATAATTTTGAAAAAATTGGCTAGCCTGAAACGGCCCGGCTTCTTTATGTTCTTCAGACGCTCCGTAGACTGGCAATAAATCGGTTTGCTGGAGAGCGACTTTTTGCAAAGCGCTGCCATTGATCACGCTGTCAGGGTACAAAGGCGCAATAGCATGAATGTATTTCTGTTCCAAATTATTCGCGTAATTCTGACCAAAAAAGATCGCAATAGCAATAAGAAGAATCGCACACACCGTCGCTATTAATGATAATGGAAGATTTTTCTGCTCCATAAAAGTTATTTTTGCGCTACCCGCTTTTCAACATTCTCTATTATTTTACGCGGACTGGACCATTGATCGCGCTCCACTTCGGCCGGAGCAATTTTAATCGCAAAAGTTTCAGAAAGACTGACAATCAACTGGACTAAGCCCAAAGAATCCAGAACATATTCGTCAAACAAAGACAGGTCCAGATTGTTTCTGATCTCGCCGGTGCCCGTAATTTCTTCTAATATGCCTAAAACTTTTTCTTGGATTGCGGATTGTTCTTGAGAGTTACTCATATATTATTATCTACTTTTCATTTTGATTTGAACCGATTAATGCAACAAAAACGGCTATGGCATTACCTCCGTCATGAGATATACTGACATCAGTACTGATAATTTCCAATTCTAAATCTACGCTTAAAACTATTTCCGGCTTTCGAGATGAACGTTTTCGAACCTCGATTTTTTTCCAAATATCATCAGTAATACCAAAAGCTTTTTTCACCGCTTCTTTGGCGGCAAAAATACCGGCCAGATGTTCGGGATGAATATCAGATAGCTCAGATTCAAGAAAAACGCGCTCTAAAAAAACCTTCCCGCTTGCATCCAAAACTTTTTTGAAGCGTTCAATATCCACAATATCAATTCCTGTTAAAACTCCTTCGATATTTGCCATGTCGTCAAACAATTTAACAGATTATTGTCCGTTCGTAGTTGCGACAACCGGTTGAATGTTTTCAGCGGAAAAACTTCCGTCCGAATTTTTTGTTCCACTGGCAGTTATTTGTTCTCCAACAGTCAGATCGGCCAACGTACCAGTTCCGGTTGCGCCAATCTTTGTTGCGGAGGTAATAGAAACAATTTGGGAAGCATTGTCGCTTGTTTTTATTGTCACACCCTGGACATCTTTAGATACGATACTGCCCGAAACTGTGTTACCGGCTTGAATATTGTTAGTGCCGACATTCGTTTTAACTTTCTTTGCTTTTTTAACAATAGTAGTGGCACCGCTATTTTTCAACAAACCCAAATTAGCCAGTTTGTTTTTCTCATATTTCGCACCCGCATAAAATCCGATGCCCAATAAGATTATGGCGGCAACGACCATCGCGAGTGTTTTTTTGTTATAACCGGCAATTTTTCCTTCCAGATTAAATTGTTCCATTTTTTTAAATTAAAACTTATTAACTGCACAAAAAACTTTGATTTATTATCAAATTTAGCATACAAAAGCAAGATGAAGAAAATATGAAGTTTAAAAAATCCCTTAATTAAGCTTTTTTCTATTTCAATTCTAGCGCAGCTACACAACGAAAACCGACATCGTCGATATTGGGCGTTGTTGGCACAGGACTAAGGTGAATACAAAAAGCTCCGCTATCGTAGCCATGTCGCCAATTGCCTCCCCGAATAAAACCGTATTTGGTTGTGTTGGTATCATTGGCGCCACTGAAATGGTAAATTCTTCCCACGCCGTTATTGGAATTCCAAGTTGGATTGGACGGACGAAAAGCGTCATAACCAAGCATTGGGGATTTTCCATTGTCAGTAATTACAGTCGGAAGGGCGCCCGACGTAAAATCGCTCCATTTCCAACCTAGATCAAGAAGATTTCCGGTTTTTGATTGTGGCTGATCTTTTCTGGCAATCGTCGCATCCACCCATTGCCAAACATTTCCGGCGAAATCCCAAATTATATTTTCATTACTGAGCTGTAAAGTGCGTTTTTGCGAACCTCTCCCGCCACAAGCATTGGAACCGTCGGTAGTAGTGCCGAAACATGGCTGATTGTCGTTGCCGGCAATGAGTGCTCCGACCGGGGCGGCGCTGGCGCTTGCTTCATTATTACTGTCGTTGTGACCGTTAGCCAAAATTTTTCCTGGCGTTCCTGGGATAAAATTACAATTCGTACCATTACGATCGCACCAGTTTTCTTTTTGCTGTTCCGCATTTCGCGCAATCGTCATCCATTCCGGATTGGTCATCACGTGCCAGCCTTGTGATTCACAATAAGCTTTGGCATTGTCTGACCCATTTCCGGTCAGAGGAATAAAAGTAAGAGGAAATCCTGAAGGAGTTGAAGCAATCTGTTTGTTTCCTCGACAAGCGCAACCCGGACCATTGTTTTTATATACACCTTCAGGCTTTCCTTTCATTCCCCCCGAACAATCGCTGCTATTGGCTGGTTGCAGTCCTTGCGCGAGATCGGACGACAAAGCGCATTTAGCGTCATACTTCATTACACAAAAATCTTTCGTGCCATAATTTGGGTTACCAGGAACCAAAATAAATCCAGTCGGGCAAGTTTCCTGTTTGGGAGGAGCAATAACAGCTGTCTTTTTTGTAATTTGAATTGTTTTTTTTGAATGATTTTGGCTGACGCTTGAATTGTTTGAACAGCCCGCCAGAACCAGGATGCTTCCTGCTAATAAAGTTAATGCAATTTTTTTTTCCATACACCATAAATATTTTAATTCCACCTTTATTTTAACACACTAAATTAAAAAGATTCTTCCATTGCGGAAAACACATTATAATCTTCCTGGAAAAACTTAAGGGCGATATGAAAAATCGAGTAAGTTATAAAGAAGGCGGCGAACACATCAATCGAATAGTGGAGATGCGCTAATAAAACTACAGCTCCGAAGAAAAACGAGGAAATAAGAGAGAAATAACGCATATGTTTGTCATTCCAAAATACTAGAGCCATAAGAAACGGCAATCCGGTGTGGCTAGAAAAGAATAAATCTTTTCCTTCTCCTACCAAAATGGAAAATACTCCGGTGATGCTGGTTTGCACGTGTTCTGGGAATGGACCGATATGAGTCAGGCTAACAAAAATAGAACGAATAAAAAGAAAAAGTGCGATAGTTTTAAAAGTGAAAGGTATTTTTCGCGGTTCGGAAAGCAAATATATTAAGATGATAAACCAAAATACGAGTGGGCCGTATATAAAGAATCCGTCTACATCAAAAACTCTAATGTTGCTTAAGATAATATCTGTTACCGAGTTGCTGGCACTTCCAGTCGCATAGATTATGGAAAAATATGATACCACAATTCCGGCTATTATAAGTAATACTGACACGACCAAGGACATGACAAAATTCCGGTCTTTAAAACATGTTTGGTATTTCTTAAATAAACAACTCATAGGAAATTTTGCGATCGACTCTATTGATTCTCGCATATTATACTAGATAGCAGCTAGCTTTTATCATACGATTTATAAGCATTATCGGGTTCAAACCTAGAATCAGCCTTATTTTTTATAAACATAAAAGAAGTCTTTTTGGTAACCATTCAGATATTGTTTAGAACCATCCTGCAAATCTTTAGTCAAAGTGCTTGAAATATATTTTCCAAATCCGTTCGGTTCAAAAATATTGAAACGCACCCAGATTGGATTGATGTCTAATTGGATAGCATTGACAGCCCCGGCCGATTTCAAGGCCGCGGCCAAAGTCGCGGGAGTTAGGTTGTTGCCTACAGCAAAAATTAAATTGCCCTTAGCGGTAAGGCCAATACCTGATCGCCAGGTGTAAATATCGACCGTGCCGGCAGCCAAGCGCCCCCAGAGTTTCTTATCTCTTTGATTAGTTGTTGTTATTTCTCCGTTATTAATCAAAATAGGACAGTTCTGTCTAATGAAATCAATATTATTTCCCAAAGATTGGCCTTGATAATCAAAAATCTTCAAGGTTCCGTCTTTATAACCCACCAGTGTCCCCAAATCATTTTTGAGCGGCAAGTAAGTAGTATTGTTGACAATCATACCGTAGGCTCCATCTTTATATTGGAATCCGCCATCGAAAGCCGCGATTAATTTTCCGCTATCAATAATATTGTTTGGCACCACGCCCGGCCCGGGTTTGCCGACCGGACCGCCTGGTTGTTGTGTTCCAGCCACGCTTCCCAGCTTCATCTGACTCATATCCATTTGGACAAGCGTCGTAATTGAATATGGCCGTTGCGGATCCGAACGAACAAAAGTAACTGCCATCACTTCTTGGGTGGGAAATAAACTCAAGGGATGATTCTGCCAGATTCCTTCTCCGGCTAAAGATTTAAAATTATTGTTGATTCGCAAAGGAGTCAGGTCTAAATTGCTTTTGCCGGAATTAGATGCATCACCTTCGAATTGAGGAGCTGTGACCGAATTAGGATTAAAAGTTATTTGTTTGAATTTATCAGAAGCATTAAAGAATATTTTTTCCAGCCAAATAACGTTGCTATCTCCGACCACTGGACGCAAAACACTGTCCGTTAATATGGCGACTTCGTTCATATCAAATTTAATAAGCAACACCATGCAAATAAACAAGACGGCAAGACCTAGGACCAAAACTTTAATCCATTTCTTGATTTTTATTTTCGATTTTATCCTTCCATGTTGAGAAATTATAGGAGTCCTGACTTGTTGGGAAAAATTTTCCTCAATTGTCTTGTTGCTCCTTGCTTTTTTAATCGCGTCAAAAATATTCTTCATTGTTTTATTTTAAGACTTTAGAAATTATCCAGGAGAATTAAAAATTATTAAAATCGCAATAATATATTTTAATAATTTGCTATTATCAAATTATAGTTTTGAAACAAATGAAAAATCACCTGAATCGGTGATTTAAGAATACAAACATCAGATGAAGAAACTATGAAGTTTAAAAAAATCTAGGAATCAAGCCGCCAGAAAATCCACAATTACTTTGGTACCTGCTCCGAGTTTACTTTCAACCTCGATGGATCCATTGTGCTTTCCTATGATCGCTTCAACGATTGAAAGTCCCACGCCCGTTCCTCCCGAGGTACGGCTCTTATCGACTTTGTAGAATCTTTCAAAAATGTGAGGTAAGTCCTCCTGACCTATTCCAATTCCAGTATCCTCAATCGTCATTCTCACTGTCTTGCCATAACTCACAAGATTAATTTCAACAGTGCCGCCCGGTTTGTTATAGTTAATGCCATTTCGAACCAGATTAAATATCATGGTTTCCAAGTAACTGCGATTCCCCAGAATTGCACCTTGATCCAAGTGACCAAGCTTAAGAATAACTTCTTTTTCCGCAGCTATAGTATCCATCCTTTTTACAACACTCATAATAACATCAGCAATGTTGATTCTAGAAGAAAACGATTCCTCTTTTTCCGATTCGAGACGGGAAAGTTTAAGGAGATCTTCGGTCATGGATGACATCCTATCAACTTCTTCCAAATTACTGGATATTACGCGTATGGCCTCAGGACTTAAGTCGTGATCTTTCAAGGCAACTTCGCATTCTGTTTTCATAACGGCTAACGGTGTCCGCAATTCATGGGAAGCATTGGCGCTAAATTCTTTCTGGGCTTCCATTGCTTTGCGAATTGGATCAAGAGTTTTTCCCGCCAAGGCATAGCTTAGGCCGCTTACTACAAATAATGCTATGATATCTAATTCAAGTGCGTCCACTTTTAAATCATGGATTGTGCGTACAACAAGCATATCGCCCTTATCATTCAGGTCGGGACCTTCTTTGCCAAAGCTATCCTTGAAGATCTGGACAAGCGAAAAATACATCACCAAGCTGAAGATGACCAAAATCGTGGCCGTTATGAATAAATAAAAAGCAGCCAGACGAATTCTCGCCGATGCAAACAGATCATCCGTTAAACCGGTAGCCCACGCCACGAATTGTTTCCAATATTTTTTCATTTTTATTATCATTAATTTTTTTTCGTAGATTCTTCATATGGACATCTACCACATTGCTGAAAGAATCAAAAGAATGGTCCCAGGCGTGATCAAGCAACTGTTCCCGAGTAAATACCTGATTGGGATTGCGCATCAAATATTCCAATAACGAAAACTCCTTGAGCGTCAGTAAAATTTCTTTTTTGCCATGAAAGATTTTTCTCGTAGTCGAGTTTAAAATCAAATCTCGCACCTTGATTTCCGCAAGAAATACTTCTTTCGGCCGGCGCAACAATACCTTGATTCGAGCGACTAGTTCATCAAAAGAAAACGGCTTGACCAAATAATCGTCCGCGCCGGTATTTAAGCCCGCAATCTTATTTTCCGTAGTGTCCTTGGCGGTAAGCATCAAAATCGGAATTGCAATTTTTTGTTGGCGTACTTCCTGGCAAATAGCTATACCGTCTTTGCTAGGAAGCATCAGATCAAGAATTATTAAATCATAATCTTCTTTGCATTGCAAAATTCTCTGAAAGCCTTCCTTACCATCTAGTATAAAATCAACGGCAAAACCCTCTTGTTCCAAGCCTTTTTTGAGAGATGTCGCAAGTTTTTTATTGTCTTCGATGATTAAAAGCCGCATATGTAAACATATGTTACAACAAAAAATAAAGAAAATCAATCTGAGTTGCTTACAATAATCTTCGCCATTGTGAAAAGCTCCCATAAATGAGAGCTTCTGCTTCCTGGACTTATCAAGAATTTTGAGCTCTTGTATAAATCCAGATAAAATAGCTTGAATACGCGGAGATCTCGCATCTCCTAGATACTCAAGGCTGTTCGCGGAGAGGCAGGGATTCGAACCCTGGAACCCTGTTAGAGGTTAACACGTTAGCAGTGTGCCGCTTTCGACCACTCAGCCACCTCTCCGTATGGCATGACTTTGCCAAATTTCGAAAAACCGCAGCTTTTGGCTTGTTGCCAGTACAATATACACAATATCAAATTAATTATGAAATATCAAGATCGCCGGTTGACTTTTACCGTTTCCCGTGCTAGACTCAGGCAAGGTGAATATTTTAGATTAGTATATCAATTAGTTTCATTAGTTAGATAAGCTATCGAAGTAAGTCACCATTATCTTCCGACAAGCGGGAGAACTAGAAAGAGAGGTGACTATACTTAAATGGCTTATCAAGACAACAATCGTCCTCAGAGACAAATGTTCGACATTACCGCTTTGAGAATTACCTGCGCGGAATGCGGAACAGCTATCACGGAACTTCCTTTTGAGCCGACTCAAAGAGAAGACGGAACTTATGGAAAACTTTATTGCCGCGATTGCAATAAAAAAAGAATGAAAGACAGAGGTCCGAGAAGAGGATTTGGTGGAGGAAACAATTTTGGAGGCAGAAGAGATTTCTAACTCCTGAATTTTCTTACATAGCAAAAAACGGACTCGCTTTAGCGGGACCGTTTTTTGTTTTTTGTGCTCCTGACGGAAATTTCACCTCGCACCAAAATACTTTGAAGTTTAATTTGTGCTCTCGGCAGGAATCGAACCTGCGACCTTCTGGACCGCAACCAGACGCTCTATCCACTGAGCTACGAGAGCAAAATTTTTATGGGGTCCACTGAGCTACAAGGACATAAGGCATTAAACAAGCTTACTACAATCTGAGCAATCTTTCAAGTGTGTCCACAAATCGCATTTCTTGTTTTTCTTCGGAAATATGTTCAAGCAGGATTCCGCGAATTTTGACCGGATCTTCGTCGTGGACCGGGATGTGAATAAAGGGAAGCAGGGTTCCTTTTGTATGTAAGCTGATTACTCTTATGTGCGGCGGTTCGTACAAGATCCAAAAAGATTTGATATTTTCAAACGGATAGAGTTCATTTCCGGCAAAAATTCCTTCCGGCGTTATTTTAAAAGTCAGCGTTCTCGGTTCTTTGTTGATGTAAATATATTCAACCACGCCGATCAAAATAAAAGTGATGGCCATGATCGGACTGTTGGTAAAAACCGCGTAACCGATGATAGCGAATAAAATCAGGGACAAATACAGATACCAGCGCCGGTCGCCCCTGATCATTTCATATTCCGGAGCTTGCCAATGGAATAGAACATCATCAGAATTTTCTTCGATCAGTTCTTCTTCAGGCGCTTCGATTTCCCTGGCCGGTTTTTCTTTTTTGGAAAAAAAATCTTCAATTTTTCTGTCGTTTTCGTTTTGTTTTTCTTTTTGCTTAAAACCATCAACGTACATAATTTGAATTTACGCTGTTATGTTACAATAGTATCATATTTACAAACTAATTTCTAGCTGATAGTATAAGTTGTACTGTTTTTCAGTTCGCGGAAAGCGAATAATATGGAAGGGTGGCCGAGTGGGCCGGATGTAAGCAAGCGAGCATTCGGCGGGTTCCAAAAGGGAACCCGGGAACCACGAAGGCCAACAATTTTTTTTAAAATAATATGGAAGGGTGGCCGAGTGGTTTAAGGCAACAGTCTTGAAAACTGTCGTGGATGAAAGTCCACCGTGAGTTCGAATCTCACCCCTTCCGCATCGACAATTTTTTATCGAGCGAACTCATGCAGCCGAGGCGAAGTGGCGACTCGAGAGCTTAAAAAATTGAACAAAAAAAACAGCGAGTTTTTCTCCGCTGTTTTTTGTTTGTTCTACTCTTTCACCAGCTCAAGTTTTTTGTCTTTGTATATTATCCTTGAAAAAAGCAATTAAAACACGACGCACCAAAATTGAATCTGAGGTAATTATTCTTTTTAGATTCATCCTGAAAGGACTTGAAAGTTGAAAATTTTATAAAAACTTGCTGAAAGTAAAGTTAATAAGAAATAAAAAAAATGCCCCACTCGCTTTTTACACGAGAGGGGTATATTGCGTTAAATGATGCGTTGGCCGTTTAAGCTGCTTTCAGCGCGTTTTCATAAAGTTTAACACAAAGGGAGTTGCCCAGATTGCGTTCCGGATGTCCCATAGTCGCGAAAATGCGACCATTGTCCGAACAGATGGCAGCAACTTTCCCGCCATTGGGTGAGAATCCTTCATAAGTCATGACCGTCTGAACACCGGAAAGATCGCCCACGTACTTGCCGAAACGGTGTGCTTGGGGGTACGTGATAATTTCGCCTTCCATGCCATTGGTCCAGACGCAGTTGCTCGGCTGCACGCGATGCTGGATGTAAGGATGCGAACAGAATCTGCCGCTGTCGTTTTCGTCCATAGCGATCTTCTCGCCAAAAATTCCCAGTTGCA
The DNA here is from genome assembly GCA_021788105.1 of bacterium. Lineage (GTDB taxonomy): Bacteria > Patescibacteriota > Minisyncoccia > Moranbacterales > UBA2206 > JAJYJP01. Next base: position 43,423 of record JAJYKZ010000006.1, read on the forward strand.
CAAGCACCTGATTGCCATTACAGTTGCCGCCAATAACAATTCCAGCCTCAATGAGCTCCTGGAATTTTTCCTTAAGTCTCAGTGCCACGATGGCCCCGGGATCAATATGATCTCCGTAGGAAAAGCCGCCGGGGATACTGAAAAGGTCGCAGTCTGTGATTTTCTGGCGACCGCTGAGGATATAATCGATGAATACGAGCCTCGGATTTCCTCCGGCGAGACGGATGATTTCCATCGTTTCCTCCTCGCAATTAAAGCCCGGCGCGTAGAGCACGCTTGCTTTTTTTCGAATCATTTGTTGTAAACCTTCCTTTCGAAAGTTGTGTTCCAACCGTTTTGAAGCAGATGGAAGTCGATTGGCTTACCGTTGATCACCATTTCCTGGTTCTCTTTAATCCGGCCGATCACAATCGGCTGGAGATCACGGAATTTCCTTTTTAAAGTATCCGCTTCTGAGTAGTTAACTTCCACTAGTGCTCCGCCTAAATTGGCTGTGAAGAGCAGATTGGGATCGACGTCCATGTCGATACCAAAGCCAGAGGCTTCCACGCCTTCAAACAGCCTTAGGATAGCACCGCCCTCATTGATAGGAACAGCAGATTTCACCATGCCGCTGCGCGCGAGCTTGGAAATTCTTGGCAGCCATTCAGCAGCTTCCTCTACAGATAATCCTTCAAGGAAGTTACCATTAACACCTTGCACCGATGCCAGAATAGAACCATTGAGCGTTTTGGCGCGCGGGCCCACCATCATAAGTACATTACCGGGTTCCTGCCAAAGATGGAGTACGAGTCTGCGGACGTCCGGAATTTTGCCCATGGCTGAAATCACCACGGAGCAAAGCACGTTAATCACATGCTTGGCATTGTCGAAGGTTGCTGAACCAGACGAGGAATCTTTGCCGGTAATGAAAGGCGTGCCCAATTTCACCGACAGGTCGGCGATGGCATAGACCTGTTTTTTGAGATACCCCCATGCGTGCGGATCGAGATGCGGGGTGTAGAAATTGTCTGCCAAACAGATGTCGCGAAGTTTCACTCCGGCAACCAGCTGCGTGACAATGGCATGCACCATAGCATTGATTGCTGCCTGAACAGGATCAGCTTCGAACTGCCACGGACTAAACGACTCACTGTGCGTAAGTCCCCACTGTTTGTTGTAGACCGGTCGTTGGACGGAAAGTGAAGATGCCACATTGTAGTTACGACCATAAAGTGGTCCTTGGTAGTGTATTGACTGAACAGTAGAGTCATACTGCATGGTCGCGGCCGCCTGATTACAAACATCGAAGTGGGCAACAATTTTAGCTGCCAACTCTTCGACATCGTCCGTGTCGACATCAGGATGATGAGCTGTCTTGATGCCCGTTTTCGGAATATCGACAACCTCAAGCTTTATCGCAGGGCAACGGTCACTGTTGGAGAACAGCTCGTCAAGACAAACTTCACCGCTAAGCGACATGCCACGCTCAAAGTCTTCGCTTTCCTGATCGTAGATGACCTGGAATCTTTGCGTGTTGGTGAAAATGCCGATCGGAGTTGCTTCAATGCTGAAACGCCTGAAGATTGCCAATGCCGTTTTCACCTTTTCAGGTTTAATGGCAAAGGCCATGCGCTCCTGGCTTTCGGAAATAAAGATCTGCCAATTGGAAAGTCCTGCGCACTTAAGCGGCACTTTAGCCAGGTTAATAAGCAGACCACAATCCTCACCCATTTCGCCGAACGCGGAAACGATCCCAGCAGCGCCGAAATCATTTATGGCGCGCAAGCAACCGGCTCTGTAAAGAGCCGCGATCGCACGCATAAACAGTTGCTCAGTATAGGGATTGCCGATCTGCACATGGCACGAATCTCCTGTGTCGACTTTTTCGGTCATTTCACCAGAGCTTATCGTTGCACCATGAATACCATCATTGCCGGTACGTCCGCCTGCTAAAATGGCGATGTCGCCAGGCAATGATTTGCCTTTAAGAGCACGTTTGAGCGTGGTAATGCCGATGGTTCCGCCGAGTGCGAAAACCTTGCCACCAAAATTCGGGTGACTCAGCATCCGCGAAAGTAACATCGGGATTCCCATCGGGTTGCCGTAACCGGCAATAGCCCGGATAGTTTCCTGTGCGATGGTCTGCGGTTCCAGTACGTTCCCTTCAAGAAACGGAAACTTCTTGTGATCGAACTCGCCGACAACAGTAAGCTCCGTGTTGCCGATCGGCTTGGCACCGAGTCCGAAGCCAAAGAGATCGCGAATGACACCGCCAAGCTTGGTAAGCTGACCACCGAAAGGTTCCTTCTGACTGGGGCTGTTGTGAGTTTCCTTTTTAAAGGCGACGACTTTGCCACCATAAAAACGCCACCCGCCGGCATTGTCTTTGAACGCGGAAACCATATTAGGGTTATTAATCAGCATGGTCGCGTCGTATAGGTACTTATAAATACCGAGCGCTGCCCACTTCCGATGCTTGCAATGATCGCTCCAACGGCAACCGTAGTATTCCAAAAACGTATCCGATACTACGGAAAGGCGCTGCTCAGCCTGGAAATTAGCGAGCATCTTCATGTCCGCAAGTGAAAGACTGAGGTCACGATCCTTGCTCAACTTGAGCAGTTGTGAATCATCCATGGCCAGCAGATTGAAAAACTGCATTTCAAGTCTCTTGCCGCGCGGCAACAAAGTTTCTATCTTCTTAATATCTGACTCGGTGCGGTAGGCCACTTCGACCTGCGGGTTTACGAAAATGTTAGCTGCGGCCTTACCATAGTAACGCGTCGAAATCTTTGCCGCGATGATTTTGATTCCTTTTGCCTGGCAGGCGATCTTGATGGATTCCTGCGCAGGATCCACAACGCCACCGTGGTACATGTGTTCCAGAAACTGGCGCTGTTGCGGCATTTGCTTGACCAATTGGTGTTTCACCGGATCACAGAAAATTTCTTGCAACAACCTGTCGCTTGGACGCGGACCCTCCATCTCAAGATTGTAGATCTTGTAAACCGGGGGGTTGTTCTTTCTATGCTTCTTTAGTCCAACAACCACGCGATGAATTCGTACATTACCTGACTGCTTGGTTCCTGTAGACATTTCGGTCCTCCTCTTTGGGTTTAAACTTCAAAAATATACAGAGAAATGTTTACTTATTAACCCCTCCTTTTTAATTTCAGAAATTGTCTGTATATAGCTTCAACAAATGTTCTTGTTTTCAAAAAACAACTGCTAAAAAGCAGTTATTTATAATAACAGATATACATATTTACGCAACAAATTTAATAACAAAAAGTGGCCAAGGAATTTCTTCCTCAGCCACTGCATAATATTGTACTCGTGTCTCTTTTTATCAGTAAGTCACCGTTTCCTCGTCAAACTTTGAGACTATAGTTACTACGTGTTCCTTTCTTTCCGTTATCTTGCCGGCACGTTTGGCTTCAACCTTAAATTCATTTGCCAGAGCAAGGAACTTTTCTACGTCGCCCTCATCGACAACAACGATAGCGCCCTGCCCTCCGTTCCAGGTCTTGTAGCACTCTCTAGAACTCATACCTCTCCACTTGGCGCACTTTTTCATCATCTCCGCCGGCTCAAACAAATCGTTGAGTTCAGCCGAGAGATTGCGACCCTTAAGCATGTCGTTGCCGAGTTTAGATTTAAACGCTCCGCCGGAAAGATGCACGATCAGATGCATTTTGATCCGCGCCTGCATGGGGTCCTTATCAAACCAGCCATGCGCAGTGTTAAGCATGCGATCGTACTGCGCTGAAGGTGATGCGCATGCAATGATGTCGTCCATTGCTTCAGCATTATCCCACCACTTGGGACCGTACTTTATAGCCAGTGCCTTTCGCAAGGAGCTGATGCCATTGCTTCGGAAGTCGTCGCGAAGAGCGATGATGACTTGTCCGGGAGCCAACGTATCACCCAGGATCATCTTGTCGGGGTGATAGACGCCCAGCATTGCGCCGCCCCAGTTGAACATCAGCTTTGCATCAGGATTTTCTGATCCGATGCAAAGCCCCAGTTCAGCAGTTTCCCCTGTGAAAAGCACGTAGCCGTGCTCATGCGCGAGCTCCTCGAGTCCCACCATGACTTCCTGGCACTTTTCAAAGGTCTCACTGTCGACCTCGCCGAGGGAGCGGACGTCAAAGATGTTTAGAAACAGCAGCGGAAGGCCGCCGTAGCGAGTGATGTCCATTGCTGTCATGGCAAGGACGTTGCTTGCCGAAGTTTTCACTTTTCCGGAAGCAACAATGACCACAACCTTGGTTCCGATGCCATCCATGGCAGCGGTGTTAACCGTTCCTGCCGGCAAGTTTTCAAAGATGAAACCTTTCGGTCCCCTGAAATTGCCGCGAGAGAGATCCAGGACTTCAACGTAGGGAGATACTCCGCACGTTCCCTTGTTGATGTTGTTGCAAAAACTGGAAAACACATCTCCTGCTTCAATATCAACGCCATCGAGTTTGTACTTATCAGCCTCACACCGTTTCTTATCCATATTGCCTCCTGTTTTTGGTTTTTACTTCGGAAAGAAAATCATTTTTCGTTTAAACCCATAGTTGATTGTATAAAGCTAGCGATTTTTTATGATTTGTAACATTTCATCGCAAACTTCGTTTGCTGTTTTTTTGTTTGTATCAATCCTGATAATGTTCTCAGAAAAATCCAGATAATTTTTGCGTATTTCCTGGCGCATAACCACTTTGTCCCAGAATTTTTCCACAGAATCTCCTCTCTTCTTGAGGCGCTCAAAGAGAACCTGATCGTCAGCCTCAAGAATGAAGGTGAAATCTGGCTGGATCAAAGATTGCTTTAAGATTTGCCAGTTTGCAAGATCAGTATTGGCTCCAAATGCTTTGTGATAAGCGAACGTGCTGGCAAGATACCGATCGCACACTACGGAAGATTCCCCGAGAAGTCTTCTGATCATATCTGAGACATGCAAATTAGCGGAAAGAAAAAAGAGGAATCGCGCATCAAGATTATCGATGCGATGAACCGTTTCTTTCATTTCCATAAAAATTCCTGC
>JAJYKZ010000024.1 GCA_021788105.1 bacterium
GCTTTTATCCCACTCTTTATGTTAATTCAACACACTATTTGTTAAAGAGCCAATTTTTTTCTTTTACTTACTGCAATGAACTTGATAAAATAGAACTATGGAAAAGAAGCCTCAAAAATTCATTATCGACGTCATTCCCGTTAATCGCCTTCCGCTCAATAAGCAGCAATTTTATTCTTATCTCTGGGATTCCGAAATTCCGGCCGGCTCTCTCGTTTCCGTTCCGCTCTTCAAGAGAAACGTCAGCGGCATTGTAAGCCGGAGCCGAACCGATTTCCACCGGCTGGGCAACATTAAACTCAAAAAAATCAACAGTGTAGTTGAAGAAAATTTTCTGACCAAAAACCAAATAAAACTGGCGGAATTCATTTCCGATTATTATTTCTCTCCGCTCGGGACAGTTATGAAATTTTTTATTCCAAAGAGAACAAAGCTGCGCAAACAAAAAATTGCCATTGATTTTCAAACAAAAAAGAAAAAAATAAAATTAACCAAAGAACAAAAAAACTCCGTAAGCAAAATAGCGCCTTCAAAATCAAAAATTCAATCCCGCCAAGACAGAATAAAATTCTATTTATACGGTCCCGCCGGTTCGGGAAAAACCGAAGTTTACATCCACTCCATCTTAAAATTAAAAGAAAATAATCCGGAACTGCAATTCCTAATTCTTCTCCCCGAATTGACTTTGACGCCTCAGGCCGTCGAAAGATACGGGGAATATTTCAAACCTGATGAAACGGCCGTTCTGAACAGCAAAATTTCCAAAGGCCGGTTTTATGACAATTGGCAAAAAATAAAATCAGGAGAAGCAAAAATCATTATCGGGTCGCGCATGGCAGTATTCGCGCCTTTCAAAAATCTCGGCCTTATTGTTGTCGATGAAGAACAAGACATTTCTTTCAAACAATGGGACATGAATCCGCGCTATGACGCCCGCAGAGTTTCTGAAGAATTATCCCGACTTTACAGCTGTCCGATTATTTTTGGTTCTGCCACTCCCAGTATTGAAAATTTTTACCGCACCAGAACCAAAGAGATTGGGTTATTGGCCCTCCCTCGCCTGAGTCTGAAAAATTCTCCCGCCCTTCCGGACGTCGAAATTATCGATCTGAAAAAGGAGCGCTGGAAAAATAAAAATTTCGGAACCGGAGCGGGCGTTTCCAAAAAATTAGAGGGAGAAATTTCCTACGCATTAAAAAACAAGCTGCAGACAATATTATTTTTAAACCGCCAGGGCATGAGCAATTTTTCCGTCTGCAATAATTGCAAGACGGTCTTGAAGTGTCCGCAATGCGACCGGGCGCTCATTTACGACCGACAGGGATTCTATCGCTGCGTCCACTGTTCCTTCAAGACCTCCATCACGCCGGAATGTCCGAAATGCAAAGGAATCGCCTTCACTAACATCGGCAACGGCACCCAAAAGCTTGAACGAGAAATTGAAAATCTTTTTCCCGGCGCCAGAATTGCCCGGATCGACAATCAATCAACAAAAGAAAGCAGCGCCGAAGAGATATATAAAAAATTTTCCCGGGGAGAAATTGACATCCTCATCGGAACCCAGATGATTTCCAAGGGTTGGGATTTGCCAAACGTGGCGCTCGTTGGTATAATTGATGCAGATAATCTGCTTTCAATTCCTGATTTTTCGGCTAATATAAAGGCTTTTCAACACATTGTACAACTTTCCGGCCGCGTGGGAAGGCCCGGCGCAAAATTTCCCGGGAAAGTCGTCATTCAGACCTACAATCCGGAAAACAAGCTTTTTCAAGCGGCGGCTGTACGAAATTTCGAGAATATTTTTGAACGAGAACTTCTCGAAAGAAAAGCACTGCTCCTCCCGCCGTTCGGAAAAATTATTAAGATTATTTTTCAAGATTACGATTTAAAAAAAGTTAAGGGCGAAACGGAAAAAGTTCACGACATTCTTCAGGAAAAAAATCCGGACATATCCGTCACCGAACCTCAAGATGCTTTGGCTTCCAAAGTGCGCGGCAGATATCGAAGGCAGATAACGATCAAGTTCTCCTATCGCGATGTTCCTGACAGGCTTAAACAAATTATTTTTTCACTGCCCAGCGGATGGATCGTTGATGTCGATCCCATTTCATTGATTTAAAATTTTATGGCTATTTTGCCAATCACAACCTATCCCGATTCTCTGCTTTCGAAAAAAACGGAAAGGGTCAAGAACCCCAAAGATCCGGTCATTCAGGAATTGATTTTGGATATGTTCGAGACGATGGAAAAAAACAACGGCGTCGGTTTGGCGGCGCCCCAGGTGGGAAAATCTTTGCGCCTCTGCGTGATCAAACTGGACGGAAAATCCTATGTCCTTATCAATCCGGTTTTTAAATCCAAATCTTGGAAAAAAATCATCGGAGAAGAAGGCTGCCTCTCTTTGCCGGGACAATATATGCAAGTCAAACGATCACAAAAAGTCAAGGTGCGAGCTTTGGACAGGAAAGGAAGAGAAATTATTGTTCAAGCGCAGAATCTGCTGGCCCGGATCTTCCAGCACGAAATCGACCATTTGAACGGGACGCTTATCATCGAAAAAATAGTCAAAGAAAAAAAATCAAAAAAATGAAACACCAAGGAATAAAAATTCGCACTGTCTTTATGGGCACTTCTGAGTTTGCCGCCGCCATTTTGACTTCTCTTGCAGAAGAAAAATATAATTTAATTTCCGTTTACACCCAGCCCGACAAAAAATCCGGACGCGGCCAGGAAATGAAAAAATCGGCCGTAAAAATCATCGCCGAGAAAAATAAAATTACAGTTTTTCAGCCGGCAAAATTCAATGAAGATGCCGTTATGGAATTGAAGAATCAGAAACCGGACTTAATCATTGTCGCAGCGTACGGAAAAATCTTGCCCAAAGAAGTTTTGGAAATTCCGGGCTTCGGCGCTATCAATGTCCACGCCTCCGTCCTGCCGAAATTCCGCGGACCGTCCCCCATTCAAAATGCCATTCTCGCCGGAGAAACCGAAACCGGAACAACCATTATGCTTATGGACAAAGGCATTGATACCGGAGACATCCTGCGGGAACGCAGCTTGAAAATAAGGCCGGACGAAACAACTCCGGAATTGTCGCAACGATTGTCCGCGCTAGCCTCAAAATTACTCCTGGAAACTTTGCCGCTTTGGATAGAAAGAAAAATAACGCCGCGCAAACAAAATAATCATAAAGCCACTCTCTGCCAGCTGATCGAAAAAGAAGATGGAAAAATTATCTGGGCGGATTCGGCCGAATCAATCTATGACAAATTCCGCGCTTTCCAGCCTTGGCCGGGAATTTATGCTTTCTGGGAAAGCGGCAATTCCATAAAAAGGATCAGACTGAACAAAATCAGATTGGCTGAAAACTTTCCCGGAAAACATCATTTGGGCGAAGTATTTAAATCCGGCCAAGACATCCTTATTCAGGCAGATCCGGGCGCTATTATTATTAAAGAAATACAAATAGAAGGAAAGTCGTCCGTAAAAATCGAAGATTTTTTGAACGGCTATTCGAATTTCATCGGTGCAATTTTAAAATAATTTAAAAATGGAAGACAAAAATAAAAACATAAAAGTCATCGCACTGGGATTCCTGTTGGTTATTGCCGTTGTCGCAATTACCTTTCTTCGTCCGCTATTTTCCAAAAAATCACAAAGCCAATCGTCCGACCCCGATGTTTCCCAAGCAGAACAATCGATTAAATCAGCCAAACAAATTTCAGTCAATGATCTTTTGAAAAAAATAACTGGCAATGAAAACGTTGTTGTCCTTGACATCCGCAGCAGCGACGAGTTTAAGGCGGAACACATCATCGGATCTAAGAATATCTCCGCCTCCGATCTTTCCAACAATCTCGCCTCTCTCGACAAAAGCCAGACTTATGTAATAGTTGACGATGGAAATTCCCTGGACGGGATCGATCTGGCCGGAAACACGATGCCAAACCAAGGATTTGGAAACGTATATTATCTGACTGGCGGATTTCCGGCCTGGAAAAATCAGTATGGACCGACAATTTCCGCCGGCGATCCCAATTCTTTCGTCGACCAGTCCAAAGTAACTTACATCACATCCGACCAGCTCAAAGATCTTGCAACAAGCGGCTCTTCCAATCTTTTTATCCTCGACGTTCGTGACAACAAATCTTTCGCTGCCGGACATCTTGAAGGCGCCGTTAATATTTTTCTCGATGATTTGGAGGCTGATCGCGGAGAAATACCGATCAATAAAGAAATAATCGCCTATGATAACGACGGTCTTTGGGCTTTTCAGGCCGCGGTTCGGCTTTATGACATGGGCTTTTTCAATGTCCGGGCGCTTTCCGACGGTTTTAACGCCTGGCAGCAAAAGGGTTATAAAATAACAAAATAATTATTCATCCATCCGATCGGAACGCGTCATATAAGAATAAAGAAACAATGCCTGTGCCGCCAAAACTTTCAGAATTTCAAGATTGTTGAAATTTTTTTCTTCCTCTTTGTCATAGCCGCTCATTATCAAAAATCCTCGAATATCACCGATAGTTTTATATGAAGAAACGACCAAAAAATTTCCATATCTTTTCACATTGATGTTGTCCGGCATTGCAACCAGCTTTTTGTTTTCGATCAAATTATTACCCTCCCCGAATTCCACGTCTTTTTTTGTCCGTCCGCTCTTGACATCCACAAATCGGATGGTTGAATTTTCCGATTTCATCAAAAATTTAGAAGCATCCAGGATGGATTTGTAAATTTCCCGCTCTTTCTTTTTATCCAACGACGATCGGTCGGAAAGCCCCAGAGCAACATTCATCAGGATGTCCATTTTACGATTCACTTCTCCGATATAGCTATAGGACTCAACAAGATCCTTGGCGGTCTGGTTGAATTTCCTTTTTTCTTTTTCTTTTTCTTTTTCACCGACAGCCAATTGATGCTCCTTCCATAAGAAAAAAAGGAATCCGATCATTCCCAATAAAAATATGGCGAACTCTTGCAAGCGCTGCTGCGAGAGAAAAAGAAAACCGCCTTTAATTATGTCCGGAACCAGGACTGCGATTATGAAAATAATGAGATAAATCCAGTACATATTCCTTTCATCTGCGATGCAACGTCTGTTGTCTATTACAAGATTATCCTTCCGATATTTTTTCGCCTGGAAAAACCAAAAATATAGACGATTTCCAATATGCCCAGGGAGTTTACCAAAAGTAACGCAACAAACCAGATCATTTGCCCCCGCCGGGCCGATTTCCAAAGCGCTATTCCCTTCCAAGGAATGGTCCAGATGACGGCCAATGTTAGAAAAATTTTTTGAGTTGCAGTCAAATACATTTTTATTTTTTTTCCATAATTTCAATTATTTTTGCCAGATTTTTTTCAATGTTTTCCAACCGGCTTTGGGTTTCTTCAATTTCTTTTTCCGCTTTGCGGTTAGTGGCAAAATCCTTCTCCGCCTTTACCCGATCCCTTTCCGCTTCCATATTTTCACTCATCAGAATGATTGGAGCCGTATAGGCCGCTTGGAAACTAAGCATCAGATTAAGCAAAATAAACGGGTACGGATCCCAATGCTTTTTCCAAGCGATAACATTCAAAGTTATCCAGATCACCAAAATTACGCTCTGAATGATTATGAAGGTCCAGCTGCCCACTATCCTGGTAATTCTATCCGCCGCTTTTTGGCCAAGCGTCCTCTTGCGAATAGCATGAGGTGCGCCGCTTTTCACATTGGCGCTGTTCGCCAAAAAACCCAAACCGTTATTTTTAATATTTGTTTTGCTTGCAGTGCTGTTCATATGTTTCTATGTTTATATTAACACATCAAAATTCCGATTTCAACAGCTTATTTTTCAACCTTTCCAAGCTGTCCCAGTCGTGAATCGAAACCAGTTCTATGTTTTTGTTTATTTTTGAAATTTGATTTATCTTTTCTTCAACTTTTTCTTTTGAAAAAAGATCGGTTTTGGTCAGTAAAATTATTTCTTTTTTTTCGAGCAGCTCTTTATTGTAATTCCCCAATTCGCTTCTGATCGTTTGATAATCGCCGACTAAATCGTCCGATTCCAAGGAAATGCAATGCACAAGAATTTTGGTACGCCGAATATGTTTTAAAAATTTAATTCCCAATCCTTTGCCGGATGAAGCACCCTCGATAAGTCCTGGAATGTCAGCAATTATTATCCCGTCGAGCGCTCCAAGGTTCGGTTCCAAAGTGGTAAATTCATAATTGCCCACCTTGGCGTTGGCCTTGGTGAGTTCGTTCAAAAGGCTTGATTTTCCCGCGTTGGGAAGCCCGATAAAACCAATGTCGGCAATCAATCGAAGTTCAATTATGAATGAAAAATTTTCGCCCGGTTTTCCCTCTTCGCTTTCCTGAGGACTGGTATTTTCCGGCGATTTAAAATACATATTGCCCCGGCCCCCGATTCCGCCTTTGGCCGCCGAAATTCTTTCTTCGATTTTTGTAATTTCAAAATCTTCCCCGGTTTCCAGATTGTGAAGCGCCGATCCGACCGGAACGGTGAGTGTCAGATCTTTCCCGTTGCGTCCGGTTGACCGATCATAGCCGCCGTTTTTTCCGTCCTCGGCATAATGTTCGCGCTTATTTTTATATTTATTCAGCGCCGTCAAATCAGAGACGCCTTCAAAATAGACGTTGCCGCCGTTGCCGCCTTTGCCGCCGGTGGGACCCAGGCTCATCATGACCTTGTCGAAAGCCACGACTCCGTCCCCGCCCCTTCCTGCATAAATATTAATTTTTACTTCATCGGTTAGCATATTTTCATCATCTTAGCATGGAACTGCGCATTTTAAAAGGGCGGAAGACCGCCCTTGCATTTCCTTAAAAAATTCAGAAGCGCGCGTTTTCATCGATTGTCATTTTCTTTTTAATTGACCGCGCTCCCCTTTTCTTTTCCGTCCTAACTCGGTCTAGATCTTTTGTAATTTGGTTGCGCAATTCTGTTTCCACCATATCCACGGAACCCTCGATGCTTTCGCTCGTTTCTTCCGCACGATACATTTGATAGGGCGTTTTGATCATTGCCTCCGCTCGGAATTTTCCTTTCTTGTCGATATCAATTTCAATTTCTATTTTATTAATTTTTTTAAGCAATTTTTCAATGGCATAGATCCTTTTTTCAACATATTTCCTGGTTCGGTCGTCAATTTTTACTCCCTTGAAAAATAGCCGATGACTGTCTTTGATTGTCATAATTTTTTTAAAAATTAATTTTATTAAAATCCAACGTATTGGACTTCTTCCTGGAGTTGCACGCCCAATTTGTCCCGAACCTGCTGCTTGATGTAGCTTGTTAACATTATAACATCTTCCGCGGTCGCATTGCCAGTATTGACAATGAAATTGGAATGTTCCTCGCTAATCATCGCTCCGCCGATTTTTTTTCCGCGCAGATCCGCCCGATCAATCAACCAGCCGGCCGGAACCTTGCCGCCTTTGCTTTTTACATTCTTTTCTTCTTCAAATTCTTTTATAAGTTGAGAATTTTTTACAACCGGATTCATAAAAAAAGATCCGGCGCTGGCCATTCCCTTGGGCTGTTTAGCTGCTCTTTTATTTAAAATTTCTTCCGCTTCTTTTTGACTTTTTTCCTTGTTTCCCGCTTGCAATTTCAAGATTGCCGAAATTATTAAAAGATTGGAATTGTTTTTGAAGGCACTATTGCGATATTTAAATTCGCACTGCACATTGCTTAAATTTTTAATTTCAAAGCTTCCGCTTGCTTCCAGGGCTTTCACATTTTCAATAACATCGCCCATCGTACCGCCGAATGCGCCCGCATTCCCGCGCACAGCTCCGCCCAATGTTCCCGGAATTCCGATTGCCCATTCCATTCCGGATAAATCATGTTCAATCGAGTCTCGAACAATTTTGATTAACGGAATGCCCGATCCGACCTCCATTTTGCTATTTTCAATATCAATTTTTAAATTATTGATTTTCATTTTTATGACCAAGCCGTCAAAGCCCCGATCGCTCACTAAAACATTGCTCCCCCCGCCCAACACAAAAAATTTCAAGGATTTTTCTTTGGCAAATTGCAAAGCTTCTTCCAATTCTTCAATTGAAAACACTTCCGCAAAAAACTTTGCCGGTCCGCCGATGCGGAAAGCGGCGTGTTTGGAAAGCGGTATGTTATTTTGGATATTTAACATTTTATTTTCCGAAATTAATATAAAATTATTACAAACCGGAATTGTCGTTTAATTTTTTTCTCTTAATTCCTCCGCCACCTCATTCACATTTCCCGCGCCGATCGCCAAAACAACATCATTTCCTCCAACCCTATCTTTCAAAAATTCCACCGCCTCTTTGATAGTCGGAACATATTCTGCCTTTCCATAATTATATTTATTGATCAATTTTACCAAATCTTCGGAACTGACATTGCCGGATTCTTCGCGAGCCGATCCGTAAATGTCCAGAACGATCACCTGGTCGGCTGAATCGAAACTTTGCGCAAAATCATGAAGCAAAGCTTCCGTGCGCGAATAGGAATGCGGATGAAAAACCGCGATAATATTTTTTTCCGGATAAATTTCCCGCGCCGCCTTCAAAGTCGCCTTGATTTCTTCCGGATGATGTCCGTAATCATCAATGAGAATCGCGCCGTTGCGTTCGCCCACAATTTCGAAACGCCGGGAGGTTCCCTGAAAATTTTTCAACGCTTCGCGCACTTTTTCCATATCCATTCTCAATTTATGGCAAACGGAAATTACCGACAGCGCATTGAGGACATTGTGTTTTCCGGGAAGATTGATCTCAAAATGTCCCAGAGATTTATCTAAAAACCAAGCATCAAATTCCTGGTGCAATCCTTGAAAATAATGGTTTTTCGCTATCAAATCGTTATCCGCCATAAATCCGTATTTAATAATCTCGCATTGGCAACCGCAAGCAACATCATTGGTGTCGGCACTGTCTCCCCAGACAACCAAGAATCCGGCGCGCGGAATCTTTGCCACAAAATCAAAAAAGGCCTGCTTGTATTCCGAAAAATTTTTATAATAATCCGGATGGTCATAGTCTATGCTGGTAAGAATAACCGCCTTGGGATCGTAATATCTGAATTTATTCTGAAATTCATCCGCTTCGATCACAAAATATTCGCCTTTGCCGGAAAGCGCGTTTGAACCCCATTGCCTCACCCGGCTTCCGATGACGGCGGTCGGATCAGCTCCGGCATATTTCATAATTTCAGCCAGCATTGCGGAAGTGGTGGTTTTGCCGTGCGTGCCGCAAACCGCGATTCCGTATTTTTCATTGAAAAGCAAACCAAGCATTTCCGGATAGCTCACCATCGGCAGTTCGCGAGATTTCGCTTCGCGAAATTCTGAGTTGTTTTCTTCGTTATAGGCAGTGGAATAAATGATCAGATCAACATCATCCGGAATATTTTTCGGAGAAAATTCTTCAAAATATTTTATGCCGATTTTCTTCAGCACTTCTTCGGTAAAAAATTTTTCATGCGTATCCGACCCGGTCACTTCAATTTTCATTGCTGTCAGGATTTCCACCAAAGCAACGACGCCGGAACCCTTGATCCCGATCACATAAACTTTCTTTATTTTTTCCAAATCCACTTCAACGCTTTCGGTCACATTAATTCTCACCATAAGATTAAATTTAATATTTAATCATTCCCATTACTCCTTCCGCGATCTGGTCGGCCGCATCAGGATGATAAAATACTTTAATATTTTCGGATAATTTTTTGTTCAATTCATCATTGGTCATAATTTCTTCAATTCGGGAAAGAAGGACATGCTCGCCCAAATTAGTCTCCTCCAGAACAATACAGCCGCCCGTCTCCGCGATAGAATAGGCATTCATCCGCTGATGGTCATTGGCGGAATGTTCCAGCGGGATAATTATGGCCGGCTTCCCGTTAGCGGCAATTTCAGAAATCGAATTGGCCCCGGCGCGCGTAATGACAAGATCGGCGGCCGCCAAAATATCCTTGAGTTCTTCTTTAATGAAGGGAATGGCGTG
>JAJYKZ010000007.1 GCA_021788105.1 bacterium
GTCATGGGCACAATGGTTTTCTCGTTTCAGCGTCATGCTTCCATACTAGATGAAAACCATGCGGTTTTCAAACTTTCCTTAGTGGGCCTGCGGCAAGACCGCAGGGAAATCCGCTACGCGTATTATATGAATCTTGGCGTTCCCTTGTCGGAGGTATGTAAAAAAACGATAAAGGGGAGGAAACCACATAAAAAATAAAGCTGGCTCACGGAGGGATGGTTGCGAAACAATTTGCGGCTTATCCCTCTTTTTTATTTCCTCCAACAGGCTTTTTTATTTATAAACCAACTCCATCGCTGTGATTATTTAATAAGAGCTAGCAATTGTCTTGAATGACTAATGACCGTAACTGGATCCAATTCTCCCAGCCATTCAAATGTTCGAAAGCTGTCCTGCCAAGCGCACAAATTTTTAAAATCCATCGTTTGATGGATTTTAAAATTGTTCGCATTGGGGATTCGAACGGGCAGCAGCAAGACAATCCCGCTTAGCGGGAGCAGTCGAGCGCCGTTGAATGCGAGCAAGTGCGAGCATTCAGCGCTGCCCAGGGCAAGGAGCGAAGCGACGCGGAAAATCCCTCAGAGCGCACAGCAATAAAACTGCAACTATTACTTAAATATATCCGGCACACTGGCTGTGCTAGACCGATACGCATTTTTCCGATCCTGAATCCTGGCAATCACCGCATCGAATTCGTTTTTATTGAAAACTGTCCCGTTTTCTTGAGAGTTGATATAGGCCTGCTTGCGCGTTTCGCTCCAGGAAGGATTATAGACATAGGCGTAGCAGAGATAAATTCCATAACCCGCTTCGAGCAAAACCAAAAAAATCATAATCCATCTGCTTTTTTTCACCAGAAAACTTCCAGTTCTTTTTGCATACACTTTCCAGTCGCTCGCTTTTATATTTTTCAGATCAAAATTAAGATTCATTTTTTTAAATAAATTACCAGATCGATCGTCGAATTAAGTTCGGAAACTTGCGCGTTGTTGTTCTTATCCGACGGCAATGAAACCGTCGAGGCTGCGAACGGATCGAAACTTCCGGCCGGCTGATTAGCGTCCCCCGCATTATTTTTAGCCAGATTCACTCCGATAACATTCACATAGTAATCCGCATTTTCCAATTTATCCAAAAATTTCACAAAACTCGGATAATCTCCCGCCAGTGTTATTTGCATCTGAAGATAATCCGCATAGGGCAGTTTGTTTCTTATGTCATCTTTAGGAATGTTTTTGGCGGCCGCCCCGGAGGCGCTATCGCTTTGATCATCCACCTTGAACTGAATCGAGTTGCCAGTGTTCTGCGCCAATGTTTCCATTTCTTTTATGAAATCTACGGCGCTGTTGGAATCAAGAAGAACATTCAAATCATTTTCCTTTTTTTGAAAAAGCGCGTAATTCTGTTCGATGCTCGGAAGTTGCTGCATTCTCTGCTGGTTGATTTCATTATCCAGCTTTTTCTTTTCGATAGCATCCGAAGTTGATTTTATTTTATTGACGAACGGAACGGCCGCAAAGAAAAACAAAAGCCCCAAAAACGCCGCGAAGCCTGCGATTGAGATCCATATGCTGTTTTTTTTCCAAAAACTTTTCATTGTTTTTTTAGGCAAGAATCTTTTATGGAGAATTGGATTTGAAAATCGACATTCGTCTGGGAAACCAAATCGGAGATCGGCAAATTGACATTCTCAAAACAATTTTCTCCGTCCAATTTTTCCTTGAACGCCATCAGTTCGTCCCGCGTGTCGGCATTGCCTGAAAGATACGCGTTATAATTCTGAGTCTTTATTCCGGTGAATTTGATGCCGGGCAAAGCGAGCGAGTCTATCTTGCCGAAAAGATCAGGCCAATAGAACTGCCCTTTCTGGATTTTATCCACTACCGCCACCTGGCTGTTGACCTCTTTCAATTCGCTGTCATATTGTTTCAACTGCGCATATTTTCCCGAATCGGCGGAATCCGATTCCAGAGAAGCGGTCTGCAAATCAGCTTTTAAAATCGAATAGATGCTGAAAAGGGCCGCGAAAAGAATTATTATCATAAAAATCAGGCTGATTTCCCATTTGAAAACTTGGTGCAGCCGGCCTGTCCTTTTTATCTCTTCTTTTTTGTATGCGGGGATAAGATTTAATTTAATCATAATGCAGTCCTCTTATGGCCAAGCCCACGGCGGTCGAATAGCGCACGGAGCTCTCCTTGTTGACAATAGGCAGATTATTTCCAAAATTCAAATTGATCCATGGATTTCCCATATGAATTTCCTTGCCGAGCCTCTTGGCCAGATATGGAACCAGCCCTTTCAGGTTGGATCCTCCTCCGCAAAGAATTATTTTTTCTATTCCGGATGATTTTTTTGAAACTTCATTGTAAAAATCGATTGTTTTGGAAATTTCCGCGATCAGATTTTCCAAAAGCGATTCTATGGAATCGAAAACGGGACTTCCCTGGTCGAAGTTATGAATGCCGTGGCTGACTTTTGTTTTTTCCGCTTCATTTTTGTCCAGTTTCAAATCCTTGGAAATGGCGTAATCAAGATTTTCCGAGGAAAAAGGAATGCTTGAAGTGAAATACGGAACTTCTCCTTCCGTTACGATAAGGCTGGTTCTTCGCGCGCCGATATCGACAATGAGCGCCGGGTCAAATTCTTCTTTTTTCATGAGGCTGCGCACCGTTGCAACCGATTCCAATTCCAAGCCGTACACATCCAAACCGGATTTTTCCAAGACTTCCACCAGATCATCAACAATTTCTTTGGAAACGGCCACTGTCAGAACGCTTTGCTTTTCCGCTGCCGGATCGCTCTTCAAAAACTGCCAGTCAAAATATACATCTTCGATCGGCAGCGGAATATTGGCTTCCATTTCCCACTTGATCGCCTCGCCCGCTTCGGATTCGCTCATCTTGGGAATATTTATTATGCGCAAAAAAGCTTTGGATTCCGGAATGGAACAGACGGCTTTTTTCGTATTGATCTTTTTGGGTCCGGATTTCCTGATCGCTTCCTTGATGGCGCCGGCAACTTTGTCCTTATTGACGATCCGGCCGTCTTCGATGTTTCCCAAAGGCATTTCCACGGAAGCGTAACTCCTGATCTTGTCTTCGCTTCCCTCCCGTTCCAGCTGAAAAACTTTGATCGACAAATCGCTCAGATCAAGTCCGAAAACTTTCGGATTAAAATTTATTATATTTTTATCGAGAAAACTCATAACATTTATATTATAACTCTTTCCAGAGATCTATGGAATATTGCGTTCCGGTTGGAAAGTACGGCGGCGGACAATACAGAAGATTATTGTTGAAATTATAATAGCGGACCGCGAAGCCGTTGTTGCCATGTTCGAAATACGGCTCGAGATAGGAAACTATTGCGCCGTTGAAAGTCAAGGAATTTTTTCCGCTGAAGCCATTGTCATTGATGCCGACCGTTCCCGTCTGAGCCAGAAGCGCCGCATCGACGACATAATTATCCGGACAGCTTCCCAACACGCGGACATCCCGTTGCGCCACCAGTCCGAGCATGTTATTGCAGTCGTAAGAAGCGTAAGTGAGATTGGAATTGCTCGAACCGATATAAATATCCGCCTGAGTTCCGCCGCCTGACAAATTGGCCGCGGCGATTGTCACCTTTTTGCCGTTAATCGTTCCGTCGACCCAAGCGTTATTCTCCACGAAAATAATTCCGTTGTTCGGAATGGGATAATTGCTGGCACAGGATCCGCTGCAACTGTTGCAAGTTCCTCCGCCGCTCGTCGCGTAATATTTGCTGATGGCGTGCGTATTGCTGTTGGCCGACTTGACCGTGCAAATATCAAAAGTTCCGTCGCTGTTCAAAAAAATTGTCCTGCCCAATCCGCTGGAATCGAAATAGGTGCCTGCGGCTTGCGCCTGATTTTTCATATTGGCCAGGTCGGCTGTAACGCCGGTGAAACTGACAGCCGGAGCGGGAAAAGTCCGTCCCCCGGCAAAAACATCAGGACGGTCCGGCACCGTACCGGCCGGCCAAGGATAGGTTGGCGCGTTAGGATCGGCCGGATTGACAGTCGTATGCACGCCGAACTGCAAAGTATTTCCTCCCCAAGTCGGATCATTGAAAGATGCCGGCAAGGCGCTGACCGTATTATAAGCATGTCCGTCGAAACGTATTCCATAATTGGAAAACACTTTGCCATAAACCGTCGCTTGGCTGCCGAAATTCATAAAGCTGTTGGATAAAAATAAATATTCGCTCCACGACGGCCGGCGAAATCTGACTTGGATCTCCCGCTTCACATTTTGTATTATGCCGGCAGAAGTTACAGTGACAATTGTCGATCCCGGATCCGGTTTTTGGACATTGATAACATATTGCCCGCCGCCGAAATCCGCTTGATAGGGACTGCCGATTCCCAGCGGACCGGGATTGGTGCTGTCCCAAAAATCCTGGATCTGCTGGGCTGTCTTGCCGGCCGTTTCATGCGCCAGATACCAGCGATAAAAATCAATGCCGGCTTCGGCGATCTGGAAAGACTGCTCCCTTTCCGCCTGATTGAAACTGTATTTCAATTGCGAAACGATATAGGCGATCAGCGAAGTGAAAATAATCGACACAATGAGCATTATCACCAGGACATAAACCAAAGCCGAACCGGCTTGTTTTTGTTTTTTCACAAACCGGAAAAACAAGTTTGGATTTTTTTCATTTGATTTTTTATTTTCTTCCTTCATATCCATTTTAAAAATATAAAAACTATTGGGCCTGATTATTGTCGTTCAGATTGCGCAACTCCGCGAAAGATTGCAGTTCGATATTGTCGGGCGCCCGATTGGGATCGATGTTTATGTAGAGATGAACCTTGATCAAACGGATGTCGGAAACTGAAGCCGGAACAGGCAGGGGATTTTGACCGGATCCGCCGGCATAAGTATTGTCGTAATAATAAAAAACGGGGGAATTGGAATCATTCACGATGTGATCCGCCAGCGTAATTGTTTGCTGGTCGCCGGAAGGGTAAGCAACCGGCATCGTATCGGTCGGAGCGGTTATTCCCATAAGAATATCCTGCCCGCTTTTATAGAAATGGAGCCGTTCCACTTTTCCGTCATTGTTGTAATCGGAATATAAGACCAAATCGTTGTCATTGGCAGAAACAATAGGATAGGATCCGTTGTCCGATTGGCTCGCTTCTCTTATGTAGTCCAGGATTTTATTCATGGTTTGCGAAACTTCGCTGGTTGATTGCCCCATTTCCAGACTGAAGCTGTTCGCCTGCCAAGCATGGGTAAACAGAAGCGTTGCCCCGATCATTCCCAATGTAAAAATTCCGATCGCCACGATCATTTCTATAATAGTCATTCCGGAATATTTTTTCGATTTATTTTTTTTCATCATGATGCGGTTAGGGAAACTGACATTTGTTTCAGCTGGTTGGAATTTATCGTCACTTGCGAATCATTCTCCGTATAGCCGCCGGCAGTCACTTTCAAAGTATAAGTTCCGGCCGGCAAAGCGTTCGCGTCCGTCGGAAAATATGCTGTTCCCGTGCCGGAAGCCGTCACCGTCTGGTCATAACCGGAGCCATTGGAAAGTTCCACGCCCGCGCCCGCCAGCGGCGGATTGCCCGTATCATTTTTTGTAACTTTTACCAGAAGCGAAGTCTGATTGACATCGGCCAGTTTCGCTTTCACGGCCATATTTTGATTGGAAAAAAGAGAAAACGGAGAAACCGGATCGGTATCAATCAAAACATAACCGGTCACCGACGGAGAAAGCGCCACTGTGTATTGCCCCGGACTGACCGACCCGAAATTTTTTTCCCCGTTTGAATCCGTCTGAGCGTCAGTATCCAGATTATAAACAGGCTGGGGAAGAATCCCGGTGCTGGGATCGCCGATCGTGTTTCCAAGTATCCGTCCGCCCGTAATGTGAAAACTGATATTCGGAATGGACGCAGTTCCCAGATAGTCCGTCGTGTCCACCGCAAGATTGGCCAGCTGGTCCTGGACTATATTTACCACATTGGTAGATCCGACAATGACCGACCCGTCGACATCGACCGGATTGTAACTTGTTGCCGGATACGGCGGCATCGTACTGACATTTTCATAACCGGATTTGGCAAGCGTTATATGATATTTTTGGATGGAATTTTTAACATTGTTTCCCATTAAAATTGCATGTCCGGTATTGTCGGTCTGGACGGTCGTGTCCAAACCGATGTCGCTGTTTGTCACGCGGACCGTCGAATCGGGAATGCCGGTTCCTCCCGGCTGGTCGCTGAAAACATTTATCATCAGAATGCCATCACTGGGATTCGCCACCTCCAAACCGGGAGGCGCAAAAATGGATTGCGCTTGGACATTTTCCTGTTTGTTGTTCCAATACACGGTTACCGTTACTTTTTTATAGTCTTCCGGAATGGGATCGGTGCCGGCCGAATACAGTCCGTCAAACGGATCGTCGACATATTCGACATTCGTCGCAATCTGATATTGGCTGGCATTTTCCGCCACATCTTCTTCCGAAGGAATATTTCCCGAAATCTCGCCCGTAGTCGTGCCGATGTCGTTGTAATTCAAATTCCTGATAATTTCCATTTTTTCATTGGCCGCCGCGACCGCGCCCAAACGATTCTTCGCGTCAATGACATATTTCAATCCGACGGAATAGGTCCGGTAAAAAGTCAAAGCGATGACAGAAAAAATAAAAAGCATCACCAGCGCTTCGATCAAAGTAAAACCTTTTGCATTTTGTATTTTTTTAAAATTCACAATGATTTATATTTTTTAATTTCCAAATGTTTTAAAATTCAAGCATTTGGATTTATTTAAAAATCAGAAACTAAAAAATTAAAAATTCTATTGTATATTCTGCATCACGCTGTAGATCGGCTGCAGGATTGAAATGGCGAAAAATCCCACTGCGCTTCCGATGATCAGCATCAAAACCGGCTCGATGATTGAAGACATATTTTTGGTAAGCTGATTGACTTCGCCTTCATAAAATTCCGCCAGCTTCAGCAGGATGTCCTCAGTTTTTCCTGTTTCCTCTCCCACCTCGATCATTTGCGGAACCAGGATCGGAAAAATTTTCTTTTCTTCGTAAATAATTTTTGAAAGCGGGATTCCTTTTTGGACGTTGTCCGCCGCTTTTTGCAAAGCTTCTTTATAATAAAAATTGGTCAGCGTCCGGGAAAGAATCTTAAGTGTTTCAACGACCGGCAATCCGCTCTTGATCAAAGAGCTGTAGATTCTGGCAAACCGCGCGCAGTTCAGTTTGATCACGATGTCTTTCACAACCGGAATATTGACCATCAGAAACCCGGCCGCTCTTCTGCCGGAATAGGTAGTGGAAAAAATTTTTATCGCGACGATCAAAATGGCCAGCCCCGGAATCAAAAACATCCAGTCATTGCGCATGAAGCTGCTGGTAGCGATTATGAATTTGGTCGATGCCGGAAGGTTGGCATTAAGATCGCTGAAAACCGAAACCAGTTCCGGCACGACATAAATCATCATTACAATTCCAATCAGAACCATCGCAACCAGAATGACCGTCGGATATACCATCGCTCCTTTCACTTTCTGGGAAAGGTCGTGTTCTTTTTCGAGCTGTTCCGCCAAAATCTGAAGCACCTCTTCCAAATTGCCGCCGGACTCGCCCACCCGGATCATATTCACGAAAAGCTCGTCGAAAATCGCCGGATATTTTGCCATTCCGTCGCTCAAAGCGCTGCCGGTCTGGATGTCTTCATAAATATTTTTCAATATTTTTTTAAAGCGCTTGTTCTGGGTTTGATCCGTCAGATTGAGCAGCGCGCGGGAAAGCGGCAACCCGGAAGAAATCATTACGCTCAGGTTGCGCGCGAACATCATTTTTTCGCTGACCGGAATGCTGAAAAGCCGGTTCAGAAATCTTATTTCGGCCTTATTTTTTCCGTCTTCCTTGATTTCCTTGAAAGAAGTCAGGACAAAACCGTCCAACCGCAGCTGGCCGGCCAAATCCCGCTCGTCTTTCACTTTCAGTTCTCCGCTTTTCGTTTCTCCCGAATAGCTTTTGGCAGTATAAAATACCTGCATAAATTTATTCTTTGGTCACTCTTAATATTTCTTCGACTGAAGTTATTCCCTGCGCCGCTTTCAAAAATCCGTCTTCAACCATCGCCACCATTCCCTTTTCCCTGGCTTTTTTTTCTATTTCTTCCGTAGTCGCCCGCTGGGAAATCATTCTTTGGATATCATCATCCGCTTCCAGCACTTCGAATATTCCGATGCGGCCGTGATATCCTTCGTGATTGCACTGGTCGCAACCGGAAGCTTTATAGAATTTCAAATCCCCCCATTTGTCTCCGGATTTTAATTTTAAAATTTCATTTTCTTTCATCGCTTTCAAAATTTCTTCCGTATCGTAATTTTCCGCCAAACTTTTCGCCTCTTTCGCGCTGAGCTGATATTCTTTTTTGCATTCCTGGCAAAGTTTGCGGACCAAGCGCTGGGCGATCACCACATTGATCGTTGAAGCCAGAAGAAAAGGTTCGGCGCCCATGTCGATAAGCCTCGGCAGAGTTCCGGCCGCGCTGTTGGTATGCAAAGTGGACAAAACCAGATGTCCGGTCATCGCCGCCTGAATAGCCATTTCCATCGTTTCTTTGTCGCGAATTTCTCCAACCATTATAATGTCCGGATCCTGGCGGAGAAGCGCGCGCAACCCGGCCGCAAACGTCAGGCCGACTTTGGGGAAAATTTGCGTCTGATTGATGCGAGGCATCCGATATTCCACCGGATCCTCCACTGTGCTGATATTGACGTCCGGCGTATTTAAAATATCCATTATGGTATAAAGCGTCGTGGTTTTTCCCGAACCGGTCGGGCCGGTTACCAAAACCATTCCGTTGGGTTTTTTTATTTCGCGATGGATTATCTCCAATCCTTTGCCGGTAAGCCCCATCGCTTCAAGCGTCAGGCCCTTGGAAGATTCATTGAGCACGCGCATTACGATTTTTTCTCCGTCGAAAATCGGCAGGATGCTGACGCGGAAAGAAATTTTTTCTCCGTCTTTTTCTATTTTAAACCGTCCGTCCTGCGGAACGCGATGTTCATCCAGTTTGAGATTGGACAAAACTTTGATTCTGGCAATAATTCCGTCTTTAATTTGTTTCGGCAGAGTCATCGCGTCATGCAAAATGCCGTCGATGCGGTAACGCACCCGCACTTCCTTCTCGTCCGGTTCGATGTGGATGTCGCTCGCTCCCTGCAAAATCGCGTGCTTGATCAGCGTATCGACAATCCGGATGACCGGCAGGCCTTCAGCCATCTTTTTCAAATCTTCTTGATTTTCTTCTTCGCCCGCTTCTTCAGAACTTTTCTGAATGATGTCTCCGAATTCCGCTTTCAAGCTTTTTTCATATTGCCTGAGAGCGTCTTCCATGCTTTCTTCCGAAGTGAGGCAAGTCACGATTTTCAATCCGGTTTTTTTGCGGATGAAATCGATCGTCTGGATGTCTTCCGGATTAAGCATTGCCACTTTCAGTTCTTTCCGGTTTTTTTCAAAAGCGATAATTTTGAATTTCTTGGCGATCGGTTCGGGAATGATCTGCAAAATGTCTTGCGGAATCATTTCTTTGGACAGATCGATGAATGGCACTCCCAAAATATAGGCGTAGAGCTCGCGCAATTTTGCTTCCTCGATCAATTTTTGAGACAACAGGACATCTCCCAGTTTTTTCTTCCGGCTTTCGGCTTCCGCATAGGCGGCTTCCAACTTTTCTTTGCCGATCACTCCCGAATCCAGAATAAAATTTTTCAATTGTCCGTTCTCTATTCTCATATTCTTTGCATTGACAAAGTCTCTTTTATTTTTTTAACTATCTCTTCCAATTTATAATCCGACTTGACCAGATATGTGCTGGCGCCGGCTTCAAGCGCCTTTTCCACATCTTCCGGACTTTCCAAATTCGTAAAAAGAATAACCGGGATGTGCTTTGTCCGTCCGTCTTTTTTAATTCCGGCCAAAACTTCATAGCCGTCCTTTTTCGGCAAGACTATGTCCAGCAAAACCAGATCGGGATTGCCGCTCTGCGCCAGCTCCAAACCCTTTTCCCCGTCGGTCGCGCTGGCCACTTCAAAATTTTCCGCCATCAAAAATTCCTTGAGAGCGTTCTGCAGGGTTATTTCATCTTCGATAATTAAAATTTTTGACATAATTTAACTGATTCCTAAAAACATTCCGGCCATTTCGCTAATCGCCGGCCGGCTATTTTACCGGCAAAGAAAAATTGAAGATCGTTCCGGTGTTCTCTTTGGATTCAAACCAGATTTTTCCTCCCGACTGTTCGACGATATTTTTGGCGATGTAAAGTCCCAGGCCGGTTCCTTCCGTTTGATATTTGATCACGTTATTGCTCCGGAAAAATTTCTTGAAGATTTGATCCTGCTGGTCTTGCGGAATTCCCACGCCGTTGTCCTTGATGCTGAAAACCGCAAAGCCGTCTCTCCGTTTGAGAGTTATGCCTATGTTGCCGTTATCAACCGTATATTTTATGGAATTGCTGAAAAGATTTTCAACAATGAGTTTTATCTTTCCCGAATCGCCGATAATCAAGGGAAGATTTTCGGGATACTTGAAAGAAATGTGGATATTTTTGGCCGAAGCCAGCGATGAAAAATTATCGATTATTTCCTGCACCAGTTGCGCCAGATCGATTTTTTCCCTCCGCAAAAACAATTTGCCTTGGTCGATGCGGGCCACGTCCAAGAGATCATTGACCAGGCGCGTCATCCGCTCGCCCAAAGTGCCTATGGCCTCGATGCTTTTCAACTGTTTTTCATCAAGGCCTTCGTTGAATTTTGAAAGCAAAAGCTCCACCTCCCAGCGGATGGCGGAAAGCGGCGTTCGCAATTGATGGGAAGCGATCGCCACAAATTCAGTCTTCATCCGGTTCAATCTGGCGATTTGCTCCACCCCCCTGATGACGGAATTTCCGATAACGAAAAGAATTGCCACAACCAAAGATTCCGCCACAACCAAAACAGCCGGATCGTTATAGAAACTGGAAACGTAATAGGTGGCGGTCATCGCGACAATGATGACAAAACCCATCACGATAAAAAGAAAACTGGGAGTCTGCCAAACGCTCACGCCCAACTCCTTGGCCTGTTTTTTTAAATTAAGATCATTTATGAATTGCATTTTTATTTTTTAATTTTTGTTTCGTTCGATTGAATTATAACATAAAAAAAATAAAATGTAGAGGCGCCCCGGCGGAGCGTCTCTACATTTTTAAATTTTTTCGTTCGGCTTTAACCTATTGTCCTCCCGTTCCTCCCAGATTCATCCAGCTGAAGATTCCCTGGAAATTGGAAACGATGATTTGAATAATGTTCTGCTGTTTTTTCGGAGTGAGAAGGGCGAAGTCTTGCGAAGTGGCCACGTTGCCGGACGGATCGGAAGATTTGGCGTTGAAGTAATAGACGGTTCCAGGTTTGAAAGAAGTGATGACAACGGTGTGGGTCGTGGAGAAGTTGCTGTCCACTTTGACTTCTTTCTTTTCTCCGTTGATGCCTTCACGATAAATGAGCGAGGTGTCGGCCGGTTCGTCAGTGATCCAAGAGATGATGGTCTGAACGGCATTATCCTGAGTGAGCGCCGAATCGGTTCTGACCTGGTCGATCTTCGGCGGAGTCTTGTCGATGCCGGTCGTGAAATTCTGGGCCGCCTGGGTAGTTTCATTGCCGTCTTGGTCGCGGACTTTGAGAGTAAGCGAGAAAGTGGTGCCCGGATTTAATCCTTGCAGATCGATCTCGTGGGTTGTGGTAAGATCCGGCTTACCTTGGGAACCGATGTCTTTGGCATTTTTAATATCAGTGTAAGTGGCTAAAGAATCGGTCGGGACATCAGTGTTAAATTTAATGGCGACTCCATGTTCAGTAACATTGCCGACAGTAACATTGGAAATCTTAGGCGGCGATTTCGGCTGGAAAGTATAGTCGGCCGAGGCGTAGAGATTTTTGTTGCCGTCTTCGCCTTTGACGCGGAAGTGATAGGTCTGGCCGGAATTGAGGGAAGAAAGATCGATGCTGTGAGTGGTGGCCATCGCGGTATCGGTCTTGGTTTCTCCGTAACTCGTTGTGAGTCCGTATTCGACGATCGTGTTCGTCTTGACGCTGGTGTTCCAAGTAATAGTAGCCTGGTTGAGAGCAGTGGAAACCACTTTGATGGAAGAGATGGAAGACGGCGCGGAAGTGGTGAAAGTGGATTCGGCGGATTCGGAGATGTTGCCGTAAGTATCATAGGAAACCACCCGGTAATAATATTTCGTTCCCGGAATCAAACTGCCCATCACCACTGAATGAGTGGTATTGAATTTAGTCGTATCATTGATGTCCGTTCCGTCTCCCGCCACGCTGGTATAATTTCCGCTCGTGATCCCATATTTCACCAAACTGTTCGCGTTTTCATCCGTATCCCACGTAACTGTTATGCCTTCTCCGGTGACATTCGAGGTTTTGACATTAGTGATGGCCGGCGGAGCATGAGTTTCACCCAGAGCGCCCAACCCTTCCTGGGAAAGAAGCTCGCTTTGCGTTTCGGTGGTGAAGTTTTGTTCATCGGATGAAACGACCGTATTGAGATTGTCTTCGCAAGACAGAGTATAGTAATACTTGGTCGCCATGATGAGTCCCGTGAAATTGATGGAGTGGCTGTAGTTGTAGTTGGTCTTTGCGGTATATCCGTCTTCTTCGAAGATCAACGGATTGGCATATGACCCTTGGGAAGTAGTGACTTCCGCGAGGCACAAAGCCGGTTGGTCGGTGTTGAAAGAAACGACGGCGTTGGTGGCGGTGAGGAGAGTCGGCGGGTTGGAGATGTTGGTGATTTTGGAAAGCGGGTCATGCTGATAGGCGGCTTCTTTTTCAGTCGTGAAATTCTGTTCGCTGGATTTGCTGGTGTTGCCGTTAATGTCGGTCGACATGACTTCGTAGTAATATTTGGTTCCGGCGTCCAGCTGGTTCGCATTAGCGGCGGAAGCCAGGACGGCGTAATGATTCACGTCGTAACTGCTGGCGATTTCATAGGTATATTCGTACGGCCCGCCTTTGGAAGTTCCATATTCCACTTTGGTCGTCGCCTGTTTGTCAGTCACCCAGTGGATCGTAGCTTCATTGCTGTTCACGGACAAAGCTTCGATGCCCGAAATCACCGGCGCGTTGTTGTCCTGTCCGGTCACGAAAGAAAAGAAGCGCTGGTTGTCCGAACTGCTCGGATCATTGTAGAGAGCGGCGGTATTGCCGCTGGAATCTTTGGAAGCGACATAGAAATAGTACGAAGTGCCTTCGGTGAGGCCGGTAACAGTGACGGAATGTTCGTACGGATAGGATCCGCCGACCATGTCGGTCGTTCCGGCGGTCGTCGGCTTGAGCAGATCGCCGTTGGAAATAGTGTCGGAATAATAGACATGGGAATCGGAATTTTTGTCGGTCTGCCATTTGATGGTGGCCTGGTTATTGTTGACGCTGCTCACCTGGACATTGGAGATAAGCGGACCTTGCTCGGTCGTGAAACGAAAATCGGATTCTTGATTGGGAGAACTGGCCGGACCGCCGACGTTTTCATCGTCATTCGTCTGGAGATTTCCGTAGAGATCCCTTGATTTTATTTGGGCGGCATAATTGGTGTCCGGAGTGAGCCCCGAAATCGTAACACTGTGGCTTTCGGTCATGGTAGCATTTCCGGTTTCCGGCAAATATGTTTCAGTGCTGGTTTCGCTGGGAACATATACGTTGTAGCCGACCGTTGAATCGGACGGTTCGTCGGTGCTCCAACTGACAGTGGCGGTAGTTTGAGTGATATTTGTAATATGTATGCTTGAAATTACCGGAGGCGTCGTGTCGGAAGAACCGTTGCCGTCCGGAGTGTCGTTGATCGTGTTGGAAAAATATGAAACATCGCCGTCTTGGTCTTCGGCCGTCACTTTGTAGTAATATTTGGTGCCGGAAGCAAGGCCTTTGTCCATATAATAATTGAGAGTGCTGTCAGTGATGGTCTTGATCGGGCTCGTTCCGAAATTGGTTCCGTCGGTGCTTCTCCAAATATTATATTGCTTGAAGCCGCCGGTTCCCCATTGGGTGGATGGAACCGTGCTCCAGACAAGCATCTCTTGATAGACGCTGTTGGTAACGTCGGAAGTGTCGTAGTAGGAAAGATTATTCGGGATTCCCGGAGTGGTGACGTGCGTGTCGGTATAGTTGCCATAGGCATCCATAATGCGGACATAGATCGTGGCCGGATCGACTTTAGAAGTGGCGTACGTGTATGGCGAAGCATAAGGAATGAAAGCGCTGGGCTTGCTGGAATCCGGCAGATCGACCAGATCGTCAGCCACTGCCATGGTATAGGAAGAATCATCGG
The DNA here is from genome assembly GCA_021788105.1 of bacterium. Classification (GTDB taxonomy): domain Bacteria; phylum Patescibacteriota; class Minisyncoccia; order Moranbacterales; family UBA2206; genus JAJYJP01. The sequence continues at coordinate 14,386 of JAJYKZ010000007.1, forward strand.
CCGGAGTGGAAGTGAAATTGATCTGAATTGAATTTTGAGCCACGCTGTGATCGAGAGTGAAAGCGATGTTTCCCGGATTTTTGGTGTCCAAAATGAAACTTGAAGAATCTCCGTAGGCAAGGTTGTTGGCAATCTCACCGTCATTGGCTTCGATTCGAATCTTGAAGCCGGAATTATATTGGCCGTTATAATCGGTTTTCGGAGTCCAGGTAATAACATGGGCTCCGCTAGTCGCCACGTTGCTGATGGTGCCGGTCGTGCTGTCGATCGTTTCGGTGGAAGTGTTGTCGGCGGTGATGGTTTTGGCGGTGGCCCAGGTTTCCGATCCGGGCGTGCCGCAGTTGGCAGTGCAGTATTGGAGATTGACATTGACGTAACCCGGATTGGCATCGGTGGATGTGTCGGAATCGGAAACGCTGTAGTTGACGGTAACTTGGCCGGTCGAACTTTCGGAAGCAGTCACGCCAGAAACAGACGGCGGAGCGTTGACGACGTAAGTCATGGTGACATTGGAAACGGTCGGCGTGCCGCTGAAGCCGTCGGATGTCAAAGTCGCTTGGTATTGAAGCCATTGGGAATTGGTTTTGGTGGAAGTTGGCATCGCCTGAGCGCCGGTCGGATCGGTGAAATATGTGGAGCTGGTTCCGTCCGGACCTACCCAGCCGGACCAGGTGCCTGGAGCGCCACTGCCGTTATCCGGAGCGGTTCTCACTTGGAATTTCACTCCGGTGTTAGTGGGAGTGGTGGCGGTCCATTGTATCTTTGCCAGCACATCGCCGGGATCGGTGGAGTTGTAGGGAGAGGAAGTCAGAGTTTGAGAAGTAGGATAGTTGGTGTAGTTGATGGTGACGTCGGAGAGAGAGGGAGAGAGGTTGGAGAAGATGGAGTATTTCCAGAAACCAGATGATCCATGCCCCGTTATCCCATAAATATTTCCATTATCGTCATAAGTCAAAGAACCACCACTAGAAACTGCTGCTGGAGAATAAATTAATGTCGTCCAAGTATTAGACGCGACATTATACTCCCAAAAACCCATGTTCTGATAGTTTTTATAACTGCACCATCCCTGGAACCCATAAATGTTTTGATTATCATAAGCAAGAGATCCTCCACTACAAACAGAGCTTGGTGCATTGGCTAATATTGTCCATGCATTAGAAGCTATTGAATATTTAGCAAAATTACCGGTATTATTTCCGAGAAACGCATAGAAATTATTATTACCATCATAAGTCAAAGAACCACCACTAGAAACTGCTGCTGGAGAATTAGCCATAGCCGTCCAGGTGTTGGAAGCTATATTATATTTCCAGAAAGCAGCAGATCCTCCTGGGAAACCATAGACATTACCATTGCCGTCGTAAGCAAGAGCACCACCATAACCAATTGCCGACGGTGCACTGGCTAATGTCGTCCATGCATTAGAAGCTATTGAATATTTAGCAAAATTACCGGTATTATTTCCGAGAAACGCATAGAAATTATTATTACCATCATAGGCGAGAGCGCTGCCATAACTAATTGTTGATGGAGGATTAGCCATAGCTGCCCAAGTATTGGAAGAAATAGAGTATTTTATAAAATTCGACGACGTAGAATTATTTATGTCGTATATATTTCCATTTTCATCATAAACCAAACCACCCTCTGAGGAAGTACCTAGCATATTTGACATTGTCAACCAATTACCGCCATTCCCCGCCAACCAGGTTTTGTATCTCAAATACCGATGTCCGTTCAAAGCAGCGGGTGTAGCTTGGCCGGAAGAAGTGAAATAGGTGTTGGCCGTTCCGTCCGGTCCGACATAATTAAATGGACCGGTCGATGCATCGGCCGTGGCCAGTTGGAATTTTACGCTCGTTCCGCTAGGTTGATTAGCAGTGAAATTCAAAGCTGACAAATTACTTCCGACTCCCAAATCCATTGTCGCCGATTCAAATGTGCCGGAGTTGGCGTAGCTGTCGTTGATGGAGTATTTCCAGAAAGCGGTAGTGCCGAAACCTTTAAATGCGTACATATTACCGTTGCCATCGTAAGCGAGAGCGCCACCATTGAATATTTCACTCGGAGTATTTGCCACAGCAGTCCAAGTATTAGAAGCAATACTGTATTTCCAAAAGTAAAGTTGAGAATAATTGCCTCCCGGAAATGCATAAATATTACCATTATCATCATAGGCAAGATCAGCTCCACTATTTATTCCTATAGGACTGTTTGCCATTGTTGACCAAGCGTTGGAAGCAACGTTGTATTTCCAAAAAGTATTGAAACCCCATCCCCGAAACCCATAAATATTTCCATTGTTACCATATACCAGAGCAGCACCGCCATAAACTTGAGCTGGAGCATTAGCCATTGTTGACCACGTATTGGATGCAATATTGTATTTCCAAAAAGCAGTGCTATCTCCTTGAAATGCAAAAATATTTCCATTGTTATCAGAAACAAGAGATGTCCCGTATCCACTATTAGCAACACTGGCCGGAGGAACTTGTAATTTTGTCCAAGTATTAGCAGAAATGGAATACTCATAAAAAGAAGTTATGTTATTTGCATCAACAAAGATGGCATAAATATTTCCATTGCCATCATAAGCAACTGGAGTGCTGTATGAGCTAGCTACTGGTGCGTTTGCCATTGCTGTCCATGTATTTGTTGCAATAGAATATTTCCAAAACCCATAAGTTTTATTACTTTGAATTGTGTAAAAATTACCATTGCCATCATAAACAAGCGAGGGATCTGCGTCGTAAGATCCATTACCAACCGCAAAGGGTGCACTCGCCATTGTCGTCCAACTGTTCGCCGCTCCGTTTTGGGTGAGGGTAAGATTGGCCGCCGATCCCGTTCCGGAAACGGAAACGCTGGAGAGCGTTCCGGCATTGAAGTCAGTGTCGGAAGTCTGGGTTGTCGATGCGTTGACGGGAGTCAAAGACAACGTCGTCCCCGCCGTCAGGTTCGCGTCTTTGGCGGAATATTGAGTCCATCCGGTTTCATTGGTGGGATGCACCGCGTTATTTGTCGTCGCTCCGCCGCTCCAGTCGGACTGGACGAAAGTGTAAGTGGAACCTTGGGAGATTTTAACGAAAAGCAACTGCGACATCAAAGTCACAATCAAGGCGATCGAAACCACCCCCGCTCCGCTGAAAGTAAAAATTTTGAGTCTTCTCCGGAATCTTTTGAGAGCGGAATAGGAACTGAAAGTGATTTTGAATTTCTTTTTCCGGATCGGATCTTCCGGATTGGCTCCGCAGGTTTGAACCCGGAAGAAATGATAGCTTGTAGGATGGACAAGGAGGCTGACAATGTCTTTGACAATAATGACGGCGTATTGGAAGTAGTAGTTGATTTTGGAAAAAAATTTGGAAGCTCCGGCCGGATCCTTGGTGAGCTTTTGGTAGTTGCGCTGGAGCTTGTGAAGCTTTAGCTTGAGTTTGAGGGTGTGGAAGCGGTGTGTCATTCCGGACTTGATCCGGAATCTCTTTAGATCCTGAATCAAGTTCAGGATGACATTTTTGTTTCCTTCTTTTTCTGGCTGATTTTCTTTTTTTGCTTCTCTTCGGATCTCATCGATCAGTCTTTTTTTTGATTCGATGTTTTCTTGGCGGATGGATTGTTCCCGCAATTTCTGAAGTTCCTGTTCGGCTTTCGCGTTTTTGGCGCGGCGAAAAAGAGAATTTATGGATTCTTTAAGTTTCATTTTTATTTTTGTTGGTATTTGTTTTAACATCAATATCTGAACCACTGATTATCACTGATTCCCCTGATTACACTGATTTTTAATTTTTTTAAATTTCAGTGTAATCAAGTATGTTCAGGTGCTAATCAGTGGTTCGGACTTAGTTTAAGTATTTTTCCACTTTTTCAATGATCTGCGTCGGTGTGTTTTGGGATTTGACCAGATATTCTTTCGCGCCCAGCTTCATCGCCTCTTCCTCGTCTTCCGGATTGAAAAGGCTGGTCGAAACCACGATCGGAATGTTTTTGTAGCGGTCGTTTTTCTTCACTTTTCCCAAAAACTCCAGTCCGTCCATCTTGGGCATAATGATGTCCAGAAGAATAAAATTCACCAGACTGGCATCCTCGTCGAGAAAATCCAAAGCTTCTTTCCCATTGAACGCTTTCAGCACGGTAAAACCCTTCGCTTCAAAGGCGGACGAATACAAATCCATCAGCATCTCATCGTCTTCCGCGATTAAAATTGTTCGTGACATAATTTAGAATTTATAATTTTGGAATTCTGTCTTATTATAAAATATTTTTCCAAGATCTCCAAACAAAGACTGCGGCGGCAGCTGTGGATAAGTTTTGATTTAATTCAAAAACTCATACTTTCAATTCTTCCAGCCGGTTTTGAAATTTGTCGAACACTTTCGGACTCTGCGGTTCCGGCCAAAAGATCAGCATCTCGTCGTCCGCTATGATCATGCTGCCCTTTTGCGACGTGCGCGGATCGTTCACAATGCGCCGAACCTGCCAACTCCTGAGTTTTTTTTCAATAATATCGAAATTGAGAATTTTTTCCCCGATTTTCCGGATAATTTTTGAAAATCGACCGTCTCTGACCATCTTCAGATCGGGAATTTCTTCCAGCGAAAAATTTTCTTTGTAGTTTCCGATCCAGCCGTTCTTCATCTGAAATTTGCGAAACATCCGAAAGCCGAAAACCGGAAGAATAAAAAAATATTCCGAAGAAGAAAAAATGTCTTTATGCGTTATTTCCAATGATTGGGTCGTCAAAAAATAATTCAGGCAAATTCGGTCGGCGATTTTGTTTTTATACCGCCTTTTTCCCAAAAAATGGACTAGTCCGGTCACCAAAAGACGGCCGGTAAAAATTTTTCCGTGTTTCAAAATAATCAAAAGATCCAAATCACTTTTGCTTTCCGTATTTTTCATCGCCATCCGGCCGGTCACCGCCACCATTCGGACGTAGGGCACGAACCGCAACCATTTGACCGCTCCCAAAAGCGTCCGGTACTTTTTTTCCGCGATCTTGTTGCGTTCAATCCTTTGCCCGACCAAACCATCCCTATTTCTCAGAAAATAAAATCCGCGCTTTTCACTTACGAATTTTTTTAACTTATCACTTTCTAATTCTTCCATTATATCTAACGGAGAAAATTTTTTCTTTTCATTTGGAATTTGAAATTTGAAATTTGAAATTTTAAACAGGTATTTCCAAATTTCAAAAGCGGTCAGTGGATAGTCCAGACAGTCGTAGTAAGTAACGGTCGCCAAAATATTTTTTTGCAGCTCTGCGTTTTCCATAATTTCGCGTTTTCCTATTGCATTATTCTAGACGATATATATAATAAAATCAATTTGAAAAAATTTGGTTTTTTGCCAAGAAAACGATCCTTTCGGGATCGGACAAAATACACGAGGGAGGTGGTTAATTTGAATGCTTTAGGGACTCATCTTTTGGTGGATTTGCGGGATTGCAACGTCGAGGCAATCAGGGATCTGGAATTTGTAAAAGATTCCTTGGTTGGGGCGGCAAAGGAGGCGGCCGCCACGATCGTGGATGTTTCCTTCCACGAATTCAATCCGTTCGGGATTTCCGGCATGGTGGTGATCGCTGAATCCCATCTCAGCATCCACACCTGGCCGGAATACGGTTTCGCCGCGGTGGATATCTTCACCTGCGGCGACCTGATAAAACCGGAAATAGCCGCTCAATATTTAATCGAGCGGTTCGGCAGTCAAAACCCGTCGGTAGTGGAGATGAAAAGAGGGGTTTTGCATCCGTTCGACGCAAAACTCCCCCACAAGCCTTCCGCCGAAGGAAACACTTGACTCGCGATAACATCGCAAACAGACAGCCCGATTCTTTGAAACTAAAGAAGGAGGCTGTTTTTTTGTCTAAAGATATTTTCCTGTCCAACTTTTTTTGACTTTCTTAAGTTTGTCCGGCGTGCCGGCATAGACGATTTCGCCGCCTTTGTCTCCGCCTTCCGGTCCGAGATCGATCACCCAATCCGAGTGTCTGACAACATCAATATTGTGTTCGACGACCAAAACCGAATTGCCCTTGTCCACCAGCGCGTCCAAGACGCCCAGCAGTCTTTTCACGTCGGCAAAATGCAAACCGATCGTCGGTTCGTCCAGAATATATAAAGTTTTTCCGGTCGATTTTCTCGCCAGCTCAGTCGCCAGTTTGATCCTTTGCGCTTCGCCGCCGGAAAGATTGGTCGCGCTCTGGCCCAGTTTCAGATAGCCCAGTCCGACATCTTCCAAGGTCTGCAATTTTTCCGCAATGAGCGGAGTTTTTTTGAAAAAGCGCAGCGCGTACGAAACACTCATGTCCAAAACTTCCGCGATGTTAACGCCCTGATATTCGATATCCAAAGTTTTTTGGTTGTAACGCGTTCCGTTGCAGACTTCGCATTTGACATACATGTCCGGCAAAAGATGCATCTCAATTTTCTTCGTCCCGTCGCCTTGGCAAACCTCGCAACGTCCGCCTTTCATATTGAAACTGAACCGGCTCGGCGCGTAGTCGCGATTTCTAGCCTCTTCAGTTGAAGCAAACAAATCGCGAATCAAAGAAAAGACGCCCGTGTACGTGGCCGCGTTGGAACGCGGCGTCCGGCCGATCGGATTCTGATCGATGTTTATAACCTTATCTATATCGCCCAGGCCTTTTATTTTTCTGTGCTTTCCCGGAAATTCCTTGGCTTTGAAAAAATACTTGGAAAGCGCTTTGGCCAAAATGTCATTCACCAAAGTCGATTTGCCCGAACCGGAAACGCCGGTAATCGCAACGAATTTGCCCAGCGGAATTTCCACGTCGATATTTTTCAGATTATGTTCGGCCGCTCCCAGAATTTCGATGGATTTTTTGTTGCCTTTGCGATATTTTTTCTTGTCGGAAACTTTTTTCTTGCCATTAAGATACTCGGCCGTGGAAGTTTTGGACTGCAGAAGTTTCTTCAGATCGCCCTGGAAAATAATCTCGCCGCCTTCTTCTCCGGCACCCGGTCCCATATCAATAACCCAGTCGGCTTTGCGGATTATGTCTTCATCGTGCTCCACCACGATCAAAGAATTTCCCGACCCCTTCAAGGTCTGCATGGTGTTTATCAGTTTTTCCGTATCCCGATTGTGCAAACCGACCGACGGTTCGTCCAAAACATAGGTGATGCCCATCAGCTCCGAACCGATCTGGGTCGCCAGCCGAATCCGTTGCGCTTCGCCGCCGGAAATCGTGTCGGCTCCGCGCGAAAGAGAAAGATATTCCAACCCGACATTAACGAGCGCGCCGGCCTTCAAAATCATTTCCTTGGCCATCGGCGCGGCAATTTCTTTTTTAAACGCCTCCATTTCCATTTTTTCTATCTCTTGCAAAAAAGATTTGAACTTATTCAGATCCAGACTGACAACATCGTCGATGGATTTTCCCGCGATCAAAACGGCCAAATATTCGCCCTTCAATCTTTTTCCGCGGCAGACCGGACACTCTTTCTCAATCATGTATTTTTCAAGATCGTTTCTGGAATATTCGGAAGACGCTTCTTCATATTTCTTTTTGATTATCGGAACCACTCCTTCAAAAATGGTGCGCACCTCCCTCATTCCGTCCAGACTGTCCTGTTGTTTTAAAATAATTTCTTTCTGTTCCGGCCCATAAAAAATAATTTCCAAAGCTTCCTGGGAAAGTTTTTTGGCCGGCGCGTCGATCGAAAATCCATATTTTTCCGCGACAGCTTTCAGAATATTCGCGTAATTTCCCTGTCCGCCGACTCGGCCGTTCGATTTGCTCCACGGCAGAATCGCCCCCTCGGCCAAAGAAAGATTTTTGTTGGGCATCACCAGATCGACATCCACTTCTTTGGTGATTCCCAGTCCCGAACAATGTTCGCAGGCGCCTTCCGGGCTGTTGAAAGAAAAATGGCGCGGCGTAATTTCATTGATGCGCGTCTGGCATTGGTGGCAGACAAAATCGGTATTGAAAATTTTATCATCAGCATTTTCCGCCGCGATAATAATCGAACCGCTTCCGACTTTGAGCGCCGTTTCAACGGAATCGATGATTCTTTCCCGGTCAATATTTTTATGCTTGACCGCCAGCCGGTCGATCACGACTTCAATGTCATTCTCGCCGTGATCCGCCGCAACCACCGCCTCGGTCGCCAGCATTATTTTTCCATTGAGCCTCACTCGCGCAAAACCAAGTTGCGAAACGCTTTTTAAAATTTCTTTGGAAGTTTTTCCCGCTTCTTTCAGCTTGGCCAAAATAGCTATTTGCGTTCCGTCCGGAAACGCCAGCAATTCATTCAGAATTTCCTGGTTGCTTTTTCGGAGCATCGGCTCGCCGCACTGCGGGCAATGCGGCACCCCGATTTTGGCAAACAGAACGCGAAGGTAGTCATAAATTTCAGTCAAGGTTCCCACGGTAGAACGCGGACTGCGGCTCAAGCTTCTCTGATCGATTGAAATGGTCGGACTGAGATTTTCGATCTTATCGACGTCCGGTTTGGCGCCCACATCCAAAAATTGGCGGGCATAAGAAGACATGCCCTCCAGATAGCGCCGATTGCCTTCGGCAAAAACCACGTCAAAGGCCAGGGAAGATTTTCCCGATCCGGAAAGCCCGGTCACCACCACCAGCTTGTCTTTGGGAATTTCAATATCGATATTTTTCAGGTTATTAACTTTCGCTCCGCGAATGATTATTTTATCTCTAAGGCCGGATGGATTTTTAGCCATAAAAATTGAAGAAGTAAATTAATTGCTAGTAATAAATTGTAAAGGGTTTCCGGGGGTTTGTAAAGGCTTCACTGATTTTTCTTATCCGCAAAGAAAACTAAGAAGCAACTAGCGGAAAAAGGCTAGATTAACATTTTCTTTCCTCTCACTTTTCTATGATATGTGATTGCGAACCGGTGCGCTTCGTCCATTATTTGTTTTATCAATTTTTTATCTTCAAGAATTTTATTTATTTCTTTTTGAAATTTGGAAGTTGAAATTGCGTTTGAAATTTGAAATTTGAAATTTAGATTTTTCCGACTTGGTCCTTTCGCCACTCCCACAATAGGAATATCCAACCCAAATGACCGCAAAATATTGTCACCCATATTGACATGTCCTTGTCCGCCATCCAACAGAATTAAATTCGGCTTCGGCCAATCGTTCCCGAACCGTCGCAGCAGCACCTCCCGCATCATGCCGACATCATTCGCGCCTTCAATTGTCTTGATTTTAAATTTCCGATATTGCGACTTATCCGGTTCATGCCCGGCAAACACCACCATCGATCCGACCGCGTGCGATCCGGAAATGTTGGAAATGTCATAGGCTTCGATGCGCAAAGGCTTCGGTTCACCGCCCAGCGCTTGCCCGGCCAAGGGTTCTTCAATTTTATCTTCCACGATCAGCGCCACATCGCGAATATGTTGCAAGGCAAAAATTTTTCCTTTAGCCTCCTGCGCTTTTTCGTATTCTTGTTTCTTGGAATATTCAGCCATTTCCTTTTTTAATTGCCGGACCAAGTTTTTCTTTTTGCCTTCCAAAATCAACCGGATGCCGCGAATATTTTTCAGATAATCCTCCCGCGAAATCGCTCCGGCGTACGGTCCGGGGCAACGTCCCATCTGAAAATCCAAACAGCCTTTTTCCGTCTGCTGCTTGATCGAGTGAAAAGGAAAGATCTTGCGGATAATTTTCAGCCCGATCTGCATCTGTTTTTTGGAGGTATATGGACCATAAGCATGAGAAATTTTAAATTTATTTTGAATTTGGAATTTGAAATTTGAAATTTTATCAAGTTCAGTTTTCCTCATTATCAAAACTCTCGGAAACTCTTCTTTTGTGATAACGGAATAACTGAAAGATTTATCATCTTTTTCTTTAATGTTATATTTCGGCTGGAATTTTTTGATGAGATTGGATTCTAAAATCAAAGCCTCCAAAACAGAATCGGCTGTCCTGGTTTCGATGTCCGCCACTTCATGGATCATCGTTTCGATCGGGCGGTTCGCCCGCATGCCGTCATGGAAATATGATCGGACGCGGTTGCGTAAATGCGTCGCCTTGCCGATATACAAAAGCTTGCCGTCTTTATCGCGGAACATATAGACGCCGGGTGAGCCGGGCAATTTATTTATTTTTTCCTGAATATTTTTGGTCATTGACTTTTTGCTAATTATTACATAATATTACATCTAGTTTGAAAAAGGAAGATTTTTAAAAAATAAAAACTACTTACTAAGGAGGAAAAAATTGGGAAAAGAATTTAAAGAAGAAAAAAAGAATGATTTCCGTAACTGCATCGTAATCCTTATAATCCTGACAGCGGCTTGGTTAATTGATTTGTTTATACAACTACACCGCTAAAAAAACAAAAGCGGACCTTGGAAACCCAAAGACCGCTTTTTAATTTTTTAAGATTTACATTCGCGGTCCGCGCGCCGACCAACGGATTATTGCAATCAACTCGGTAATGATATAACCGAAAAGTAGATAAATAAGCATGGCAACAAGGATATTGAAATCAATGACCAAACCGGTTTTGATGTGCGAAGCCGGAAAAATATTCCGGAACGGATTTAGCAATGGGTCAGTTGTTCCATAAAGCCAGCCGACAAAAGGCGCTGCGGGATTTGCTCCAAAAAGGCGGAAGAGAAACCGCAAACCCAGCAGCACTTCAATCAGCCAAAGAATAAATTGGATCAAAGCTTTTAAAATTCCAAAAATGAACATGGGTTTATCCTAAGTAATGTTAATACAACCCGGATTATTTTTTCTTCAAAACCTCCTTCAAATATTTTGCCTTTCTAGACATTCCACGTCCATGCATTTCATCTTATATCCTGCAATTTTAATTTTATATCATATATCGCTTTCATATCCCACCTTCATATGTAAAATCACGCATATGCAATGATTTACATATAAACTTCATAATCTGAACAACCTTTTCAAATTTTGTTCATGCAAAAGTTTTTCTACTGTCAGTATTTCAATATATTTCCGGATCTCGAACGCTTCCGCTATGAAAAGCAATTCGTCCTCGAAATCATAAGGATAGGCCCAAACGCTTTTTTGCATTTGGTAAAAACCCAGATCTTTGATTTTTTTACGCAGTGCTTCACGAGCCTGATTATAAACTTTCGGTTTTGTGGGAATATCAAACATCAAAATCCTCCATTTTCCATCCCATTTTTTCGGCGGCTTGATAAAAATAGTATCGATTGAAAATTCCCTTGCTCTGCTTCTGCCCTTATTGGTCAGTCTTACGGAAACTTTATCGTCATCATCCTTGATAATTTCAACCAGCTTTTGTCTTTTTAAATTTCCGATAGCATCACTTATTTTTTTCTTGTTATATCCGGTTTTCTCTTTTCCCAAATCAAGCTCTTCCAAAATTTTAAGAATTCCAGGCACGGCGGCAGCACCGCAAGTTATCGTTCCCAGCGCCACAACCATAAGCAAAAATTTTGTAGCGTTTGCGGGAACGCTGTCGGAATGAAGAAAATTTTCAATTCTTTCATTCAAACCGGTTTCAATAATTTTATTTTTCTTTTTTATTTTCATTTTTAATAACTTAATGCTTGTTGTAATAATACCATATCGGAATAATACCACGTATGTAAATTCTTGCATATGCAAAGATTTACATAAATAAATATAATACATATGCTATGCATTGTATCTTGTCTCTGAAGGATTTGTAAGTTTATTTTTTTGATAAAGCCTCTTTCAGATATTTCGCCGTGTAACTTTCTTTGGCATATTTCGCCACTTCTTCCGGCTCGCCGGTCACTACCACTCGGCCGCCGGCTTCGCCACCTTCCGGACCAAGGTCAATGATCCAATCGGCCGTCTTGATCACGTCCATATTGTGCTCGATCACCACAACCGTATTGCCGGCGTCCACCAGCCGGTTGAGCACGACTAAAAGTTTTTTCACATCGTCAAAATGCAGGCCGGTCGTTGGTTCGTCCAAAATATACATCGTGTTGCCGGTCGCCCGGCGGGAAAGTTCCGTCGCCAATTTTATTCTTTGCGCCTCGCCGCCGGAGAGAGTGGTCGCCGCTTGGCCGAGCTGGATATAGCCCAGGCCGACGTCTTCCAAAACCTTCAGCTTGTCGAAAATCTCCGGAAAATTCTGAAAAAATTCCGCCGCTTCCGAGACCGTCATGTCCAAAACCTCCGCAATATTTTTTTCTTTATAACGCACTTGTAAAGTTTCGCTGTTATATCTTTTTCCTTTGCACACGTCGCACTGGATGAAAACATCCGGCATAAATTGCATCTCGATTTTCAAAAATCCTTCACCATTGCAGTTCTCGCAGCGTCCGCCCGGCACATTGAACGAAAAGCGTCCGGCTGTGTAACCTTTAGCCTTGGCTTCGCGCGTCGAAGCGAACAGTTCGCGAACAGGCGTAAAGACTCCCGTGTAGGTCGCCGGATTGGAACGCGGCGTCCGCCCGATCGGCGACTGGTCGATCATAATCACCTTATCGACATGGTGCGTACCGACCATTTCCGTAAATTTGCCCGGCCGCTCGAGCGATCGCATCAGCTTTGAAGACAGCGCTTTGTATAAAATATCTTCCACCAGCGTCGATTTTCCGGAGCCGGAAACGCCCGTCACCACTGTGAAAACTTTCAACGGAAATTCCGCCGTAATATTTTTCAAATTATTTTCACGCGCCCCGCGGACCGTGATCCATTTTTTGCTCTTCACCGGCCGCCGCCCTTTCGGCACTTCAATTTCCAGTTCACCGCACAGATATTTGGCGGTGAGCGATTTCGGATTTTTCATCACGTCTTCCGGCGTGCCTTGCGCCACAATCTCGCCGCCCAATTTGCCGGCGCCCGGACCGATGTCCACCAGCCAATCGGCTTCGCGCATCGTTTCTTCGTCATGTTCGATCACGATCAGAGTGTTGCCGATGTCGCGCAGCTGTTTCAAAGTATTCAGAAGTTTCGTATTGTCCCGCATATGCAAACCGATCGACGGTTCGTCCAAAATATACAAAACACCCACCAGCTGCGATCCGATTTGCGATGCCAGACGGATCCGTTGCGACTCTCCTCCGGCCAATGTGGCCGCGGAACGCGCCAAAGTCAAATAACCCAAACCGACGTTTTCCAAAAATCCCAGCCGCGCCCGAATCTCTTTCAAAATTCTCCCCGCAATCAATTTTTCCTTTTCAGTGAGTTGCAAATTATTAAAAAATTTCAGCGATTCTTCAACACTGATCTTGGAAACTTCGTAAATATTCTTTCCGCCGACCGTCACCAGCAACGATTCTTTTTTATAGCGCGAACCGCCGCAAACCGAACACGGATTTTGGGACATATATTTTTCAATGTCCTCTCGCACGGAATCGGAATCAGTCTTGAAATAACGGTCCTGCAAAAATCCCGTCACGCCCCGCCAGGACATTGAAAATTTCCAATTGGTTCCGGTCTTCGCCCGGATCGTAATCGGCACTTCTTCCGCGCCTTCCTCGGAAATCATATCAGTTGCATCGGACGCGCCATACAAAAGTATGTTCAGTTTCCGTTCCGGCAAATCGCGCAAACGCATGTTGTCAGAAATATGAAAATATTTAGCGACCGAATTGATCACGCCGCCGTAGTAGTTGTTCGGTTTATAATTCCACGGCAAAAGCCCGCCTTCCGCAATGGTCTTATTTTTGTCCGGCATAACCAAATCCGGATCAATCTCTTTTTTCGTACCCAGGCCTTCGCACGCCGGACAAGCGCCGTAGGGAGAATTAAAAGAGAACAATCTCGGTTCGAGCGGCGGAAATTCAATTTCATGGATGGGACAGGATAATTTTTGATTATAAATTATTTCTTGAAATTTATTTTTAGATTTTTGAGTTTCTGATTTATTTTGAAATTTGAAATTTGAAATTTGAAATTTAACTTTCACAAGCCCTTGCGAAAGTCTAAGCGCTCTCTCCACATCTTCAAATATTCTCGAGATGTTATCTTCACTTATAGTGACCGTGTCGATAACAATATCAATATCATGATTCTTGTACCGCGCCAGCTTCACTTCTTCGCCGACCTTGGCGTTGAGCTCGTAAAGTTTTCCATTGACGTAGGCCTTGGAAAAACCGCGCTTGTACATGTCGGCCAACAGTGTCGAATACTCGCCTTTGCGATGGCGCACCAGTGGCGCTAAAATTTCAATTTCCGTCCCCTCACCGATCGCCAAAATCCGATCGACAATTTCATCCGTGGAAAGTTTGGTGATTTCCCGTCCGCAGATCGGACAGTGCGGAATGCCGATCTTGGCATAAAGCAGACGCAGGTAGTCGTGAATTTCCGTGACTGTTCCGACGGTCGACCGCGGATTATGCGAGACTGATTTCTGGCTGATGGAAATCGTCGGACTCAAACCTTCGATGTAATCCACATCCGGCCGTTCCATCTGGCCCAAAAATTGCCTCGCATAAGCCGACAAACTTTCCAAATATCTCCGCTGTCCTTCGGCAAAAATCGTATCGAAAGCCAGCGTGCTCTTGCCCGAACCGGAGACGCCGGTAAAAATTATAAATTTGTCCCGCGGCAGCTCGAGATCGATGTTTTTCAAATTATGCTCGCGAGCTCCTTTTATAATTAATTTATCCATAAATGCAAAAACTTCCCCTATTTGGGTACTTAAATATTAAGTTCCTTATATTCTATTACAAATTGCAAGTGGAATCAAGATAAAACAAAAGCGGCCTTGATATTATCTCCGCCGCTTAAATTTTTCAATTAGCTTCCGCAATTGGCGCTCGATCCCGAACCGGAGGAATCCGTTCCGCCGCCGAAGCCGGGAGACGGAGCAGTCGTGGAAAGTTTTTGCTTGCAAGCCTCCGGTTGATTGTTGAATCCGGAGCAGATTGCCTGCAGAAGGCTTTCCGGATCGCGGTTCGGAGAAACTACGGTTCCATTAACGACCAGTGTCGGAGATCCTTGGACGTTATATTTATCATTATCCGCTTTTTCCACATTAAACGGAGGGAATTGTCCGCCGTTCCAAGTGCTCTTGTCATTAAGATCTTTCGTCACGTCGTATTGCGCATCAGTTTGCGACGCACAACTTGAAACCTGCGCCGCATCCACTCCGGCCGATGCCATACAGGCAGTTTCTTGCCCCGGCTCTTGAGTCTTCAAGAAACAGGAAAGATAATTCAAATATTTGCTCGGCTGGTTTTTTTCAATGCAATATTGCCTCAGATTTTCATCCAACTCCTTGCGGTCGCCGTTCGCCGGATCGTTGTGCATCGAATAATCGACAAATTCAATATTGAACTTTATCTTCGATCCCAATGCATCCACCACTGGAATAATTCCTTTTTCCGTCTGGGTGCCGTACGGACAATAGCTCATCACAAAAAGTTGGACGTTCGGAACATCCTGCTTCGGCACTGCAACATTCTGCTGCTGCTGTTGTTGTTGATCGCCGTTTTGGTTTTGGCTTAGACTCTTGCCCGTATCAAGCACTTGCGGAAAAAATTCCGATCCGTCTTTAGTCACATACGTTGTAATATCCTGGCTTCCGATCGACAAAGTAACTTTATACAACCCCTTCTCTTCGGTCACATCTTTGACGGTCGCTTTGCTGCCGCTTTGCATCAGATTGGTGTTTACGTAATTTTCCACTTTGGCCTTGATTGCGGCCTGGCCAAGATCAGTCGATTTGTTTTTGACCAGGAAAAAATATCCGGCCGCCGCCAGCGCAATTATAACAACCGCGAGAACGGCCAAATTGGTTTTGTTCTTGCAAAATTTTTTGACGCATTTTTTGATGCTTCTTTTGGGCTTTTCAACACCTGGCTGCGCCTCGTGCTGAACCGATTTTTTTTCTTCCATCTTGAATAATTATTATTTGTTAATATTTTGGCTATTTGCCTATTTTACTCCATCATTAAAATTTCTACAAATTGGCGCCGGAATTATTTTTTCAGCATTTCCAGAACATCAACAATTTCATTGACCAGCTGCCTGGGCGTAAGCAGCGGTTTCACCAAATATCTTTCCGCGCCGGAAGAAAGCGCCTCCTCTCGATCGTCCGGATCGCTCAAACTGGTCAGCATCAGCACCGGAATATTTTTTAATTTGCTGTCTCTCTTTATTTTTTTGAGCGCGTCAAAACCGTCCATCTTCGGCATCACGATGTCCATCAAAATAAGTTTTATCTCTTCATAACTTTCTTTCAGTTTGCTTTTGACCTCCTCGCCGTTTTCCGCCGTAATCACTTTGAAACCTTCCTGGGTCAGCATCCAGGTGTACATTTCCCGCAGATCCGGCTCGTCTTCCGCCAAAAAAATTGTAATGTTTTTCTTTTTCTTCATAAAAAAATTTATCGCAATTTAGAATAAATGATGCAAAAACGGCAGCAGCTTTTTCAAATCGACCGGATTGCCGGAAAGCCCGAAAAAATAATAGATGAAATTCAGAAGCAGCACCAGCACGACAAAAGCCGCCGCGATCGCTGCGACTGTGGTGGAAAAAAATCCGACGAGGAAATATTTCAGTTTTTTATGGAAATTCTTCAGGCCTATGTACGATTTGAAAGAAAGATTGGCTTCGCCTCTCTCGGCTTCCTCTTGCTGGAGTTTCAACTCCGTTTCAGAAGGATATTTGAAAATTAAGTAATATAGGTCTTTTATTTTATTTCCTGTCTTTTTGCAGCAACTCATGAAAATTAATAGTCATCTTTACTTTTTTATTTTACTGCAAAAAATTATTTTGAGCAATTTGATATATTTTCTTGTCATGCTGAACTTGATTCAGCATCTAATCAGATTCCGAGTCAAGATCGGAATGATACATTGTAAAATTTCGCTAAGATTGAACCTTGGCAAGGATGGGTTATGCACAAGAAACAAAAAACGCCTCATTTTTTGAGATGTGTTTTGGGTGGACCCGACGAGATTTGCACTCGTTTCACCAGGTGTCGACGCTGGCATAATAACTACATATACTACAGGCCCGGATCCACTCATGCATTATAAAACAAAAAGAACCCTTTTACAAGGATTCCGTTTGTTTGACACCTAGTGAAACCCGTAATATACGAGTTGCCAGCGTTTGTACCGTGAGTATAGCAGATTCTGACATTCTGTCAAGTCAGCCACTGTTTCCGCTATAATTTATACAATAACTTCACTTAAAAATTCTAAATTTCACATTACTTCAACTGCAATTTTCGCAACTGTGCCACTTCGTCGCGGATGACGGCCGCCCGTTCGAATTCCAGATTGCGCGCCGCGTCTTTCATTTCTTTTTCGCGCTGTTTGATGTAGCCTTGCAAATCTTCCAAAGATTCCAGTTCGAAAAAATCGCGCGTGACTTGAGGTTTGATTTCGTGATCAACGATCGACTGGATATTTTTTTCGATCGTTTTAGGCGTGATGTGATGGACTTTGTTGTATTCCGTTTGTAATTTTCGGCGACGGTTAGTTTCGTCGATCGCCCGTTTCATCGAACCGGTGATCGAATCGGCATAGAGAATGACCCGGCCGCGCACATTGCGGGCCGCCCGGCCGATCGTCTGAATGAGCGAAGTCTCGCTGCGCAGAAAACCTTCCTTGTCCGCGTCCAGGATCGCCACCAATTCCACTTCCGGCAGATCCAAACCTTCGCGCAAAAGATTAACACCCACCAGCACATCGACTTTGCCGCGCCGCAGATCTTCCAAAATTTGGATGCGCTCCAGCGTTTCAATATTGGAATGCAGATATTCCGCCTTGATTTTGTGCTCGATCAAAAATTCCGAAAGATCTTCCGCCATTTTTTTCGTAAGTGTTGTAATTAAAACTCGGCCCTTGCCTTCCACAACTCTCTTAATTTCTTCAATCACTTCTCTGACCTGGCCTTTGGCCGGTTTGATGATTATTTCCGGATCCACCAAACCGGTCGGACGGATGATCTGTTCTACGACTTGCGTTGAATGTTTTTTCTCGTAATCGGCCGGTGTCGCCGAAGTAAAAATCAGTTGGTTGATCTTCTTCTCGAATTCCGGAAACTTCAGCGGCCGGTTGTCCAAAGCACTCGGCAGGCGGAAACCGTTTTCGATCAAAGATTTTTTCCGGGAATAATCGCCGTTAAACATGCCGGCGATCTGCGAAACGGTCACGTGGGATTCGTCAATGATCATCAGAAAATCTTCGGGAAAATAATCGATCAAAGTGTAAGGCGGCTCGCCTTCCTTGCGGCCGGTGAGAAAACGGGAATAATTTTCAATGCCATGGCAATAACCGACTTCGCGCATCATTTCAATGTCCTGCCTCGTCCGCCGTTCCAATCTTTCCGCTTCCAAAAGTTTATTATTATCACGAAACCACTTCACTCGTTCCCGCGCCTCGTTTTCTATTTCAATCAAAGCTTCTTCCATCACCGGTTCCGGCACGACGAAATGTTTGGCCGGATAAAGCACTGCCCGATCTAATTTTCCCAACTCCTCGCCGGTCAGAAAATCGTATTCAAAAATTTTTTTCACCGTTCCATGATCCGTTTCAACCCGCGTCACGATCTCGCGCGCCGGCGACATAATTTCAAAAGTTTCACCCGTCACCCGGAATCTTCCCCGCGCCAAAACCTCCGTCCGATTATATTGCATCTCGACTAATTTTTCGATCACTTTCTCGCGATCGACTTTTTCTCCCATCTCAAGATCCAGGCTGATCTGGCTGTAATATTCCGGCGAACCCAAACCATAGATGCAGGAAACCGACGCCACGATGATCACGTCGCGCCGCGAAAGCAGCGCCGCCGTCGAAGCGTGCCGCAACCGATCGATCTCGTCATTGATGCTGGATTCTTTTTCAATATAAGTGTCCGATGAAGCGATATAAGCTTCCGGCTGGTAATAATCGTAATAGGAAACGAAATATTCCACCGCGCTCTTGGGGAAAAAAGTCCGGAACTCCTGTGCCAATTGCGCCGCTAAAGTTTTGTTGGGCGCGATCACCAGCGTCGGCTTCTGGACATTCTGGATGACATTGGCCATCGTGAAAGTTTTCCCCGATCCGGTCACGCCCAAAAGCGTCTGGAACTTGTCGCCAGATTTCAAGCCTTTCGTCAGCTTCTCGATCGCACTTGGCTGATCCCCCGATGGTTTGAATTTTGAACTAATTTGAAACTTCATAGTTCAGTACATATTACAATTTTAACTTAGTCTTGTCCAGACAAAAACCAGCCCCGGGAGGCTGGTTTTTATAATTTACATATACAATTATGTTTGGATAACTAATTTTTTCCTTGTGACGCTTTTCACGCCGCATTCCGACGCTCCTCCTCCTTTTTTCGTAATGCTTTCTGCAAGTCATCTACTTTTTTCATAAACTCTTTGTTGGTTTTTAAATCCCAAGGCAATTCTTCCACAAGACCACTATAACCTCTATTTTTTTCCGAGTCTATTTTTATCGCCTCAAAAGCAACATCAGGATTATTTTTTAATTCATCGGAAGCATCCAAATAATTATACGGCTGATTTTTTATTGCTTCAACAACAAATTCCCTATCGCTTCTATAACTCTTAGGAAGTTCCGAGAGAATACCTCTCACACCTTGCCGATTTTTTAAAGCCGCTAAAGCAACTTCTTTGTCATTCACAAGTTCGCTAGGTATTGTCTTAACTGAGCGATTATGAGTATCGTTTTGAAAAGCAAAAAGCACTGTTTCTTTATCTTTAAATATTTGAGGGATTTCATCCAATGAAGTATGCGATTTTAGGGCACTCAAAACAACTTCTTTATCATTCTTGAGCTCTGGTGAAAGTTTCTCATATATCATATCACTATGAGAATTTACATCATCGAACGACATTGCAAACAGGACGAATTCCTTGTCATTTTTTAAATTTTCTCCAGCAGCAGAAAATACAACTAGTGATTCCTTTGTAATTTTTAATACCTCAGTCATAAATTTTATGTCGGCTTTTATATTTTCTGGCACGCTTTCTAGCTTATACTTTAAATATCCTGCTTTTCCATTAAATATATACTCTTTTAATAATTCATCCATTCCTTTTTCATCAGCTACTGGTTCTTTTTTGTCTTTTACATCATTATTCTCGACCACTCCTCCGTTTATTTTACTCAAAATCTCCGCCGCTTTGGCTGCCGATTCGGTTTCGTCTTTCAGTTTCATATCTTCCAATTCTTTGGCCCGCGCCGCCGCATCTTCTTTTGCCTTAGTTCTTTCCGCGTCTTCGTTTTTTGCTTCTTCCATCATATCGCGTTCGGCATTTTCGGAGTATGCTTCTTCTTCGTCTTTGTTTATAAATTCTTCTTTTTGTCCTTGTAGCGATTTTGCCTGCCCTGCCAATTCTATTACTCTGTCCATATCCCCGGAAGCAGTCGCTTCCGCGATTTGGTTTTTAATGTTTTCGGAATTTTCTTCGTTTTCGGAAATTCTATCTCGGTTAGCGCTTGTAGGTTGTTCTCCAAAGTTTGGCATAGTTTTGTTTTTATATGATTAGAATATTGTTTTCGCCTGCAGCGCGAAATTAATTGCTTGGATTATAACGTAAGAAGCTGAAACCACAACCACTCCAATGATGGAATAGACCATCGTCCGTTTGGCTGATTGCATTCTGGTTTCATCGCCGGCCGCGACAAAATACTGAATGCCGGAAATCACAAAACTGATGAGAGCGATTATTCCCACAACCCCCAAGAGCCATTGCAATAAATTCATAAGAACCGATTGCACGGTTGAACCAGGCAGACCCATTTGAGGGATATAGATGCCGTTGGCATAGTTGTAGGCGCTGGGAGTCGTATTATTTTGGGACGATGAAGTAGATGGAGAAGCAGAATTTTGCGTAGCAGGCGCAGGTGTGGGATAACCGCTTGTTGGATTTGTTGAATTAGAAGATGCATCCGTATTAACCATGCAATGTCCAGAAATACAACTATCTCCAGATGATGGGCAATCACTATCAGAAGAGCATGAAACAGGCGTATTTGTTATTTGTGCATTTGAAAATGAATTGGCCACGCCTAGATCATTCGTGGGAACACAATAACCGGCATTGTCGCAAGAATCTCCGGTCGAACAACTTTGATTAGGACCACAAGGCACCGCCATCGTCTCATTACTTGGCGTATCACAGGCAGATGTTCCATCGGGCCAAACTGCGCAAGTTCCTGCTTGTCCGTTTAGCGTACAAGAATCGCCATTATTTTTCCCAGCGCAGGGATTTGTAGAAGATGAAGATGAAGATGAAGATGAAGATGAAATCGGCTTGCCACAACATAAAAATTGTCTAGCAGGACAATTTGTTCCCGTAAATATGGAATAATAACTGTAACTGCTGTCTGAACGACTCGTACACAGCGCGTCATTTTTAGCTAACCCAGTAGCATCTTGAGCGTTTTGCACAGGATATTCTTGATTTATACATTCCGAAGTTTCTCCAGAAGCACATGAAGCAGCCTGAATCTTGTTTGCAACAATAAAGCTTACTGAAAACATTACAATAAATATCACTGCTATTTCTTTTTTATTTTTGATTCTCATTTTGTTTTAAATAATTTTTTTCCTATTTTTATAATACCCCCCCCCGAGGCCTTTTGGCAACAGAAGAGTTATCCACAATTCTTTATTTCAGTTTTAAATTTCATAAATTAAGACAATTTTTATGCTGTAGCAATATTTTTGTCTTAATTTTTTATACAATTTACTACGCTTAAAACCAATATGCTATAATGAAATTAAACAAATGATCAAGAAACTAAAAATCAAAGCTGAGAAGCGGGGAGAAAAGAAGGAAATCAAAATGAAAATTTCCGGGAAAAGCGTTTTTGGGCTGAAAAAAATAATTGAAAAGAAATCGAAAAAGAAATAACAAGCTTGTTTATTTGGCTGCGGCAAGGCAATGGGAAGTTGACCAAAAATTTCCGCCGTGCTAAGCTGATTTAAGTTTTTTATGAGATTATTAATAAGAATTTTAGCCAATTCGCTGGCCATTCTGATCGCCAGCAACCTGGTGCCGGGTTTCATATTCACCGGAACGGTCGCCGGATTGCTCTTGGCCGGAATAATTCTCGGCCTGATCAATGCGCTGATAAAACCAATCGTCCAGTTCATCGCTCTGCCGGCAATTTTCCTGACCCTGGGATTGTTCAATATCCTGATAAACATTTTTCTGCTCATTCTGGCCGCCCGATTCATTCCCCATCTCCGCATCGAAACTTTCTGGGCCGCTTTTTGGGGTGTTGTAATTATAAGCCTGATCAATCATTTTATTTCCAAAGCCAACGCGAAAGGAAACTTAAATTATTTTTAAAACCATGCAAACCGTAACCATAATTGAAATAATCGTAGCCATCCTGCTGATCGTCGCCATCCTGCTCCAGAACCGCGGCGCCGGACTTTCTTCCACTTTCGGCGGAGATATGGGCGGCTACTACAGCAAGCGGGGATTTGAAAAATTTTTGGTCAGATTTTCCGTCGTTCTGGCAGCGGCATTCGTCATTCTCGCCATCATCAACCTGATCCTGGCCGGCCGGACATCTTAATCAGCTAATCCAAACAATATAAGTACCGATATAAAAAATAGCCGGCCTTCCCTTAAACAGTGGTCGAAAATAGCGCAAGTTCTCAATCTTAAGGAAAAGATTTTATTTTATTTTTTAGTCATACTTTTTCTAGGCTCGCTCATCAGCTGGGGCCTTTTATTTTATTTCCATAAGACCAAAGCTGTCGCCGCTTACGGCGGAGAGTACATCGAAGGCATCGTCGGCCAGCCTTCCCACATCAATCCGGTCATTGCCGCATCCAACGAAACTGACGCCGACATTTCCCAGCTGGTTTTTGACGGTTTGCTGAAATACGACTCGGACGGAAAACTCCAGCCCGATCTGGCCGAAAGTTATGATATTTCCGACGACAAAACCCTGTACACTTTCCACTTGCGAAAAAACGCAACCTGGCAGGACGGCCAGCCCTTTACCGCCAATGATGTTCTGTTCACCATAAATCTTATTTCCGATCCGGACTACAAAAGCCCGCTGCGCGCCAACTGGCAGGGCATCACCACCAAAGTAGTGGACGACCACACCATAACTTTCAAAATCCAGAATCCATACGTCGGTTTTCCCAATAATCTGACCTTCGGAATCCTGCCGCAGCATCTTTGGGATTCTATTTCCGCGGACAAATTTCCGCTGACCGACCTTGATTTACAACCGGTCGGAACCGGACCGTACAAATATAGTTCCATGCAAAAAGATTCCGACGGCAACATCATTTCCTACAGCCTGGCAGCCAACCCAAATTATTTCGCCGGCAAACCTTATATTTCAAAAATTACTTTCAATTTTTATTCGGACGAAAATTCCGCGTTGAACGCCTTCAACCGCAAAGAAATTATGGGCATCAGCAGCCTTTCTCCGGAAAATATTTCCGGCATCAAACCGATCCAAAGCACGGACGTGCACCGGTTCAATATTCCGAGGTACTTTGCGGTTTTTTTCAACCAAACCAAAAGCATTCCATTGGCTAATGACGAGGTAAGGCAAGCCTTGGCTTTGGCCACCGACCGGAATGAAATCATACAAAAAGTTCTGAACGGCTATGGACAGCCGGTTTACGCTCCGATTCTTCCGGGAATGATCGGTTATGATCCAAGCATCGGAAAAACCGACGTAGACATCAACAAGGCCAACCAGCTTTTGGACAGCCACGGCTGGAATCGGGGAAGCGACGGCTTCCGAGGAAAAAATGGCAACGCTTTGGAAATAAATTTGGTAACGACCGACTGGCCGGAGTTGCAAAAAACAGCCGAAATTCTCAAGGAACAATGGGCAAAAATCGGAGTGAAAGTAAACATTACCGCCGCTTCGATTTCCGATATCGAACAAAATTATATCCGGCCGAGAGAATATGAAGCTTTGCTTTTCGGGCAGGTGCTGGGCGCCGATCCGGATCCGTATTCTTTTTGGGATTCTTCCCAAAGCAAAGATCCTGGACTTAATCTATCCCTCTTTGGAAACAACACCACCGACCAGCTGATCGCGTCCGGCAGAAGCGAGTTCGACCAGAACGCCCGGGCGGACATCTATAAAAATTTCCAAAATCAGCTGGCTCAAGAAATTCCAGCCGTCTTCCTCTACACTCCTGCCTATATTTATCCGGTCAACAATAAAGTCCAAGGCATCAGCGGAACAAACATAATTTCTCCGGACAGGCGTTTTGCCAATGTCACCCAATGGTATATTTCCACCAAACGGGTTTGGAAATAATTTTCGTTTGATAATTAATTAAAATAAAAATAAATGAATATTGACTTCACAAATGTTCCCAAGCATTATGCGGCACGCACCCACGACAAGATGAAAGATGTCCTGATGGATCCTGATGGCGTCGGACCGGTCATCCACTACTATATGATTCGCGGCGGATCGGATCAGAAAAACATCACGGTTTGGGAACCCGGCACTGTTTCGGAAGAATACATAAAAACCTATGGACATTACCACGTGGGCGATTTGAGCGAAACTTATTGGATCATCTACGGCCAAGGCATCGCCCTTTTGCAAAAACTGGCCGAGGATGAAAATGGAAATATGATTCCGGATATTGTCTCCGAATTCAAAGTTGTGCCGGTCAAAGCCGGAGACGAAGTTTTTATGCCGGCTAAATACGGCCATTTGGTAGTAAACACGGGGCAAACCTATTTCGCCACGACTGATGACAGTCCGGTTGATTTTGAGGACCGCGATCCGTCCAGCTTTCCGGGCCACGCCGATTATTCGCTCGTAAAACAGATGCGCGGTTTTGCTTATTACGTCGTCGAACGCGAAGGCCAACCCGCCCTCAAAAGAAATCCGCTTTATAAATCCATTGAAAAAGAAGATTTTGGCGGCTTGCCGGTGATCAGTTGATGAAGTTGACATGATTGCGCGCCGGAGTAAAATGGAATTATGCCTAAGAAAAAAACAACAAAGAAAAACGAATATGTAACCCGCAAGGAATTAGAAGGTCTGTTGGCGGAACAATCCAAGATTATTGTTGGCGCGGTTGACACAATTTTGGATAAACGGTTGAATAAATTCCGACTGGAATTAAAGATTGATTTCAATAAACTAGATAAAAAAATCGATGGAGTTGAAGCGCGGCTTGAAAAGAAAATCGATAACGTCCAAACTCTGATTGATGGTTATGTTAAAGCCCAAGAGGAATTCAAACAAGAATTTGTCATTATGAAAGAAGAAGTTCGCATAATGAAAAATATCATCAAAGAAAAATTGGGAATCGAAGTTAAGGCTATCTGACCAAATAAAAATTCAATGGACTATTTTAAAAAACCGTTTCATTTACGAAATGGTTTTTTAAAAGTAATTTTTTAAATTATGCCTTATACCTATAAATCTCAACCCTAGCAGGCATTATTGAATTTGTAAATTCATGCTGCCTAAGCCATGCGGAATCTGCATCTATTATTTTATCGAGTTCTTGTTCCGATACGCTGCTTTTTAAAGTTCTGTGCTTATTAGTCATTTCCTGTCTCTTGTTTGTCAGCCATTTTTTATAATAATCAAAAAGTTTATCGTTAATTTTGAAACCGATGGGAAATATCTATATGAACCTGGACAGCTATTTGTCCGCTTAATTGACCCTTCTGTTATTTTTTAATAGACTATCCATATAAGTTAAGGACTTAATTCATATTTCTCAATTTATGTACAGCGTCATTCTTTGCGGCGGATCGGGCACCCGGCTCTGGCCGCTTTCTCGAAAAAATTTTCCCAAGCAATTCCTGAAACTTTACAGCGACAAATCCCTGCTCCAAGAAACTTTCCTGCGGATGAAAAAAGTTTCCGATCCGAAAAATATTTATCTTATTACGAATTATGAAGGATACTTCAATGTCCTGAATCAGATAAAAGAAATTTATCCCAAAATAAAAAAAGAGCAGGTTTTGATCGAACCGGCATCGCTCAACACTGCGCCTGCCATCGCTTTAGCGATGAAATATTTGGTTTCTCAAGAAAAAATACGGCGGGACGCGCCGGTAATTATCGTACCGTCCGACCACAGCATCGCCAGCGTCAAAAATTTCGTCAGCATCGTCAGATCGGCGGCAAAAAAAGTCGGCGGAAATATTGGAACGATCGGCATCACGCCGACTGCTCCGGAAACCGGCTATGGTTACATAAAAAAAGGATCGGGAGAACGCGGCTATTTCAAAGTTTCAGAATTTAAAGAGAAGCCCGACCGCGAAACCGCAGAAAAATATTTGGCTTCCGGCGACTATGTCTGGAACAGCGGCATGTATATCTTCAATGAAAAAACTTTTTCCAAAGAACTTAAGAAATACGCCCCGAAAATTTTCAATGCTTATTCAAAAAAATATGAAACTTTCGCAAAGGAATTTAAAAAGCTTCCTTCGGTCGCAATCGATGTCGCCATTTCGGAAAAATCCAAAAAAGTCGTCGTGTTCGAAGGCGATTTCGGCTGGAGCGATATCGGTTCGTTTGATGCATTGTCCGAACTGATACAGGAAAAAGGCATCAGCCAAAAACAGCACGTCCTTATCGATTCAAAAGATGTTTTTGTCCACTCTTCCAATGGTCGGCTTATTGCCACGGCCGGCGTTGACAATTTGCATATCATAGAAAACAACGACTGCATCTTGATCTCTCAAAAAGGCAGAAGCGAGGATGTTAAAAAGGTAGTTAAATTTCTTCAAGAGAAAGATTACAAGGAAATAAACCACAACGTGGTCGGTTACCGCCCTTGGGGAAAATACGAAGTTTTGATCGACGATGCCAACCACAAAGTAAAAAAGCTCGTCGTTTACCCGGGAGCATCGCTCTCTTTGCAATCGCACAAGCACCGCTCCGAACATTGGATCGTAGTCCGCGGAACAGCCGCCGTGATTAATGGCGATAAGGAAATAAAGCTCAAAGAAAATGAGAGCACTTACATTCCGGCCGCCCACAAACACCGCCTTTCCAATCCCGGCAAGACAGATTTGGAAATCATTGAAGTCCAAACCGGAAATTATTTTGGAGAAGACGATATTGAACGTTACGATGACGTTTACAATCGGATTGAAAATTAGTCATTGACTTATTTGTATAATTGGTGTATCATTAAAGCACACTTGAATTCTTCGCTCAAACAAGGCTTTATATTAGACTTTTTTAATATAATCACTTTTAATCTCTTTTTTGATTTTTTATTCAATGCTGCTTTGCGCAGTTTCGCGTTCCAGTGTTTTAAAAAATAATAATTAACTTCACAAAACCAGAGTTTGTTTTTCTTTGTAATTTTAAATTATAAGACAAGCTCAAAAAAAAATATGTTTAAAAAAACAATAACCGCGGCAACTCCGATCCAACCGAATGATTCGGAAAAAACTGCCGCTCAAACGATTCATTCGCCTAAACGCGAAACAAGTCCGGTGCAGATGCGGACAGGAAACAATTATTCCAAAAACAATCTGCGCATCATTCCTCTGGGCGGATTGGAAGAAGTCGGCCGCAACATGACCGTTTTTGAATACGGCCAGGATATTATCATCGTCGATATGGGATTGCAATTCCCCGACGAAGACATGCCGGGAATCGATTACATCATTCCCGACACCACCTATCTCAAAGGAAAAGAAAAGAATATCCGCGGCGTGCTCATTACCCATGGCCACTACGACCACATCGGCGCCATTCCGCACATCATGGAAAAAATCGGCAATCCGCCGATCTATATGACCGAACTGACGCGCGGAATAGTAATGAAGAGGCAAGATGATTTCAAAGACAAAGCGCCTTTGAACATCCACACCGTCCGCAAGACCGACCGTATCCGCCTAGGATCTTTCAATGTGGAATTTTTTCACGTCAACCACACGATCCCGGACGCCGTCGGCTTAGCCATCACTTCTCCGGTCGGAACAATAATTCATACCGGCGATTTCAAATTCGATCATTCCCCGATTTCCGACGCGCCGGCCGATGTAGCTAAAATTGCCAGATTGGGAAGTGAAAATATTTTGGCATTGATGTCCGATTCGACCGATTCCCAAACGCCGGGCTACTCCATTTCGGAATCGAAGATTGCCAAATCCATGGACGAAATATTCGAACATACCGAGGGGCGCTTGATCATCGCGACGTTCGCCGCTCTCATCAGCCGTATCCAATCGGTCGTTTCTGCCGCGGAAAAACACGGACGCAAAGTGGCGGTCGACGGCTACTCGATGCGGACCAACGTCGAAATCGCTAAAAATTTGGGATATTTGCAAACCAAAAAGAACACTTTGATTCCGATCAATAAGGTTAATGAATATCCGGACAACAAAGTCGTTATTCTCTGCACCGGTGCCCAAGGCGAATCCAACGCGGTCTTAATGAGAATCGTTAATGGCGAACATAGATTTGTAAAAGTCCACAAAGACGACACGTTTATCTTTTCTTCCTCGGTTATTCCGGGAAATGAGCGGACAGTCCAGGCCTTGATGGACGCCATCTATCGCAAGGACGCCAAAGTGATTCACTATAAAATGATGGACGTGCACGCCGGAGGCCACGCCCGCCAAGAAGATTTAAAAATGATGATCAACCTCGTCCGGCCGAAATATCTGCTTCCGATCCACGGCAACTATTTTATGCTCAAACTCCACGGCGAGCTGGGCGTCTCGGTCGGCATGGATCCGAAAAATATTCTGATCGGCGGCAACGGAAAAGTTTTTGAATTCGATTACCGCGGCAACGGAAAAGTGATCGACGAAAAAATTTCCACGAATTATGTTATGGTGGACGGATTGGGCGTCGGTGACATCGGTGAAGTAGTTCTGCGCGACCGCCAAGTCCTAGCCCAAGATGGAATGTTTGTCATTACCGTCATCATCGACAGCAAGACCAAGAAGATCATCGGCAAACCGCAAGTGACTTCCCGCGGATTCATCTTTGTTAAAGAAAATTTCGACTTGGTCAATGCGACCAAGAAAAAAGTCGAGGAAGTCGTCGAACAGAAAACTTCCGCCGACCTGGCCGTCAACTGGGACTATGTCAAAAACAACATCCGCGAAGTGGTCGGCTCGTTCTTGTATTCAAAAACACAGAGAAGGCCGATGGTTTTACCGGTGGTTATTGAGGTATAAACTTATCTTTCCTTAATTCCCCCTCTCATTTTTAAGGAGAGAGCTAGGGATGAGGTTGAAACTGTAGGGTACGCAGATCTGCGTACCCTATTTTTTAAGGCTTAACGATACTGTCAGCCCGATTATTTCAGTTCCAATTTTCCTTCCTTTGCAATACTTCAAAACCCCTGAATAAGACTGCAAACTTTGATTGAATAATTCTTTTGAAATCAGGTCTTTCTGAAAATCCATATATTTCTTCTGCAACTTTTTTAGTATTCTCCTTTTCGTTTTCGTCCGCAAAACCCTGTGATGCGGCAGAACGACATAACCGAGAAAGTCAATTCCTTGCCGATATTTTCGCAGAATGATTTTATTTGGATGCAAGTTCAACTTCAGGCTTTCTCGCAAGAATTTATCAACAACCGGAATAAGGTTACGCAAATAATCTTCATTATCGCTCAAAATTATAAAATCATCGCAGTATCGCAAATAATATTTCACTTTCAGGTTGTGTTTTACAAACTGATCGAGTTCATTTAAATAAATATTGGCAAATAATTGGCTAGTCACATTGCCTAAAGGTAAGCCCTTTTTAAAACTGCGTATTATTTTTTCAATTAGCCAAATGGTTTTTTCATCTTGAATTTTCTTCCGGATTAATTTCAGCAATATCTCCTGATCCACTGAATAAAAAAATTTTCTGATGTCGCATTTTAATGCGAATATGGTTTTGGAATTGTTCCGGCTTGCTTTTCGGAAAAATTTTTCCAAACGATTTACCGCTTTATGCGTTCCTTTATCAATCCGGCAAGAATAGGAATCAAAAATAAAAGATTCGTCGAAAATTTTATAAAGTATTCTGAAAATCGCATGATGCAAAACCCTGTCCCGAACTGTAGCTTTGTGAATTCTTCGCAGTTTTGGATCGCAAACGTTGAATACGGTATAATGGAAATGTCGGTAAGTTTTGGATTTCAGTTCTTGATGTAATTGAAAAATATTATCTTCAAGCCGAGATTTGAATTGCAGCACATCTGCTTTTTTGAGTTTGCCATCACTGAATTCCTGCCAGGCAAGAAAAAGATTTTTCAAAGAAATAATTTCCGCAGAAATATTTTGTTTTAATTCTTTATTTTTTCCGTCTAGGGCAATTTTGCCTCTGACATAATATTCAAATTCATGAATACCTTTAGCGCCCCCCCCCCCGAGGTTCTGAC
>JAJYKZ010000025.1 GCA_021788105.1 bacterium
GTGAAGCGGGCGAGCGCGGCGCACAGGCGGGCGATCTATATATCACGATCCACGTCCGGACGCACGATAAATTCATCAGAAAGGGTAATGATATTTTAAGCACGGAATATGTTCCGTATTCGACGGCGGTGCTGGGCGGAAAAGTTGAAATCGACACGATCGAAGGAAAATTGATTTTGAAAATTCCAGCTGGCACGCAATCGGGAGAAATTTTCCGGATCAAAGGCAAAGGCGTTCCGAATTTGCAGGGTCGGGGAGTCGGCAATCATCTGGTGACGGTTGTCGTTGATGTTCCGAGAACTTTAAGCCGGGAACAAAAAGATTTGGTCGATCGGCTGAAAAATGCGGGGATGTAAACTTTGAGAGCGGGGGGGGTTCTTGTCGGCCTTTGGCTGGTTCTCTTGCTCTTATGTATTGACAAGCTCGTGTATAGTGATAGAATATCACTGTAAAGCAAAACAAAAATAGAAATGGAGAAAGATTTCAAAAAATGGCATTCATTGAAAGAATTGTTGGAAAATAAAAAGAATAAAATTTATTTTCATGAAAGAGATATTTGGTGGTGCAGCTTGGGTGCAAATATCGGATTTGAGGAAGATGGTAAAAATGATAATTTTGAACGGCCGGTGATTGTGATAAAAAAATTCAATGATGATTTATTATGGATCCTGCCGCTCACTAGCGTGGAAAAAACAGGAAAATATTATTTTCAAGTAAGTCATGGTGAAAGAAAATCATCATTAATTTTATCTCAGATGAGGGCGATAAGCAGCAATCGTCTTTTGCGAAAAATGCGTATGGTTTCGAAGAAGGATTTTGGAGAAATAAAAAAGAGGCTAAGAAGCTTCCTATAAAAAAAACGAAACCCTCCTTGCGGAGGGAATCTCGGAGGCCGAAGCCATTTGTAAATTAATACTACCAGATTTGCGGAATATGTCAAGTGTATTAAAATAAAATGGAAATTAAAAAATCTAATAATAATTCAATAACAATTAAACTTGGTGATTTAAAGGTGGTTAAGCTAATTCTTTTGGGCACAACTATACTTATAATCGGACTTGCTTTAATCTATTATTGTTTTTTCTATCCCCCCAGACAAATTGAAAATAAATGTGGACAGCTTGTGCATGATATGCTGGAAGATCCGTTCAATCAGGGGAAAGACATGTCGCCTATATATCAATGGTGTCTTAAGCATCCTTCCGAAATACTCTCCTCCGATCCAGCGATAAATCCACCATATTGATATAGAGTAAGTCTCAGTCTTATCTGAAGGAAATTTCCAGTTTGTTTGAACTTCGCCGCCTCCGCGATTTTTAAATTCATGAATTAATTCAGCAATTAAAATACTTCCGTATAAATTATACAAGGAAACATTCTGGCTTTCTGCAGAATGCCGGAACGTCACTACAGTATTACAGTATACTGTAGTGGAGATGAAGAGTGATTCGCGTATCGGACCGTGCATTGTGTTGTCATCGTTCGCTCGGAAATGAAAAACAAGTAGCGTTTTTTTGCAATTGTTATATAATAATACTGAAATAAAAATTTAAAAAATAAAAATGAACATAACTTTGCTATTTTCCAAACTGGGACTGTCGCCGAAATTGAGCCAGGATATTATGCTCATACTTTTTCTTGCGCTGGTCAGTTTCATTTACGGCATGCTGATCGGAAAGTATCGGCTGATGACGGTTCTGATCAACACCTATGTTTCGTTTGCCATTATCAGCGTCGTTCCGCACAAAACTTTTCCCGATTATTCAATGGAACTTCTGGCCTTTTTCATTATTCTGATCCTGCTCACCGTTTTTAATAAAAGATTTTTCGATTTGTCTTTTACTGGTTCCGGATCAGGCTTTCTTTGGCGGGTATTTTCAATGAGCTTTTTGCAGATCGTCCTGCTTCTGAGCATTACGTTTTCCATTACGCCCAAAAAATTCGCGCTGGCCTATGTTTCTTCGACCGCTTATGCTTATCTGACCAAGGGTTGGTCGCCTTTCATCTGGATGGCCTTGCCGCTCGCATATATGTATTTCATTTACAAGAAAATTCGCTAGATATTGACTGGAAAAAACAAAGTTGTTATACTGACAAAGTATTTTTGGATGCGCATGGGTCGTTAGCTCAGCCTGGTAGAGCAGTTGCCTTTTAAGCAAACGGTCGGAGGCACGCCCCGCACCAAAGTACTTTAAATTAAATACGCGTCCATAGCTCAGCCTGGTAGAGCAGTTGCCTTTTAAGCAAACGGTCGTAGGTTCGAATCCTACTGGACGCACAATTTTTGGTGCGGGGTGAAAATCCTCCACGACCCACATATTAATCCCCTTTCAGGGATTTTTTTGTTGGAGGAGGTTTTTGTGCTATAATCCGAATATGAAAAAATATCTTTTGGCTATCACATTTTTAGCTCTTCCCTTCGTGCTTTCCGGCTGCGCGACTTCTTCCAGTCCGCAAAATCCGGCCAGCAGTTTCTATAAATCGACGGACGGAGGAAAAACTTGGACGGTCCAAAATAAAACCAGCGAAACCGGACTGGATTTGTCGGCAATCGACGTGATCAGTATGGTGGTTAATCCCAATGACGGCAATAATGTTTTTGCAGGAACGAAAAGCCGCGGAATAATCAAAACAGAAGATGGCGGAGAGACCTGGGTTTCTGATAATTTTTCATACGGAAAAGTTTATGGCATCGCCATCAATCCGATAGACGGCCGGATAATTTATGCGACGGGCGCGATCAATGGCCGCGGAAAAATTTGGAAAACGATCAATTCGGGCAAAGATTGGCAGGAAATTTATACCACTCCGGCGAACGGTCCACTGGTAATTTCTCTCGTCATCGATAACAAAAATCCCAACATTCTTTACGCTTCTACCAGCGACAATCAAGTAATTAAAACGACCGATGGCGGACAGACTTGGAAAAATATTTTTCAGAACGGCTATCCAGTGCTGGCTATCGCGTTTGATGCTCAGAATGACAATCAAATCTATTTCGCCGATACGGGAAATAATCTTTACATTAGCAAGAATGGCGGAACGACTATGACCAACATAACCCAAAAACTTCAGACCGCTCATTTTTCAGGGACTGTCAGTGAAATTGTGACTGATCCGACGATTGCCAATACGCTTTATGCGATCGGAACAGCGGGAATTTTAAAAAGCGTGAACGCCGGAAATACCTGGTCCAAATTCGATCTTTTGAATGATCCGCAGAATTTTCCGGTGCAAACTTTAATTGTCAATCCGATGAATTCCCAGGAAATTATTTATGGCGCGGCGCAGGCGGCTTACAAATCCATCGACGGCGGAAAGACCTGGACGACGGCGCAATTCAACACGTCCAAAACTGTAAATGTATTAAAATATGATCCAGCCAATTCAAATAACGTATATCTCGGGTTGGACAAAATTTAAAATTAATAATTTTAACCGCCGGAAATAATCCGGAGCATATTTATGTATAAAGATGTGATAAATGACAAAAGAAAAGATCTTGATCGATCGATCGAACATTTCAAAGAAGAACTTAATCAACTGAGAACCGGGCGGGCTTCCGCGGCTTTGGTTGAAAATTTGATGGTTGATTATTACGGTACGAAAACTCCGCTCAAACAGATGGCCAGCATCACTATTCCGGAGGCTCGAACGGTTGCTATCTCTCCATGGGACAAAAGCGCGCTGGCCGCGATTGAAAAAACTGTCCGTGAATCACAACTGAATCTTAATCCGATGAATGACGGCCAGCTGATCCGCATCAATATTCCGGCCTTGACCGAAGAGCGCCGGAAGGAATTGGTCAAAGTTTTGAATCAAAAAGCGGAAGAAGCCAGAATTGCCATTCGGAAGCATCGGGAGGAGGTTTGGGAAGAAATCCAAAACATGGAAAAAGAAGGCATGATCGGCGAGGATGATAAATTTTCCGGCAAGGACGAACTGCAGAAAGCAGTGGATGAATATAATAAAAAGATTGAAGAAATCCGCGCGGATAAGGAAAAGGATATTTTAACAGTGTAAAAATTTATTAATATATTTTGCTAACCATCATCGTTTTTATTTTAATCTTGGGCGTCTTGATTTTTGTCCATGAGCTGGGACACTTTTTGACGGCGCGCCAAAGCGGAATAAAGGCCGATGAATTCGGTTTCGGTTTTCCTCCGAGAATTCTGGGCGTCGTCAAGGATGAAAAGAGCGGAAAAAGAAAGTTGGTCTGGGGCGGCAAAGAAGTGCGGTCAAAATTTACCATTTACTCAATCAATTGGATTCCGCTGGGCGGCTTTGTGAAAATAAAAGGGGAAGACGGCGAAGGGAAAAAAGAAAAAGATAGTTTCGCGGCAAAGCCAGCGCTAACACGCATCAAGGTTTTGGCGGCCGGCGTGATTATGAATTTTATTTTGGCCTGGGTTTTGATTGCGATCGCGCTGACGATCGGCGCGCCGGAAGCGGTGGATTCCGCGCAGGCAGTTCCCGGCGCCCATATTCAGGTGACTGACGTGGCGGGAAATTCGCCAGCCAGTGCTATGGGAATGAAAATCGGAGACGAAATAATCGGGACGGGCGGCGGAACAAAATTCCAGTCGGTAAGCGATTTGCAAAACTACATAAATTCCCACAAGGGCCAGCAGATAGATTTGGAAATAAAAAGGGGAAGTCAGACGATCGATCTGAAAGGTGCGCCGCGTGAAAACGCTCCGTCCGGGCAAGGCGCTTTGGGAATTGGTTTAGCTGAAACAATAACCAGAAGTTATCCGTGGTATCAGTCGATTTGGCAGGGCTTGCTGGATGTACTCAATCTGATCTGGGCAATGGTTGTAGCGATCGTTGGAATTTTAAAATCTTTAATGACGGGGCATTCGGTCGGTGCGGATGTGACCGGTCCGGTCGGGATTGCGGTTTTGACCAAGCAAGTAACAGCTTTGGGATTGGTGTATGTGCTCAAGTTTGCCGCGCTTCTCAGTATTAATCTGGGTATCATTAACGCCATTCCTTTTCCGGCGCTCGACGGCGGAAGAATTCTTTTCGTGCTGATCGAAAAAATCAAAGGCCGGCCGGTCAGCCAAAAAGTCGAACAAACTTTCCATACGGTCGGATTTCTTCTTTTGATCTTGCTGATGATAGTCATTACTTTTCGGGACGTGGGCAAATATATAAAATAAGTTTCTCCCTTTGTTTATTTTCTTGCTGCTTTTTTAAAAAGCCACGGCTTTTTGACAACCAACCTTCCTTCCAGTATCATATAAAAAGCGATTTTTATTGAAATAAATCACCAAAATAAAAAATAAATTCAGAATTCCCACACTCTTTCAAGAGATCCATTTTGATTTTCTAAAAATTAAAAATGAAAAAGAAACTTTCAAATATATTCAAAAATTTATTTGGTAATGCTTTTGGCAATTTTTCCAAAGATATTGGGATTGATTTGGGTACGGCCAATACCTTGGTTTATGTAAAGGGCAAGGGCATTGTCATTAATGAACCGTCTGTTGTGGCGATCAATAAGAAGACCGGACAGGTTTTGGCGATCGGAAAGGAAGCGAAAAAAATGGTCGGAAAAACGCCCGGGCACATTGTGGCCAACCGTCCTTTGGTGGATGGCGTGGTGAGTGATTTCGAGGTGACTGAACAAATGCTCAAATATTTTATCGATAAAGTTCATCGGGACAGCTTTACTTTGTTTCCGCGGCCGCGCGTCATCGTTGGAATTCCTTCAGACGTAACTGAAGTGGAAAAACGGGCGGTGATTGACGCTACGCTCAATGCCGGTGCGCGCGAAGCCTATTTAATTGACGAACCAATGGCGGCGGCGATTGGCGCCCGCCTGCCCGTGCAAGATGCGGCCGGCAATATGGTGGTGGACATCGGCGGAGGAACGACCGACATCGCCGTGATTTCTTTGGGCGGCGTCGTGGCTTCCCGCAATCTCCGGATCGCCGGCGACGAAATGAATGAAGACATCATCCGTTATTGCCGGGATGAGTTCAATCTTTTGATCGGAGAAAAAACGGCTGAAGACGTGAAGATTGCGATTGGCA
Source organism: bacterium (assembly GCA_021788105.1). GTDB lineage: Bacteria > Patescibacteriota > Minisyncoccia > Moranbacterales > UBA2206 > JAJYJP01. The sequence continues at coordinate 6,039 of JAJYKZ010000025.1, forward strand.
GCGCCTATCCGCAAAAGGAAAAATTGCAGATGCCGGTGCGCGGCCGGGATTTGGTTTCCGGACTTCCTAAAGAAGTGATGATTGATGACGAACAGGTGCGCGAAGCGCTTTCGCGTTCGATCCGGATTATTGTAAATAATATTAAAACGACAATCGAAGAAACTCCGCCGGAGCTTTTATCGGACATAATGCAAAAAGGAATCATTCTGGCGGGCGGAGGAAGTTTAATCCGCGGATTTGATAAATTAGTAGCCAATCAGACGGAAATGCCGGTCCGGATGATGGAAGATCCGCTGACAGCCGTGGTGCGGGGAACGGGAATAGTTCTGGAAGATCTGGAAACGCTCAAAGAAGTGCTGGTGGAAAACCAGCACGAAAAATCGCTCATATAAATAACCAGGCGGTTATTGCTTTTATGGCTAAGAAATTTTTTTCATCACGCTTAATGAAATTCCTGGCGGTAGCGGCGATTTGTCTTCTGCTTGTTTTTTTTAATCCGCGCGGAATTTTCCAGCCGGTCCAGGGAATTTTTTTGGAAGTCGCCCAACCTTTTCAAAAAGGATTTTATTTTTTTGGAGATTCGATCAAAGGTCTGGTTTCCTTCTTAGGTTCGATTGGAGATTTAAACAGTCAAAATGAGCAGTTGATTAGGGAAAACAACGGTTTGGCTTCCCAGCTGGCTGATCTTAAGGACGTTCAGAAAGAAAATGACATGTTGCGCCAGCAGTTCAGCTTGGCGCCGCGGCAAAAATATAATTTGGAAGCCAGCTTCGTCATTGGCCAGGATCCGCAACGTTTGGGCAGCTGGTTAATGATCGACAAGGGAACTTCAAGTGGAATCAAGCCGGGAATGCCGGTAATTTATTCCGATGGCATTCTTGTTGGAGAAATTGATAGCGAAATTTATCCGACGAGCGCCAAAGTTGATCTTCTTTCCGATTCGGACAGCGCGGTTAATGCGGCGGATACTGACACATCAGCCAAGGGCATTGTAAAAGGAGAATATGGATTGGGATTGATTATGGATATGGTGTCGCAGTCGGACGTTTTAAATCCGGGCGACACGGTCGCAACTTCCGGATTGGGAGGTTCGGTGCCCGAAGGTTTGCTTATTGGCACAGTCCAAGAGATACGGCTTTCCCAAGACAAACTTTTCCAGCAGGCCGTCATTACTCCTCGCGTAAAATATTCCAATTTGGATATGGTTTTTGTGATAAAAAAATAATTTGTTTTAATGATTCAGGCTTTTATTTTTGCGGTTATATTTTTTTCTGCAGTGATCCAAATTTCTTTTTTGCCCAACTTCTTTCCGGCCGGAGCAGTGCCGGATCTTTTGCTGGTTTTCATCATTCTCTGGTCGATGAAAAAAGAAATCAAGGAAATTTGGATTTGGATCCTGCTGACCGGGCTATTTCTGGATTTTTTTTCCTTGCTTCCCGCCGGAACGAACATTTCGGCAGTCTTTACCGTTGTGTTTTTGATAAGAATTTTGATGCGGCAATATTTTATAACCGATAAGGTTTGGAAATTTTTTACTTCAGCCGGATTCGTTATAATTGGAACGCTGGTCAATGAGATTGTTCTTTTTTTGATTCTTAAGTTTATTTTGAAGGAAGACGTTGTTATGTTTTCGGATAAAAATTTTTATCTGAGAATTGCCTATAATCTTATGACGTTCTTGATAATTTATTGGCCGTTTGCCAAATTCGAAAAAGTTTTGGAATTTTATAATCACAAAAACAAAATCATACGGTGATGTTTGACCGTTATCGCAAAAAAAAGAGAATAACAAAAGGTCTGGAAATAGAGGATTCGATAATGACGGCGACCGAGAAAGAAGAAGCGCTTATTGAAACTCCTTTCCGGAAAAAGGAGCTGGAATTCATCTGGTTTTTTATTGTGGCCGTCATTGCCGGATTGGCTTTGCGGGTTTTTTATCTGGACACGGTCAGGGGATCGTATTATTCGGATATTTCCAACGGCAATCGCATCCGCTCGGTCGATATAAAAGCGCCGCGCGGAAAAATTTTGGACAAGTCCGGACAAATCCTTGCTTCCAGCGTTCCCAGCATGGATGCCGTTATTGTTCCGAGCGACTTGCCGGCAGATGTGGCAATCCAGCAACGAATCGCAGATGAGGCTGCGTCTATTCTCAATCTGGACAAAGGCAATGCGGAGGCGGAAATCGAATCGCAAAACAGGAAATCTCCCGAACCGGTTCTGCTTCAGCAGAATGTTTCGGAAGACCAGGCGCTGATCATTGCTGAAAAGGCCAAAGAACTTCCCGGGGTCCAAATAGAAAATACCGCCATTCGAAATTATTCGGACGGAATTATTTTTTCCCACCTCGTTGGTTACGACGGAAAAATTACCGCGCAAGAGTTGAAAAATAATCCCAGTTATTCAATGACGGATTATATCGGAAAAACCGGATTGGAAAAATATTATGAGAAATATCTGCACGGAACAAATGGCGCCGACCAGGTCGAAGTTGATTCGTCCGGAAACGTACAAAAAGAATTGGGCGTGATTAATCCAATTCCTGGAGACGATTTGGTTTTGAATATCGATGCCGGATTGCAAAAAGAATTATATGACAGCATGACGGCGATTTTGCAAAAGACCAACACTACTTCGGCGGCGGCGGTAGCGATCGATCCGCGGAATGGCGGAGTGTTGGCAATGGTCAGCCTGCCGAGCTATGACAATAATCTGTTCGCCAAAGGAATTTCCAGCGCGGATTACCAAAAGTTAATAAATGACAAGGATCAGCCGCTTTTCAACCGGGCGATCGATGGAGAATATCCGCCCGGATCAACTATCAAGCCGGCGGTGGCGTGCGCCGCGCTTTCAGAAGGCGTGATTACTCCATCCACAATCATTGACGGCTTGGGCGGGATGCTGCGTGTCGGCAGCTATCATTTCGGAGACTGGACCGCGCATGCTCCGAGTGATGTGCGCACTGCCATTGCACAGAGCAACGACGTTTTTTTCTATACGGTCGGCGGCGGCTATGGAAACATTCAGGGACTAGGAATGGACCGGATGAAAAAATATGAAAATCTTTTCGGCTTCGGCAGTCCGACCGGCATCGATCTGCCCGGCGAAGCCGGAGGTTTTATCCCGACCGAAGAATGGAAGCTGAAAACTTTCGGACAGACTTGGTATATTGGCGATTCTTATCACGCGGCGATCGGCCAGGGATACGTTACGGCCACTCCGTTGCAACTGGCCAATTATACGGCAGCGATCGCTAATGGCGGAACTTTGTATGTGCCGCGCGTTGTCCATAGCATTAAAAAAAGCGATGGGGAAATTCAGGCGATCCAGCCGCAGATAGCAAGGCAGAATTTCATCGCTTCTGATATTATTCAGGTTGTGCGGGAAGGAATGCGTCAGACGATCACCGCTGGAACGGCACAGGTGCTTAAAACGATGCCGATAGAAGTGGCCGGCAAGACTGGAACGGCCCAGTTCGGTGTGGATGCGCAAAATGAGCATGGTTGGTTTACTTCTTTTGCGCCTTATAACAATCCCCAGATTG
>JAJYKZ010000008.1 GCA_021788105.1 bacterium
TTCGGTTTTCGAAATATACAGAACTATATCGCCAAAGTAACCCTCGCTTTTATCCCACTCTTTATGTTAATTCAACACACTATTTGTTAAAGAGCCAAAAGCAGGGACTTTGATCCCCACACCAAATTGCTGTTTTGTCAAGAGATTTTTGCAGCAAAATTTTAAATTGGTGTGGGGATAAACCCCCGCTTGATTTCATTTTCTAATTTCATTCATTATTCGATCCGCTTCTGACAGAAGATAATCCAAGTCTTTTTCATTTCGAATGATAAAATCCGCCTTGACTCCGATCTCAGGCACTAAAACTTCCGTTTCTGACATCTCCATTTCTTTGAATTTTTCAAAGCTTGCGCCGTCATCCGTTTTCTCTTTTCTTTTAGTTGATCTTTCCCAGCGCAATTTTTGATCCGCCGTGACATAAAGCGTGTGGCCGCAATCAAAACTCTTGATGAATTCGTAATCTTCCCAGAACCTGATTCCGTTCACCACGACTATTCCCGTTTCATTATCAATCCGCCTTTTGAGCGCTTTGGGGAAAATGTCATGGCCAAATCTTTCTCTCAGTCCCAGCGCCAGCCACTGCTGGTCCTCGCGCGATATTTTGTCGAAAAAGATGTGCAGAATTTCCTTGAGCGGATCGGCGAAGCGCATCAGTTTTGCTCCATATTTTTCTTGAAAATAGTCCGCCACCGTATCCTTGCCCGATCCCGACTCACCGATTAGGCCAATGATGATTTTTTCTGCCATTTTTTTTAATTTAAATTTAGAAACACACGCTTTCAATTTTAACCAAAAATTTCCATTAAGTCAACAAAAAACGCCCCCTTCGCAAGGACGCTTTTTGTCTATTCAAGAGATTTAGATTTTCACTTTTAATCCCGCTCCCATGGTCGAACAAACGGTAATGCTGGAAACGAGTCTTCCTTTGACTCCTGCCGGTTTCGTTTTTTCCAAATTTTCCACAAAGGTTTTGATATTTTCAATCAGTTTTTGATCATCAAAAGAAACTTTTCCAACCAGTTGATGCACATTTCCCGTATCATCATTTTTGTAAGCCGCCTTTCCCTTCTTCAAGGCCCCCACCGTCTCTTTGATTTTAGCCGTAACGGTTTCTGTTTTTGGATTCGGCATCAACCCCTTAGGACCAAGAATCTTAGCAACCTTAGCCAGCTTTGGCATCATTTCCGGAGTGGCTACCAAAATATCAAAATTAATTTTCTTGGCAAATCCGTCAATCATATCTTCTCCTCCGACAACGTCCGCCCCAGCCTCTTTGGCTTCTGCCTGATGTGTTGATGTAATGACCGCAATTCGTTTGCTTTTTCCGGTTCCGTGAGGCAGACTGACCGTTCCGCGGACCTGCTGGTCGCCTTTCTTCGGATCGATATTGGTTTTAACGTGAACCTCCACCGACTCATCAAACTTGGCAGTTTTATTTTCTTTGATTATTTTCACGGCTTCCTCCAAAGAATAGACTTTTTTATTGTCTACTTTTTCAGCGACCGCGCGATATTTTTTTCCGTGTTTCATATATTTTCGTGGTTCAAATGTCCCGCTCAAGCAGAACTCCCACAATTAAAAAATTATATTATTCGATTTTAATTCCCATTGATCTGGCCGTTCCGGCAATAATATTCATGGCCGCGTCCACATCGTTCGCGTTGAGGTCGGGCATCTTCTTTTCCGCAATCTCTCTCAATTTGTCTTTGCTGATTTTTCCCACCTTGTCTTTCAGCGGGTTGCCGGCGCCTTTTTCCACGCCCGCCGCTTTTCGCAAAAGATCGGAAGCCGGAGGAGTTTTCAAAACGAAAGTGAAAGTCCGATCTTCAAAAACCGTAATCTCGGCCGGAATGATGTCGCCCATCTTGTCCTTGGTCGCCTCGTTGAATTTGGTGCAAAATTCCTGGATGTTCAAACCGTGCTGGCCGAGGGCCGGACCGACTGGAGGAGCCGGATTAGCCTTGCCGGCTTGAATTTGCAATTTTATAATTGTCTTAATTTTCTTTGCCATAATATTTGTTCACTGAATCACACGGAAGCTTACAGAATCACACGGAATAATTTTCTGTGTTTTTCTTGTTTTCTTCTGTGTTATTTATGTTTATTAAATCTTATTAATCTGTAGAAAATCGAGTTCGACTGGCGTCTCTCTTCCAAAAATAGAGACCAGTACCTTGACCTTGCCTTTTGCCTCGTCAACATCATTAACTTTGCCATCGAAATCCTTGAACGGTCCGTCCACAATCTTGACTGAATCGCCCACATGTACATCGATTTTGTATTTCGGTTCCGCCACTCCCATGCGTTTTTTAAGCATTTCAATTTCCGCCGGATCAACCGGAGTCGGAGTAGTTCCCAAACCGATAAAGCCGGTAACGTTCGGGGTGTTGCGGACAACATACCAGGAAGCATCCGTCACAATCATTTCCACCAAAACATAGCCGGGATAGATCTTTTCCTCGATAACCGTTCTCTTTCCGGCTTTGATCTTAATCTTCTTCTCCACCGGAACCATAACGTCGAAAATCAAATCTTGCATATCCATGGATTCAATTCTCTGCTTCAGGTTGCGGGCCACATTATCTTCATATCCGCTGTAGGTGTGGATCACGTACCAAGCCCGTCCGTGATGTTGTGTTTGCTTTGCCATATTATTTTATTACAAATGTTTTTAATATATAGCTGAAAAAATAATCAAGACCGCCCAAGAAGATCGCTATCGCAATGCTGATGCCAATTACCAATAAGGTATAGTTGATCGTTTGCTGTTTGGTTGGCCAATTGACCTTAAGCAGTTCCGCCTTGGCTTCTTTAAAAAAATCAGTTGTTTTATTTGCCATAAAATCGCTTTTTAAAGCTTTTTTAAAAGCCCCTCGGGCTTTCAGTGGTTTAAATATATAGCATTTTTCTTTTCCTGTCAAATGCGGGAACCTACGATACAAAAGTTTTTTCGAAACATCTATTTCAGATATGCTTCGATGAATTTTTTGAGTTCCGGCAAATTTTTCTTGCAAGTTTCCCAGACGATCTGAGTGTTCACGCCAAAATATTCGTGAATCAAAAAGTTGCGCATATCAATGGCTTCGCGGTGCGGCATTTCTGGATTATCTCTTTTGAATTTTTCACTCAAATTGCTGGATGCTTCCCCAATAATTTCCAATTCCCTGATCACGCCATCGATGACCAGCTTGTTGTTTTTGAATTCTTCATACTCAGAGTTACCAAGGTAGCCTTCAATAGCGATGATGGCTTCCAAAATATGCTCCAAGTAAGCATTATCGCTTCTCATAAACTTTTTCCGCTTCTTTTAAAACTTCAGCTCGAAAATATTTGCTGAGAGCTTCGGGGGTCAATAGATCCACCTCCCGATCAACAAAACCTTCCATATTTCTCTTGATGCGAGCCAACTCAAAAAAACCAATGCTGGCCGTCGGTGTAAATTCAATCAGAACATCTACATCACTATCACTTTTAAAATCGCCATGAACAAAAGAGCCAAATAAAGACACTTTTTGGATGTCCTTTTTGAGCGGGTCTTTTTCCACGGCTTCCTTGATTTTTTTCTTTAATTCTTCTTTTCCCATATTCATAAGATATCATAAATACAGCAAAAATCAAATTTTATTCGTATTGAGCTATTTGACAAGGGAAAACAAAATCAGAAAATTGATTTGAAAACTTGCGCCAAGTATATTTTGAAAGAAGGGAGTATTACTGAAAAGCGGGGGTTGTTGAGTTGTATGAATAGCGGTTTAGTGATGAGGAATAAGTTGATGATGTTGAATGATAAAAATTAGGGACTATGGCAATATTTGGCCATTTACAGCATCTATTGTAACTGTGCTCGCCACTGCTCCATTCGATATCGCAGTACAAACCCAAGTATGTTTTTCCAATTTCTTGCTATAGCTCAAAGAGAGAGTCGCTGGATGAGAAGAGTCAATAATAACGCCCTTATTTCTTAAATATGCATCTGCAATATTAAAAGCTTTCTCTGAACTTATTTCTATTTGATTTAAATTCATATATCCCATATCCGCAGCACTGGCGCGACCGACCGTATGATTATATGCGGCTTCATCAAAAATTCCACTGCCCATCACGTTCCCATTTCCACCTAAATTGACGAAAAATATTTTAGCAGGATTATTTTTAGATATAAAAGTTGCCAAGTATTCGACCGAGCTACTGTTGGGAGCTAAGTTTGTAACAAAGTTGGCCGGTTGGGCATCAGCGCTCCAGTTTTTTGCTATCTGCTCACCAGCATCAATTATGGCAATATCGTCTTGAACATTGGTATTCAAACCATTGCTGCTGACATTCGTGACAGTAGCTAGACTTGAAATACTATTATTCGGAGTTAAAGAAATAACATCAGATTTAATTTTAGCATCGTTAGCTTTGTCACGAGCATTATTCAAACTAACCAAAACAATGGAAGCTAGAATACCGCCTATAATTAGTAATGAAGCGATAACAATAGCTACAATAATCCATACGTTGATTTTTCCATTAGGCTCTGCCGTCACTATTCCTTTCGGGTTCGGTCCGTATTTATTATCTCCGGGACTGCTGTCTACTACATACAGAACCAAGAGCCAAATCGCTCCTACAAAAGGAATGAAAATTATAAAATACCACCAGCCACTCTTGCCAATATCATGCAATCTTCTTATTGAAACTGCCAAACTAGGGATAATTACCGCCAAGACATAAATTATCCTTATAAGTGCGAACAATAAACCGATTTTCGGCACAACAACAAGAAGAGCGAGAACGGAACTGATTATGGCGTTAAACAGGAAAAAGTACCAATACTCCGATCTTGATGCGCGGCCATTGAACACCGCGTATTTTTTTAAAACCGATAGGTAATAGTTCATTGTTGTTTGTTAAAATTTGATTTAAAAAATATTTATTAAATTATTCCGACCGCGATTTCTGTTTTGATTTTAGATTTCATAAAAAACATTTGTTTGTTGCGTTACGGGCTGCATAAAATTTTATATAAATTTAAAAGTGGAAATCATTTCGTCAAAAACATTATTTTCATCTCCAACCAGATACGATCCTTGCAATTCCAAAAAGTTCTTATTTTTTAATTGAACCCACAATGTTAAATCTCGTGTACCATCATAAGCATCTATCATCATATCGGTATACCCGGAAATACTTCCATTTTTATATTCACCGAAGGTGTCCAGACCGCTTCCGATCAGCTTATTCCGCAGGCGATCATTTCCGATCACGATACTTTCTTCAATTCTGCAGAATTTTCTTTCGGAGTGGATTTAAACAAACAAGGTCGCTAGATCCGAGTAAATATATCAAAAAAACAACGTCCTATCTCGGCGTTGTTTTTTCAATGTTTAATTTCTCGCTTTCAGATGTCTCAGAGACTAGAACCTACAGAGGGTTTCAAATAAAGGCAATCGCATCTTGCGCGATAAAAAATGCTAAGTGTGGGCGATCGGGGACTCGAACCTCGGACCTCGTCATTATCAGTGACGCGCTCTAACCAGCTGAGCTAATCGCCCTTGTTTCATATTCTATTTTGTGGACCCGAGGGGATTCGAACTCCTGACCTCCTCGGTGCAAACGAGGCGCTCTACCAACTAAGCTACGGGCCCAAAAACTGTATTTCATTGTAACAAACAATAAAAAATTTGTCTATAGTCCATAGCCAAACTTGATCGGCTTATCTCAACTCACTCACCGCTTTTTTGAATTTGTCTCCCCGGTCGAACTCGTGGGCGAACAATCCGAAACTGGTCGCGCCCGGCGAAAGCAGAACAGCGTCGCCCGACTGAGCGGAAAGCTTGGCCAGCGCCACCGCCTTTTCCATAGAATCAATCACGGTGAATTCCGGCTCCGGCTCGCCCGGCGGAACCAGTTTTTTCATTGTTGCGATGATCTTGTTTGTCGCCTCGCCTTTTAGAAAAATAACTCCTTTTATTTTTTCACGAATCGTCTTTCCCAGTTCTGTCATATCAAAATTTTTGTCTGATCCGCCCGCAATCAGAATCAGCGGTTCGGAAAAAGAACCGATGCCGGCGATGGCGCTTTCCGGCGTCGTAGCCGCCGTGTCGTTGTAATATTTCACTCCGTCCACTTCCCGAACAAACTCCAATCGGTGCGGAATGCCCTTGAAATCAACGATGGCCTTTTTGATTGTTTTTAAATCCGCGCCAAAAACATAAGTTGCTCCGATCGCCGCCATGATGTTTCCCCAATTGTGCTGGCCGCGCAATTTAATATCTTCCAAATCCAAAACTTCCTTTGCTTCGCCGTCAAAATCAAGATAGATCTTTTCGTCAGCAATATAGACAGACCTTTCGCCGGAAATTTTTTGATAAGAAAATTTTATCATTTGCGATTTTATCTCACCCTCGAAACCGGAAAAGGTTTTGTCATCGCCGTTGAGCACGCAAAAATCTTCCGGTTTTTGGTTTTGAAAAATATATTTCTTGTCGGCAATGTATTTTTCCATCGTCCCGTAATAATTCAAATGGTCCGGATAAATGTTGGTGATGACGGCAATATGGGGACTTAATTTATATTTTCCCAAGCCGCTCAGCCTCCAGCTGGAAAGCTCAAAAACGACAATGCCGTCTTTTTTGATTTCTTTAAGTTTGTCCAAGACCGAACTTTGTCCGATCCCCGCTTTCACCGGATTTTTTCCGGCCGTTTTCAAAATTTCGTAGATGAGAGTCGCCGCCGTGGTCTTTCCTTTTGTTCCGGTAATTCCAATGATCGAATTTTTGCAAAGCTTGAAAAACAAACTGGAATCCGTTTCCACCGGAATATTTTTTTCCAGAGCCAATTTTATATGCTTATTATTCCAAGGGGCCGGCGGAGTCTTGATTACCATATCCGCATCGGTAAAATCCTCCGTCCGGTGCTGGCCCAGAACATATTCGATATTTTTCAAATCTTTGAGTTTTTCCAACGAGGGCGCCAATTCTTCCTTGGTCTTAATGTCTGTAACGATCAATTTGGCTCCCGCCTCATGCAAAAATCGAACGGCGCCAATGCCGCCGCCGTGAATTCCCAAACCCATCACAGTGATCTTTTTTCCTTTCAGCTCTTCGGTTTTCATATCAATTTCTTTTTATGATTACTCCGCTTTTTTTCAAACCGGAATATTTTCCTTCGTCTAGAATTATATGTCCATTGACCATGACATATTCAATTCCCTTACTGTATTGATAGGGATTTTCCGTCGTCGCCAGATCTTCGATTTTGTCGCGGTCGATGATTGCGATGTCCGCGTAAAATCCTTCTTGGATCTTTCCCCGTTTTTCAATGCCGAATTTTTCCGCCGGCAGCGCAGTCATTTTTCGGATCGCGTCTTCCCATTTCAAAATCCTTTTACCCAAAACATAGCGGGACAAAATCCTCGGGAAAGTTCCGAAACTGCGCGGATGAACCAGCTCGCCGGTCCTGGCATGCTCAAGATTATAGCCGGCGCCATTCGTCGCGATGATCGAACAGGGATTAGTAATTGCTTTGTCAATATTTTCCTGGCTCAATACCTCCGTCGAAGTGATCACTCTGCCTTCCGAAGCGATCAAGACATCAATCACCGCGTCTTCCACTGATTTTTCCTGAGACCGGGCGATGTCGGTAATGTTTCGGCGCGAAAGAGTTTTGTTCAGCGAGGAAATGGCAATTTCGATTTTGGAATAGTCGAAACCGGACGCTTTCATGTCCTCGACAACTTTAGCGCGAGTCTCCGGATTTTTCAAGCGCTGAATCATCATTTTCTTGCCACCTTTGGAAACCCAGGCCGGAAGCAAAGTGTAAAGGACGGTGCCGGTGTTGATATATGGAAAAACATCAAAAGTAACATCCACTCCGTTTTCCGCCGCCCGTTCGATCGCTGCCAGCGCATCGTCCATCAGGCGCCAATTTTTTTCACCCATCACTTTGAGATGGGAAATGTGCAACTTGGCTCCGGAATCAACCGCAATCTTGATTGCTTCTTCGACCGCTTCCAGCCAATTGTCGCTTTCACTCCGAACATGCGAAACATAAACGCCGCCGTATTTTTTTACTACCTTGGAAAGATCGATCAACTCTTCAGTCGTCGCATCGGCCGCATGCGTATAAATCAAACCCGACGACATTCCCAAAGCTCCATCCCGCATGGAATTTTTAAGCATTTTTTCCATAAAAGCCAATTCTTTGGAAGTCGGATTGCGCGTTTCATCCTTCAGAAGTCCTCGGCGCAAAGTAGCGTGTCCGACCAAGGTGGCGAAATTCACGGAAAGTTTTCTTTTTTCCAAAACATCAAAAAATTCCGCCATATTCAGCCAGTTGATGTTTATTTCCTTGAGGTTGGCCCACTTCTGAATGGAAGTAATCGTGGCGGCATCGGCCAAGGGAGCCAATGAAGAACCGCAGTTGCCTCCGACGATCGTCGTTATGCCCTGCGTCACCAGACTTTCCAGATCCGGATCGGAAAAAATCTGCCAATACGTGTCACTGTGATTATTGACATCGACAAAGCCGGGGCAAACCAAAAGATAGGAAGCATCGATTTCAACGTCGCCTTTTTCATTGTGCAAATTTCCGATCTTGGTGATTTTATTTTCTCTGATTCCGATGTCCGCCTTATACATCGGCTCGCCTGTGCCGTCAATGATCGTTCCGTTTTTGATTATGATGTCAAACATAAAATTTGATTTTTGTTTTAGTTTATTGCCTGATTTAATTTTATTACTTAATGTTTTTTTTAGCAAATGAAAAAGGGCGCACAAACATCGTACGCCCACCAGCCCGCACATAGTAAAATGTGAGGAGAGCAGGATTTAAGCTCTTGGGTTGGGAAGGAGAAGGGTTAGTTGATTAGGTTCCAAACCATCCTTGCCGAGACTTTGCTCGGCATTCCCCTCTATGTTAAATAAAACACCGGTATTTATATATTATAAAATAAATCCGCCTAAGTCAATAGAACGGCTTATTTTCCAACAAACTCCGCCATTTCGACCAACCGGTTCGAATATCCCCATTCGTTGTCATACCAGCCAACCACTTTGGCTAAATTGCCATTGGCCATCGTAAGTTCCAGATCAACCGTCGAAGAATGCGGATCGCCTTTAAGATCCATCGACACGACCGGCTCGTCCGTCACATTCAAAATTCCCGTCAAACTATCCTGCGCCGCCGCCTTGAAAGCGTTGTTGATTTCTTCCGCCGAAGCTTCGCGCTTGAGCGTGCAGATGAAATCCACGATTGAAACGACCGGCGTCGGAACGCGCAAAGAAATTCCATCCAATTGGCCTTCCAGATGATGAATGGCTTTGCCGACCGTTTTCGCCGCGCCGGTCGTGGTTGGAATTATGTTCAACGCCGCCGCCCGCGCCCGCCGCAAATCTTTGTGCGGCAGGTCTTGCAGCCGCTGGTCATTGGTATATGAATGCGTCGTCGTCATAAATCCTTTTTCCACTCCGAAATTTTCATCCAGCACTTTGATCATCGGCGCCAAACAATTGGTCGTACAGGAACCGTTGGAAACAATGTTGTCGCGCTCCGAATCATATTCGTTTTCGTTCACGCCCAAAAGATAAACCGGAATGTCGCCTTTGGGCGGCGCGGACAAAACCACTTTGCGAGCGCCCGCCAAAATATGTTTCTGCGCGCCCTCCCGGTCTTTGAAAATTCCGGTACATTCCAAAACCACATCCACTTCCAAATCGTGCCAGGGCAATTTTTCCGGATCCGGTTCGCTTAAAAATTTTATTCTTTTGCCGTCAACAACAAGTTCCGATTTTTCTTCGTCCGCTTCCACCTGATGGCCGTAGCGGCCAAAAGAAGAATCATATTTCAAAAGATGCGCGGCGGTTTTGATATCGGTCAGATCATTGATCGCTACGATTTCCAAATCGTCTTTTTCAAAGGCGATTTTGAACGACGGACGGCCGATGCGTCCGAAGCCGTTGATTGCTATGCGTGCCATAATTTAATTTTGAGCGAGAATATTTTTTATTTTTTGCATTAATTGCAAATCATATATTTTTATGTAGGGCAATTTCGCAAAAAATAAAAAGATATTCGAGCGATTTAAATATTTATATTTGTTAACTTCCAATTCTCTCCTTCGACTTTTTTCAAATTAAATTTCGTGTTTTCCAAAATTGTATTTTTCGAAATGGTTTGCAATCCGAATTCCAAATTTTCCAAACTCACATCTTCCGTATGTTCCGGTAAACCGTCATGCGCCAATGAAATTGTTCCGATTTCAATATCAACACTTTTGACCGCGTCCACTTTTTTTTCTTTGGCAATTGCCGCCGCCTCATCAACGATTTCCTTGGCTAGTAAAAAATCATGCATACTTATTCACTTACTTCTCCCGTTTTCCAAAGGCCGTGCAGATTGCAATAGGCGCGCGCTTCCACGTGTTCCGCTTCCAAAAAGAATTCTGCCTGCGGTTCCATGCCCGGATCCAGATACTTGCGATAAACTCGGTGTTCGGTAATCACTTCGATCCATTGGATATAGTGTTCGCTGGTCATCGGATGCAATACGCTGCCGACCGTCACAATCACTCCGCTCGTGGTTTTTTCGATTACCGGCTTGTGTTTCTCCCGCCCTTCGTCTTCCATTTTTTCCTGTTGAAGTTCCATCGCTTGGCCGCAGCAGACCAATTCTCCTCCGCCTGGATGAACTATTTCGACCATGTTGCCGCAAACTTTGCATTTATAGACTTGATTGACTTCTGCCATATTTTTATTTTTAAAATTTAAAATTTTTTAATTTTAAATAATTAATGAACCGCGCAACTAATGCAGGGATCATAGGCCCGGATGAAACCGCGCAGCCTTCTTTCCCGATCTTTATTGCCCAAATCCAAAATCTCTTTGAGATAATCCGCCACGTCGTCTTCCAGATTGGACAAAAATTGGGCGGTCGGCGTGATGATATTCACGTTTTTGATATAGCCCTTGCCGTCAACTTCGACGCGATAATAAAGCGTTCCCCGCGGAGCTTCCACTGCCGCCACGCCCGTTCCTTCCTTGATTTCATACGGTTTGGTCACAACCTGATTCAAATCGGAATGCAAAAGTTCCTTGATTAATTTTGCCGATTCCTCGATGCAATGAATCACTTCGGTCATCTGGGAAAGAATATTGTGAAAAGGATTGTAATCGGGAAATATCCAATTGAGACTGGCCAGATATTTTTCCGCTTCCGGCCGAAGCTTGTTCCGGCTATTGTTAATCCGAGCAATCGCGCCGATCATATAGCTTTTCCCTTCGTGCTCAACCCGTTTGATCACCTCCGTCTGTTTCTGCAGTTCGTGAAAATTATTTTCAAATTCAGCCACCGGAATCTGAAAACCTTCGGAAGAAATCACCTCGCCGTCATAGATCGCGTACTCGCCCGTTTTTCCGAGACAAACATATTCCGTCGCCCGGTAGAATTCAGGAACTTTGATACCTTTAAAAAACTCTCCCAGCTCCAGAGCCAATTTCAAGACTTCAGAAGAATCCGCCACCAATTTGCGCAATTCGTCCGCATCGGGCGCTTTTTTGAATCCGCCCACTTCATTGGTCAGCGGATGCACCACGCGTCCGCCAATCACCCGCACGATTTCCATGCCGTACTCGCGGATTTTGATCGCTTTTTTTGTCTCTTCCGGATACTCTTTAATCAATTGAATATCATTGTCCATATCCAAAAAGTCCGCCAGCGACAAAAAGAAAAGATGAAGCGCGTGCGAATGTATGAGTTGACCCAGTTCCATCACGGTGCGCAATTTCTTGGTTTCCTCCGTTACTACCACCCCCATCGCTGCTTCCAGCGCTTTGATAGAAGTCAAATTATGAACGACCGGGCAAATTCCGCAAATCCGCTGCGCCACGGTCGGCATATCCGGATAGTGCCGGCCGATCAAAACGCCTTCAATCAGACGAATGCCTTCTTGAACTTCAAACCGCGCCGATTTCACATCGCCTTGAAGAACGCTGGCCATAAAGCCGGTGTGTCCCTCGATCTTCGCGATATGATTAATTTTTATGTTCATATACCCCCACACCAATTATGTTTGGAAAAAATTTATACCAAACTTTCTTGGATGCGTTTCATTAATTGGGCAAAAGCCCTACTTCTTAATTTTAGATTATGCTCTCTCTTGCGAGCATCTTTTTCTGCCTTATATGCTTCGTAATATATTAAATCGAACGGCCTTCTTAATCTAGTTGAATAAACTTTCCCCCCGTTGTGCAAAGCCAATCGCTTTTTTAAATCATTTGTTGATCCAATATACATCTCGCCATCTTTTTTACTTTTTAAAACATACGAGTAAAACATAATTGGTGTGGGGGTTAATTTTCCTTTTCCCGCGCTTCAATATCATCCCGCAGCCCATAAATTTCCGTTGTATTATCAAATTGCTCATCGGTCATAAATTTTTTAAGCGCAGCCCGCATCGCCTTTGTGTTTCCTTTTGGACGCAAACCGCGACAGCCTTGACAGCCCATTCGAGCAGTCGGACAGACCGCGTTGCAGCCGCCCAAAATCATCGGGCCAAAACACGGCTTTCCTTCCAAAAGCAAGCATTTGTTTCCCGCCGCTTTACATTCGACGCAGATCGGCTGGTCGGGAATAATTGGCACTTTTGAAAAATCTCCGGTTTGCGCTGCTTCGATCAAAAATGGCATATATTTCAAAAACTCTTCCCCATTGATCGGGCAACCAGGCAGAACAAAATCGACCTTCACGAAATTGTCGATCTCTTTGATTTCCGGATTATAAATTCCTTGGATATATTTATATACGTGTTTGATAGTGTTCGCGCCTTCGTGATAGTTCTTGATTTCAGGCACACCGCCCATCGCCGCACAATTCCCCATCGCCACCAGGATCTTGGCGCGCTTCCGTACTTGTTTCAGCGTTTTTATATTTTCTTCCGTCACCGGATTACCCTCCACCAAAACCACATCGAGATCCATGCCCGGACCTTCGTCATCCTCAATTAATCGAAAGTCGACCATATCTGCTTCGTTGACAAAACTGAAAAATTTTTCGCCCATATCAAGCAGAACAAATTGGCAGCCTTCGCAGGAAGTCAAGCTCACAATCGCAATTTTTGGTTTTGGTTTTTCCATAAGTTGATTTTAGCATATATTTTTCAAAAGTGATACACTGGCCATAATGAAAACCTATACGATTTATTCGAAAAATAAAAAAACTGTTTTAGCGCTCGGTCCGGAGTCCGACGGCAACTTTTCCGTATATTTGCCGCTTCAATATTTTTCCCCTCTTGCAAAGGGGAAAACACAAAGGGGGTCAAAAAAATCTGGTCGAATTTATTTTTCAGATTCTTTCGGAGATCTTCTGGAGGAAAAAAATTTCGCTAAATTTAAAAAAGAAGTTTTGGATTTTCTAAAGAAAAATAAACTAAGGCCGGATGTGATTCTGACCGATCTCCACCCGCTCTACAGAACAACCGGATTGGGAAAGGAGCTGGCTAAAAAATTCAAAGCGAAACATATCAAAATCCAACACCATCTGGCGCATATTTTTTCGGCAATCGGCGATAAAATGATAACAGCTAAAAGCTATAAGCTAAAAGCTGCCATCAGCATTGCTTGCGACGGCACTGGCTACGGATCGGACGGAAACATTTGGGGCGGTGAAATTTTTCAACTGGAAGCTGAAAACCACAAACTAAAAGCTAATCGGATCGGACACTTGGAAAACCAAATTTTGATCGGCGGAGATTTGGCCATTCGTGAACCGGCTAGAATGTTGATTGGCATTTTGGATAAATTTTTAGATAAAAAGGAAATTCATGCTCGTGTAAAAAAATATTATTCCAAAAACGAATTCGAACTTTTATATAACCAGCTTCGGCAAAATTTCAATTGCCAGGAAACTTCTTCGACCGGACGCATTTTAGACGCCGCCTCCGTTCTGTTGGGTTTTTGTAAAAACAAAAGAAACTACAAGCACGAACCGATTGATCTTTTGGAAAAAAACTCAAACAAACCGTATTCATTAAAACCAGTGATTGAAAATAATATTTTAATGACCACGCCGCTTTTCGAATATCTGATAAAAAATTTAAGCAAAGACAAAAAACGCTTGGCTGCCACGGCGCAAATGTATCTTGCGGAAGGATTGCATGGAATAATAAAGCAGTGTCATCCTGAACTTGCCTCGCCCGTACGGCCTACGGCCAGGGATTCAGGATCTAATAAAAAAAAGATTCCGGATCAAGTCCGGAATGACAACCCTGAAATTTTCTTCGCCGGCGGCATCGCCAACAACAAAATTATTTCCGATTATTTGGAGTCCAGGGGCGTTTACACCAATAAAAAAGTCCCACGTGGCGACGCGGGACTTTCGTTCGGGCAAATCGTTTATTATTTAACAAATCCTCGGAATTAGTTTTCCTCTTGGCACTTCGATTTTTTTCACAGCACCGAGATTTGTTTTCAAGAATACTCCCTTCCCCTTTTCAATTCTTCCGATTATTTTTGCTTCTTTGTTGAATTTAGTCAATATTTTCAAAATTCTTCCCGCGTTTTTTTCAGAAACCGTCCCCACGAATCTTCCTTCCGACGGAAAAGAAAATTTGTCGATTCCCAAAAGTTCCGAGATCGCGATGGTGTCTTTTTTGAACGGTAATTTATTTTCTTCCAAAACAATTTTCACTTTGGATTTTTCCGCGATCTCGTTAAGCACCGCCGCCGAGCCGCCGCGCGTCGGATCTTTGGCGGAAGTCAGATATTTTCCAACCGCCCGAATCTCTTTTTCCAAAGTTTTGCAGTCGCTTTTGATTTTAGTTTGATAATTAAATCTCGCCGCCAAAAGCGCGACCGCGTGTTCGCCCAAATCGCCTGAAGCAATCACGACATCACCCGGCTTCGCTCCTCCGCTTTCAATTACCCTTTCCGCCACTCCAATCCCGGCAGTCGTAATCTCAATCTTGTCGATCTTTCCCTTTTCCGTGACTTTCGTATCACCCGTCACAATCGGCACTCCGGTCTCTTCGGAAACTTTGTTGATGGAGGATAAAATTTTTCGCAAATCTTCTTTTGGAAATCCTTCCTCGATAACCAAGCTCAAGGAAATTCCCAGCGGTTTCGCGCCCATCATCGCAAGATCATTGATCGTTCCGGTCATCGCGATCTTCCCGATGTCACCGCCCGGAAAAAATATCGGATCGACGATGAAAGCATCAGTCGTAAAGACCAATTTGGACATTTGTCCAAATTTCATCGTCCTCCCTCTCCTTTTTAAGGAGAGGGTCGGGGCGAGGTCAAGAACCGCTCCGTCATCGTCCAGATTCTTCCACGCGCCTTTCACTTTCAAAATCTTTCTGATTTCGGAAATCAGTTCGGACGATTTTTCGCCGCCCGCTCCGGCTTCGATTGTTACGACTTCTTTTTCCTTCATAAATCACAGTAAAGATATTTACATTAATTGTGCGGCAAATTTACATTTTTGCCGGCTTTTTGCTTATCCCAAAATACTTTTCAACTCTTCTCGAGCTTCTTGTTTTTCTTTTTCATTAAAATATGGATTGAAACATTCTTCAAGATATCTGACCGCTTCCTCCTGTTTATCTTTTTCGATGGCAACCAAGCTGCCGATATCGTAACCCATTTTATTCATAAGTGTTTGCAAATCTTTCAATTTTTGTTCATTGCCTAAAACTACCTGCCTGTTTATCCAACTAGTCAATTCACTACCCGGCGCTTCCTCGCGCAGACGCCCAATACCTTTTTTAATGTCTTCGCTCAGTGTTTCGAAAAATCTCGCGGCTTTTTCCTCTACTAATTTTTCAGTCTCTTCTGAAGTAAATTTTCTTGTTTCCATATTTTCATCATATTTTAATTATGTCTTAATTTTACCAATAATTTTTCAAAAAGGCCAAGTGAAAATTAAAGACATTTCGATTTCTAAAGTTATTCGCGTTCATACCCATAAGCCACATTGCAACTTCCTTCCACCGACACCATGCAGGCGCCTTGGGGATTGTCCGGCGTGCAGACTTTGGCGAAAAGCGGACAGTCTTTCGATTCAATCAATCCTTGCAGGACCAATCCGCATTTGCAGGCGTTCGGCTTCGGCTTGATTTCTTTTTTGATTTGCGCAATCAGACCTTTGTAAACGAATTCCGCGTCCTGATTTTTGTATTTCTTTCGAATCTTCAGTCCGGAATTTTTTATTTCTCCCAGCCCGCGCCACTTGGCGTCGGCAATTTCAAAAACTTCTTCGATCAATTTTCTGGCTTTGGCGTTTCCTTCTTTTTTCACCACCCGCGCGTATTCGTTTTCGACTTTTATTTCTTTGTTGATTATCTGGTCAAGCAATATATCGACCGCAAGCAAAACATCGATCCCTTCAAAGCCGGCAATCACCTGAGGAATTTTAAATTGATTATAAATTTCAGTTCCAATGATAGCGCTGACGTGTCCCGGATCAATGAAGCCGTCAATCTGAAAGTTTTCTTTCTTAATTCCCTTCTCCTTTCCAAGGAGAAGGTGGCGCGAAGCGCCGGATGAGGTTCGTCTTTCTTTGTTTGCCAAGAGCGCCGCCATGGCCGGCGGAAAAATTTTGTGCGCCGAATAAACTATCAAACCATGTTTGATCGCCCAGGCGCTCATCGGCGTCGTTGTTTCAAAACCCAATCCGAAAAAAGTAATTTTCGGTTTTTGCGTTTTCATTTTTACCGCTTCGGAAATATCGTAAACAACCGAAACGTCCGCGCCGTTCCGCCGCGCCTCTTCCAGACTCATCAGGTTGCCCGGAACGTTGAGCGTATCGCCATAGACCGCAATCGGAATTCCGGCCAGCGCCAACCCAACCACAATGTCAATATCGCTCTGATCGGTCACGCACACAGGACAGCCCGGTCCGGAAACCAATTTAATATTTTCCGGCAGGATGCTTTTCAATCCGTTCTGCGCGATCGTCTGCGAATGAGTGCCGCAAAGCTCCATAAAACGCAAAGGGCGCCTGATCGAACGCGCCTTTTTTTTAATATCGGATAAAATTTCCTCCGGCAGTTTCATTTCTTTTTGTAAGAATTTATTTTTTCCGCTTCAGCCCGATTCATTTTTTCCACCGCAAAACCGGCGTGTACGATCACGTATTCGCCCGCTTTGGCATCCACTAAAGATACATTCACTTCCTTTTTAATCCCGTCAAAATTAACTGTCGCCAGCTGTCCGTTGATTTTTTCAATTTTTCCCGGAAAGGCGAGACACATAAAAAAATAAATTAAAAGGCAAAACTCAAAATGCAAAAATGTTCTAAGCCTTTCCCGCGCTTCCGAAAAGCTCCATTTTTTTCATCACGCTATGCTTCACTGCCTCGCGAGCTTGTTCCAAAATGTCGCGCGGATCGATTCCCGGATCATGATCTTTAAACTCGCTGCTCAATGTGCTGACAAAAGCCAATTGAGTGTTCGTATCGATATTAAAACAACTCACGCCGCGCTTAATCGCTTCTTTGGCTTTGCCGTCTTCCCAATCGGAAGCGCCGTGCATGATAAGCGGAACGTCAACCATCTCTCTGATTTTTGAAAGCCTTTTCCAATCAGGCACTTCCCTTTCCTTGAAAAATCCGTGGGCGTTGCCGATTCCCACCGCCAGCGTATCAATTCCGGTCGCTTCTACGAATTCCTTGGCCTGATCCGGATCAGTCATATATTTATCCCAGTCAACATCTTCCATCTTCAGTTCACTCACATACGGAACATTGCCCAGTTCGCCCTGAACCCAAATATCTTTCGGATGGCAATATTCCACAACGCTTTTGGTGATTCTCAGGTTATCATTGAAAGGTTTGCGCGATCCGTCGTACATCACCGAACCGAAACCGATCTCGACCGCCCGCTGGACCGCTTCGAAACTTTTACCGTGATCCAAATGGACAGCCACTTTGACTTCCGGATCATAATCTTCGGCTAACTTTTTAATGATCTCATAAATCATCCGCCCGCCCGCGTAATCAAAAGTTTTTTCCGTCACTTGAATAATAAGCGGGGAGCGCGTTTCTTTGGCGGCCGCCATAATTCCCTGAGTAATTTCCAGATTGATCGTGTTGAAGGCTCCGACGGCATATCCGCCTTCTTTCGCCTTGGTTAAAATTTCTTTGGCACTAACCAGCATTTTGTTTTGAAATTCTAAAATCTAAAATTAAAATTTAGAAATTAAAATTTGTTAAGAATTATAAGATTTAAAATTTACAACTATTATTAATAATATCCGCTATTTTCACAAACTCATGCGGTTGCAAACTTTCCCTCCCGATCAAAACTCCGTCCATTCCCGAATCAACACAGACGCCGGCAACCGTCTTAATATTGACATTGCCTCCATAAATAATAGGAACGAGATCGGCGTATTTTTTTCCAAACAGATCCACTAAAATCTTTCTGATCAGAAGTTTAGCTTCCATAATTTCATTGGCCGTCGGAACTTTTTCCCCCCCAATCGCCCAAACCGGCTCGTAAGCAAGAATTATTTGTTCCGCTTTGGCACGCTTGACGCCCAAAAGAGCTTCTTTGACCTGGTTTGTAATCACGCCGAGCGTCCGTTCGTTTTCTTTTTCCTCGCGCGTCTCTCCTACGCAGAGAATCGGCTTCAATCCATTCTTCAAAGCGGAAGCAATCTTCAAATTTATTGATCCATTGCTTTCTCCGAAATATCTTCTCCGTTCGCTGTGGCCCAAGATCACATATTCACAACCCAGATTTTTGAGCATCACAGGGGAAATCTCGCCCGTATAAGATCCTTTGGTCTCCGAAAACATATTCTGCGCTCCCAGGTGAATTTTTTTATTGTTCCATTTTTTAAACGCTTCCATATGCACGAAAGGCGGACACAGAATAATTTCTGAATCATTGTTCTTCTTTCCGGCCAATTCTTTTTTAAGCCAGGCCAAATAACGATCGCGTTCATCCGGACTCAGAATGTTCATTTTCAAATTTCCAATGACCAATTTTTTCATAATTTAAAAATATATTGTTATCCCCAAAACTATCAAGCCCGAAACCATTGTTCCCAACAAAAGCAGCGGCAGCGCTTTCTTCTTCGACGTACCGAAAACGAAAGCTGCCAGCGCTCCGGTCAATCCGCCCAGCAAAGGAACGGGCGTGGCCGCCAAAATGAAGAGCGCCCACTCTTCATACATTTCCATTTTTTTCCCATGATGTTTCCGGGTATGCTCGAAAAGCCATTCGAAAAACTTCTTAAAAAACTTAAAATACTTGGATAAAAGATTGGCGATGGGATCCAGCAGATACACAACCAGAATCATCGCGAAAAAAGTCCCCAGCACCGAAAAAAGCCAGGAATAAAAAGCCGACAAATGATAAACTTTATACGCCAGAGGCAGCGCCGCCCGCAATTCCGTCACCGGAACCGCCGCAATCAGAAAAGTGGCCAGTGGTTTCGGAAAATTAGAAAATATATTAAAAATTATTTCATGCATAATAAAAATTTTCAATTATCAATTTGCGATTTTAGATCAATGTTTAATTTTTTATTGATTTCTGAGAAATTCCGCCGCCGCTTCCGGTTCGATTGTGGAAACCTCAATGCCGGTGGAAAGTTCGAAGCCGGCCCAAATTGCCGTGTGCGGAAGAATTTCCAGATGCCAGTGATAATGCGGATAATCTTTGCCGTCGCAAGGAGATGTGTGCAGATAAAAATTGTACGGCGGATCTCCCAAGGCTTTATAAATTTTATTCACCGATATTTGCAATGCCTCAGCGAAAGCCACTTTTTCTTCATCGGTGATTCTTTCGAAATACGGTTTGTGTTTTTTCGGCATCACCCAAACTTCAAATGCCGCCCGCGAAGAAAAAGGACAAAAGGCGATGAAAGAATCGTTTTCAAAAACTATCCTTTTTTTGTGCTCGCTTTCCCAATCGGCAATCGTGCAATAAACGCAATGGCGATTGGCGCGATAATAACTCTCCGCGCCGTCCAATTCGCTCTGAATGTGGGGAGAAATCACCGGAATCGCCGCCAGCTGGGAATGCGGATGAACAATGGAAGCTCCCGCTTCTTTGCCGTGGTTGCAAAAAATTTCGATATAGTTGACATTTTTCTTATTCATCAAGTCAATATATCTTTCTTGGTAAGCATCGGCTATCTCCGCAACTTCCAATGCGTCCAGCAAAGCGATCTGGCGCATGTGGTCGCGCGTTACGATAACTTCATGATAACCCACGCCGTCCATTTTGAAAAACGGACCCTCTTCGTGATGTTTGATTTTTCCTCCGCGCTTGAATGCCGGATATTTGTTGGGAAAAACCCGCAAGCTCCAATCGCCGTTATCTTTTTTGTAAATCAAAACGTCTTTTTCTTGGCCGGTTTCTTCCGGAAAACAGAAAAAGCAAAGTTTTCCCGGATCTTCCTGCACGATTTCTCTTTTGAACGCCGCGAATTCTTCCGGACGTTTGGACCGCCCGGTGGCGATCACGACCCAGTCTCCCGTCACCAGATCCTGCCGCAACTCCGATATTGAATTTTTATTTTTGTTTGTCATCCTCCTCGCATTGTCATCCTGAACTTGATTCAGGATCTCTTTAGATTCCGGATCAAGTCCGGAATGACAAGACTACTAAAATTTCTTTATTTTATATTTTCCCAGCCACAATCTCCATCTCGTCTTAAACAAATCAATAAGCACTTGAATAAAGCCGTTGGGGCCGGTCAGGCCGACAGTCGAACCTTCTTCGTTCAACCATCGGACCGGCATCTGTTTTATTTTGAATCCCAGTTTTTTCGCCAGAATAATCATTTCAAAATCAAATCCGAACCTGTCCACCACCATCCGGCTGGCCACTTCCTGGGCGGCCTTGGCGCTGAGCATCTTAAAACCGCATTGCGTGTCAGGATAAGCCCAAAGCCCTAAAATGATTCTGATCAGCCAGTTCCCTCCGTCGCCCATAATCTCGCGATATTTCGGTTGATGTACCTGAATATAAGCGCCCGGGATGTCGCGCGATCCGACCACGACGTCAAAACCCTTTTCAAACTCTGGCAGAAAAGTGTCCAAATGCGTGATGGAAGTTGAACCGTCGGCGTCCAAAAATAATCTGTATTCGCCTTTCGCTTCCAAAAGTCCTTGACGAACGACGTAACCCTTGCCGTGGTTTTCCGAATTGTTGATCACTCGCAGATTTTTGACTTTATCCGAATAAGTTTTAGCCACCTCGGCAGTATTGTCCGGCGAGCCGTCGATGACAACCAAAATTTCATAAGTAAAATTCTTTTGGCTCAAATATTTTTCAATTTCCAAAAGATTGTTTCCGATCCGCTTAGCCTCTTTGTAAGCAGGGATAATTACGGACAAGTGGGGTTTGTTTTCGCTCATTGTTTTTGTTTGGATAATAAAAGTTAACAAGGTTTTTCCTTGGGGTTAGTATAGCACAATATTGGATCATGCAAAAATGTGCAGAAATGCAAAGTATTGAGTTTTTACGAAAAGAATCTATTTTTTATCCAGCCAGCTTTGGAGAATGATTCTGGCCGCTTCTTGATCGTCCAAGTTTTTTATTTTCTTGGCGCCCTTTTCCTTGAGCAAAGTTTCCGCCATTTTCGTGGAAAACATCTCTTCCTGATATTCCACTTCCACACCCAATTTCTTTGCAAAATCTTCTCCGATTTTTTCAATATTAAAATATTTTTGACTTATTCCGGAATTTAACTTGCCGACAATAAGTTTATTAATTTCTTCTTTGGCAATAATTTTTTTAAGATTATTAAAAATTTCGGAATTATTTTCCAAGGTTTTGTAAGCAAAAGCGATTTTGGTTTCCGAATCGGCAATAGCCAATCCAATTTTCGCCAAACCAAAATCCACCCCCAAATAGTGGCTTATTTTAGCTGAATTTTGCGTTTGTGTTGACATAGATATAAAATTATGTTAGACTGTTTAATTGTAGTGCCTTTGTTTTACAAAGCGCTGCAAATTTCTTTGACAATATAATTTTTTGGAGAAAAAAATGAAAAAACTTATTCTTACACTTGCGATCATTGCCGCGATGGCCGCCCTTTCATTCAGGACGGTAGTATTTTATAAATTTTTTCAGGGTTATTTTGACGGAAGACCCATCGTATCTGTTGAAGATGGCCAGAGTCCGGCCGATTTTTTCGGACCGATTATGGCCGGAACATCGAATGTAAAAAAGATTTTTGGAAACAGCATAAACCAGGAATTCGAGCATATTTATGAAGCCGATAATCCTGGGAAGTTTTCTTCCATTAACTACAGAAAAAAATACGGGGCAGATCATCCGATGGATCGCATATACATCGGAAAGAATCTCCCGGGACTTTCGGCAGAACAAGTGGGACTAGTTATTTTTACTAACAGCCCCACTCCGGACAAAAAATTTTTAAAGGAGGAAGAATGAGCTGCAAAAAATCAGAAGGCCCAGACATACTCGACATTGTGATAAACTTTGTCGAGCAGCATCCGATGGCGGCTACAGGAATTGGATTTTTACTTTTTCTCTCCGTTGCTGCCATGATGATATCCTAGATTTTCTCCGGGCCCCCAATGCAAGAAGCTTTGCATTGCGGGGTCTTTTTTTATTTTAAATATATTAACCTCTCCCTCAATCCCTCTCCTAAAAGGAGAGGGAGAATGTGGAATAACTTTATACGGTCAAAACTTCCACGCCCTTTTCCGTTATCACGATCGAATTTTCGTAGTGCGCGCTGAGGCTCCCGTCTTTAGTTTTAAAAGTCCAACCGTCCGATCCCAAAATAGTTTCAAAATTTCCCGCGTTCACCATCGGCTCAAGCGCCAAAGTCATCCCGGCTTCCAGCGTCATATCGTTATATTTTTTATTGAAATAATTGGGAATGTACGGATCTTCGTGCAGTTCTTTCCCCACTCCGTGCCCGACCAGATTCCGCACCACCGAAAAACCGTTAGCTTCCACGAATTTCTGAACCGCCTTGGAATAATCGCTCAGCTGGGCGCCGGCTTTCAGTTTTTTCACACCCTCCCAAAAAGATTTTTCCGTCACTTCAATCAGCTTTTGCGCCTCATCGGAAATTTTTCCCACCGCGAATGTGCGCGCCATATCGGTATAAAAATTTTTATATTTCATCCCAATGTCCACCTTGAAAACATCGCCCGCTTTTAAAATTTTATTTTTTTCCGGAATGCCGTGAACGATCTCGTCATTGATTGAAGCGCAAATGGTCGCCGGAAACGGACTGCCCTCTTCCGCGCCGTAACCCTTGAACGCCGGTGCGCCGCCGGAAGACAAAATAAGCTCTTCAGCGAGCTTATCCAATTCCAAAGTATTTTTCCCCGGAGCGATCGCGGTTTCGATCTTTTTCATCACGCCCGCCAAAATCTTTCCGCCTTCGCGCATCGCCTGGATATCCTCTTTTGATTTGATTAGTATCATATTTTTTCAAGATATTTGGCAATTTCTTCAAAAACTTTTTCGATCGGCCGCGCGCCGTCGATTCTGATCAAAATTCCTTTTTCTTTGTAATAATTGAGGACCGGAATTGTTTCTCTTTTGAATACTTGAAGTCTTTTTCTTATTCCTTCCGGCGTATCATCGATTCTTTGCGCCAATTTCCCTCCGCACTTGAGGCACGCTTCCCGCTCGTTCTCAATATCTTTTCCCATTATGAAATTAGTTTTGCATTTTTCGCAAATCCAGCGTTTGGAAATTCTTTTGATCGATTCTTCTTCGGAGACATCCAGAAAAAATATTTTGTCCAATTTTCTTCCAAAACTGAGAAATATCTTTTCTATAAATCCAACCTGTCCCATATTTCTGGGCATTCCGTCCAAAACCAATCCCTGTCCGCGATCGACATCATTCAGCTTGAGCCGCAATATTTCTTCCAAAATATGGTCCGGAACAAGTTCCTTGCGAACGTTTGCGGTTTCATAGACTTCTTTGCCCAGCGCAGTATTCATGCGAGCGACTTCGCGAAGAAATTTTCCTGTGTCGATGTGCTCCAGATTGTATTTTTGCGCCAGAAGTTCGGCCTGCGTCCCCTTGCCGGATCCTTGCGGACCAAGAATAACTATGTTCATAATAATTTTCAATTATCAATTTACAATTTTCAATCAATGATCAATTTTTAACAATAAAGACTGGTTGATTGGAAATTTTAAAATTAGGAATTTATTGAAAATTGAGATTTGAGATTTGAAATTTGGAAATTAATTCTCGCGAGGCGAGCTAGAAGCCTTCGTAATCGCGCATCACCAGCTGGCCCTCAATCGCTTTCACAGTCTCGATGACCACCGCCACGACGATCAACAGCCCGGTGCCGCCGATGGTAACGGTATTCATTCCGGTTATCCCCTGAATGATAAACGGCAAAATTGCAATGATTCCCAGAAACAGGGCGCCGGACAAAGTAATTCGATTCATTATTTTATACAAATATTCGGTCGTGTTATTGCCGGGACGGATGCCGGGAATGTAGCCGCCTTGCTTTTGCAAACTTTCAGAAATCTGGTGCGGATCGAATACCACTGCCGTATAGAAATAGGTAAAGGCCACCACCAGGACAAAATAGGCCGAACCGTAAAACCATTGGTTTTGAAAAATGTTTTTCGTAAAAATTGCAATGTTTACAATTGTTTGGTTGTGGGCATTTATCAAAAAGTTGGCAATCATTCCCGGAAAAAGCATAATGGACATCGCAAAGATGATCGGAATGACTCCGGCCTGGTTCACCCGCAACGGCAGATGAGTGGAAGTCCCGCCGTACATTTTGTTGCCGCGAATTCTCTTGGCATAAGAAACCGGAATATTCCTTTGTCCTTCAGTTCCAATAACAATGGCACCGATAACGACTATCGTCACGGCAAACAAGATTATGTAAGTAAAAAGCTGGGACGGATCAAAAGTCGAATACAATCGGGAAACTGCCGATGGCAATCCGGCCACAATTCCGGCAAAAATTATCAGCGACACGCCGTTTCCGATATTTTTTTCCGTAATAAGTTCCCCCAACCACATCAGGAAAATGCTTCCGGCGACGGCAATCACGATGATAGAAAAAACGTCGAAGGCGCTCAATTGCCCCAATATGTTTTGCGACCGAAGCAAGGTGATCATGCCGAAAGTTTGAAGCGCCGCCAAAGGAACGGTGATCCAGCGCGTCCATTGATTGAATTTTTGCCGGCCGGCCTCGCCCTCTTCTTTGTAAATCTGTTCCAAGCGCGGGATGATCATTGTTAAAAGCTGCATGATAATCGAGGCGGTAATGTAGGGACCGACTCCCAAAAGAACAATAGAAATGCTGTGCAGGCCGCCGCCGGAAAAAAGATTGAGCAATCCGAAGAATTGGTTGTTCTGGAAAAACTGCCGCAGTTGATCCTGATTGACTCCCGGAACCGGAATGTTGGCCATCAGCCTGAAGACAATCAAAAGAGCCAGGATAAAAAATATTTTATCCCGCAATTCTTTAATCTTAAAAATTTGTAAAACTTTGTTCAGCATATTTTATTTTAATTTCAGCGTCATCCCTAGAAGCCAACAAGCTAACTCCTGCGAGCTAGCTTTGAATTTCACCTTTGGCTTTTTCAACGGATTCTCTGGAAGAGGCGCTGATCAAGATTTCTTTTTCAATTTTCAGTTTTTTGTTAATTTCAGCTTTGCCCAAAATTTTTATTCTTCCGGCCTTCGCCCTTGTCCTTTCGACCAGCCCTGATTTTATCAAAGTTTCTTTATTGACCAGATCTCCTTCCAATTTCTTTTCCAGATCAGCCAATTTTACAACAACATTTTTCGGCCGGAGAGATTTGAAACCGCGCACTTTTTTCAAATGATCGGTCAAAGTAGATCTCCCTCCCTCGAAAAGCGGGTTGACATGAGCGCCGCTTCTGGCTTTTTGGCCTTTATTTCCTTTGCCGGAGTAAGTTCCTTTTTTTCCGCCGCGGCCGATGGTCTTCCTTTTTTTTCTCGGCGTATTAAGTTTCAATGTGTTTATCTGCATGGCTTTATCTTATTTTTAATTTATGCTTGCCTCGCTTTTCTGGTGCGAGAAATTTCAAACGTTTTCAAGGCTTCGACTGTAGCGCGCGCCACGTTCAGCTTATTGGAAGTTCCCAACGATTTGGAAACTATGTCCTTAAGTCCGGCCAGGTCAATCACTGTCCGAATGGCTCCGCCGGCGATTATTCCGCGTCCTTCAACGGCCGGTTTCAAAATTATTTTCGCGCTTCCCGATTTGTATGAAATATCATGAGGAATAGTATTATTTTTTGCAGTCGCCACATTGATCATATTCTTTTTGGCATCATCGAAAGCTTTTCTGATCGCATCTGAAACATCGGCGCCTTTGCCGACGCCCACGCCGACTCTTCCTTTGCGGTTTCCAATCACCAAAGTCGCTCGAAAACGAAAACGGCGTCCGCCTTTAACTACGCGGGTGACGCGCGCCAGATCCAAAAGCTTCTGGTCAAATTCCGGCTTTTCTCTTTTCGCATTAAATTTTTTCTCACCTTTTGCCATAATTATATTTAATCTTAAAAATTTTTAAAATTTTAATCCGCCTTCGCGGGCTCCGTCCGCCAAAGCCTTTATTTTTCCATGATATTTATAGCCTGCCCTGTCAAAAACAACAGTTTCAATTTTTTTATCCAAACATTTTTTAGCGGCCAGCGCTCCGACTTTTTTGGCTCCATCAACATCGTTTTTCGCTTTGATTTCTTTCAGTGAAGCGGAAACCAAGGTAGCGCCTTCGGCATCGTCGATAACCTGGACGTAAATTTCTTTCAAACTTCGAAAGACAGCCAGTCTCGGTTTTTCGGAAGTGCCGGAAATTTTGGCGCGGACGCGCCGCTTCCTTTGCAATCTTGATTTGTTTCTGCTGATTTTATTCATAAGTTATAATTTTATCCTCTTTATTATTTAGCGGCAGCCTTCTTTCCGACTTTCTTTCGCACGTGCTCGCCCACATAGCGGAAACCCTTGCCTTTATACGGTTCGACTTTTTTCAGTTTTCTTATATCAGCGGAGAACTGTCCGACCGCCTGTTTGTCAATTCCGGAAATAGTCAGTATGTTGTTTTCAATCTTGGCCTCCAGTTTTTCCGGAACAATCATTTCTACTGGATGGGAGAAACCCAAAGTCATAGCTATTTTTTTGCCTTGCACCGACATGCGATAACCGACTCCCTGCAATTCCAGTTGTTTCTGATATCCCTCTTTGACGCCGGCTGCCATATTTTCAATAAGTGCTCGAGTTAAACCCCAGATCGCCGGAGCCTTCTTGGATTTTCCTTTTTGAGAAACAATAATTTCTTTGTCTTTGATTTCCACGGCAATTTCCCGATGGATAGTCAAATCAAGAGTGCCTTTCGGCCCCTTGATCTCCAAGCGGTTATTTTGAAGTTTTGCTTCAATTCCGTCGGCTAATATTACTGGTTTTTTCCCTATCCTACTCATTGTTTTGTGAATTTAATTTAAATTTCTTACCAAACTTCACAGAGATATTCCCCTCCCAGCCCATTCTTTCTGGCCTCGGACGCCGTCATCACGCCTTTCGAAGTAGAAATGACCGCAATTCCATAATTTTTCTTCACCGGTCTGATCTCCTTGTTTTTTATGTAAATTCTCTGGCCTTCTTTGCTTATTCTTCTTATATGCTTGATAGCCGGAACTTTTTTAACATTGGAAATTCTGTAATACTTCAGAGCTATTTTCAGATTCGCGACGTTGTCTATCGTTTCTTTCATGACTGATTCCACAAACCCTTCCTTTTCCAAAATCTTGGCGATGGCCAACTTTAAGTTAGATGCTTTTACAATCACCTCGTTTTTCCCGGCCCCTTGGGCATTCCTTATTCGTGTTAACATTTCTGCTATTGGATCTAACATATGTATTCGATAAATTTAGAATTTTAAATTTAAAATTTAAAATTAATTTTTAATTACCAACTGGATTTCTTGACTCCCGGAATTTGTCCGGTACTGGCTAATTCACGGAAGCAAATCCTGCAAATATCAAACTCGCGCATATAGCCATGCTTTCTGCCGCAACGCCAGCATCTTCTCACTGTCCGCGTGGAAAACTTTGGTTTTTTTCTTGCTCTTGCTTCTACGGATTTCTTTGCCATAAATGTTTAAAATCTCTAAAATTAAAATTGATTATTTTTTATTATTAATCTTTTTTCTCAATCGGGAATTCCAGCAGCTTGAATAATTCCAATCCCCTTTCCCGATTTCCGGCATTCGTCGCGATATTAACCTGAAAACTCATGATATTTTTTACATTCTCGGGAACAATTTCAGGAAAAATAGTATGTTCCTTGATCCCGATGTTCATATTTCCGCGCGCATCCACGGCCGATTCTTTGATTCCCTGAAAATCACGGACGCGGGGCAAGGCTGACTTGACCAGACGCTCGATAAAATCCCATTTGCGCCGTCCTCGAAGCGTCACTTTTATTCCCACTTCCAATCCTTCCCTTATTTTGAATCCGGCAATGGATTTTCTCGATTTGGTCATTACCGGCTTTTGCCCGGTGATCGCTCTTACCGATTCGACAATATCTTTAACCATATTGGAATCTTTCAGATATTTTCCAATTCCGACGTTAACCACAACCTTTTCGATTTTCGGAACTTGCAGGTCGTTTTCCAATTTGTGCTTCTTTTTCATTTCAGCAATAACCGTACCGTAATATTTTTCTTTGATCGTTTTCATAATATTTTTATAATTCCGCCTTACATTTCTTACAAATTCTCAGTTTGTCGTCTCCTGCTATTTTAAATTCAATCCTTGTCGGTTTTCCACATTTAGGACAGACCAGCATGACATTTGAAATGTTCATCTTTCCGGGAATTTCAATCCTTTGTCCTTTTTCTCCTTCTCTTTTCGGCCGCGTATGTTTCTTAACCAAATTCAAACCCTCCACCATTAATCGGCTTTCTTTAGGAAACATTCTTAAAACTTTTCCGGTCTTGCCGCTGTCTTTTCCTGCAATTATTTTGACTTGGTCATTTTTCTTAATTCTCATAATCTTGTTTTATTCTTTATAAAACTTCCGGAGCCAAGGAAACAATTTTATTAAATCCTTTGTCTCTTATTTCTCTGGCGATCGGTCCGAAAATTCTGGTGCCTTTCGGATCTTTTCCTTCCAAAATCACCGCCGCGTTTTCATCGAATCGGATATACGAACCGTCTTTTCTTCTAAGCTCTTTGGCCTGCCGGACAATCACCGCCTTAACCTTATCTCCCTTTTTCACCATTCCCCGCGGCTCGGCCGATTTCACAGAAGCCACGATAATATCGCCGATCTGGGCATATCTTCTCCGGGAACCGCCAAGCACCTTGAAACATTCGATCACTTTGGCGCCGGTATTGTCAGCTACTTTCAATTTTGTCTCTGCTTGAATCATAATGCTTTATAAAACTTTATAACTTTTTTGTTTGCTAATCGGCCTGGTCGGAACAATCTCCACTTTGTCTCCAATTTTGTATTTATTCTCCTCATCGTGCGCCTTGTAGCGTTTGGTCACTTTCATCTTTTTCTTGTATTTCGGATGGGTCTTAAAACTGTCCACAGCCACAATAACAGTCTTCGCCATTTTGTCGCTGACAACCACGCCTTTCTTTTTGGCAATTATTTTATTTTGAGAAACGCTTTTTTCCATTATTTTTTCTCATTAATTAAAGTTAGAATCTTGGCCACGTCTTTTCTGGCATTTCGGATGTCCCGCACCTTCGTTATGTGCTTGGATGAGATATCAAACCTCAGTTTTCGCACCGCTTCCCTCTTCTCAGCCAAAAGCTTTTTCAATTCTTCTATATTTTTTTCCCGCAATTCCTTAATCTTCATATATTTTTATTCCGCTTCTTTAACAATAAATCTGGTTTTTACGCTTAACTTGTAGGCTGCCAGTTTCATCGCTTCTTGAGCGATCTCTTTCTTGACGCCATCCATTTCAAACAATACCCGGCCCGGTTTTATAACTGCCACAAAATGATCTACCGCGCCTTTTCCTTTACCCATCGGGGTTTCACTTCCTTTGGCAGTCATCGGCTTATCCGGGAAAATTCTGATCCAAATCTTTCCGCCTCTTTGGACATATCTGGTCATCGCCCGGCGAGCCGCTTCAATTTGGCGGGCCGAAACCAATCCGGTTTCCAACGATTTCAATCCGAAACTTCCGAAACTGATCGAATTGCCGCGATTGGATTTTCCGCGGATCCTTCCGCCTCGGTGCAGCTTCCTGTGTTTTACTTTTTTAGGCATCAACATATGTTTGTATACTCAAAATTCAATTCTGTCTGACTATTTATTATCTTTATCTTTATTAAATACCTCGCCTTTGTATAACCAAACTTTTACTCCCAATGTTCCGTAAGTCGTGTAAGCTGTCGCTCGGGCGAAATCAATGTCGGCTCGCAGAGTGTGCAGAGGAAGCGTTCCTTTGGCCGCCCATTCGCGCCGGGACATTTCGGCCCCGCCCAGTCTTCCCGACATCTCAATTTTTACTCCTTTGATTCTATTATTTTTCAAAACCTGTTCCAGCATCGATTTCATCGCTCTCCGGAAAGGCATTCTTTTTTCCAGCTGTTCAGCAATGTTCTGGGCGACAAGCGAGGCGTTTTCTTCAAAGTTTTTTACTTCTTGCACCTCCACTTTCAATCCGGTTTTTTTATTGGCAAAAAATTTGCTTCGAATATATCTCTGCATATCTTCTATTCCGCTTCCGCCTCTTCCGATCAAAACTCCGGGGCGCGCGGTTTTGATGATAATCTTCACCATTGCAGCCGACCTTTCCACTTCAACATCGGAAATAGCAGCGCTTCTCCATTTCTTCATAACGTCCTGACGGATAACAATATCCTGTCGAAGGTTTTCCTTATATTCTTTTTTGCTGATCCATTTGGACTTCCAGGTGTTGGTTATTCCTATGCGCAGTCCGACTGGATTTACTTTATGTCCCATACTGGTGGTTTAATTTTAAATCTATTGAAATTACATTGATTTTCTTCGGAATATTCTGCTGGTCAGGCCGCCTTTTTTCTCAACTTTTTTGCCTTTTTCTTCCATTGGCTTTGCCTCTTTGGCTTTCGTCGCGGCCTTTTCAGATTTTTCCGTTTTTTCCTCTTCCTTTGTCGCTTCTTTTTCAGCTTTTTTCCTAGCTTCCATTTTTTCTTTCTTTTCCTTTTCCAATTGTTCTTTGGATTTTCTTCCTTTTCCTTCCACTCTTTCTTCCAAAATTATTTCCACCTGGGAAGTTCTTTTCAGAAGCGCTCCGGCTCGGCCGTAAGCTTTCGGCATCCATCTTTTCAAAGTAGGACCCGCCCCCACAATCACATCGCGTACGTACATATTGTCCCGGTCAATTCCGAAATTATTTTCTCCATTGCTGATTGCGCTTGCCAACAGTTTCTTCACCGGATCATTGCTCCTTTTTACATTAGCATCAATTTGATCCATTGCAACCTTAACGTCCAGACCTTTAATAAGATTGGCAACCAATCTTACTTTTCGCGGCGCAATTCTTAAATTTTTCAACTTAGCGGATACTTGCATAATAATATTTTACTATTTCTTCTTAGTTTCAGTGCTGGTTTTAGCAGCCTTGGCCGCATCCAGTTCTTTCTGCTTGGCAGCCATTTCTATTTCCTTCTGCATCTTGCCTCCATGCCGGGTAAACTTCCTCGTCAGAGAAAACTCTCCCAACCGATGGCCAACCATTTCTTCCGTAATATAAACTGAAATAAAATCTTTTCCATTATGAACGCCGAAAGTAAAACCAACCATCTCAGGCGAAATCGAAGAGGCGCGGGACCAGGTCTTGATAACCGATTTATCTCCCGGTTTCTTGTCCTGTATTTTTTTGATTAATCTTTGATCCACGTAGGGACCTTTTTTCAGCGATCTTGTCATATTATTGAACTATTTTCTCTTTTGTCGTCTTTTAATTATAAACTTGTTGCTGTATTTAAATTTCTTTCTGGTTTTCTTGCCCAAAGCCGGTTTTCCCCAAGGAGTTTTCGGATGCTTAAGACCGATTCCCTGGCGGCCTTCGCCTCCGCCGTGCGGATGATCAACCGGATTCATTACAGTTCCGCGCACGGCCGGGCGCTTGCCCATCCAGCGGCTTCTTCCCGCCTTGCCGATATTGACCGCGTTGTGTTCAAAATTGCTAACCTGACCGATCGTCGCGTAACATTCGTTCTTAACCAGTCTGATTTCTCCCGAGGCCAGTTTAACCTGGGCATATTTTTCATCAACTGCCGCAAGCGCTGCTCCCGAACCGGCGCTGCGCACAACCTGTCCGCCTTTTCCCGGAAACAGTTCCACGTTTGAAATGATTGTTCCAACAGGTATGTTTTTTACCATCGCCCGATTTCCCAATTTTACCGGAGCATTCGGAGCGGTGATTATTTCATTTCCCGATTTCATTCCCTCGGAAGCCAAGATATATCTCTTTTCTCCGTCTTTGTAATTAACCAGAGCGATAAACGCGCTTCGAATAGGATCCTTTTCAATCGCAACAATTTTTCCGGGAATATTGAACTTGTCCTGTTTGAAATCAATCACGCGGTATCTTTGCTTGTGTCCGCCTCCCTGATGCCGCACTGAAATTTTTCCGTGCGATCGTCCAGCCTTGCTCTTCTGAGATGCCAGCAAAGATTTTTCCGGCTTCTTGGCAGTGTCAACAATTTCCGACTTCACAATCGACATGTTTCTCCGCGCTGAGTTATTTCTTTTGTAAACTTTAATCGCCATATTTTTTATACACCTTCAAATAATTCTATTTTATCTCCTTCTTTCAGAGTCACAGTCGCTTTTTTAAATCCCGATTTCCAACCCGGAGTCCGTCCGTAATTCCTGAATTTTTTCGGAATACTGGTGGTCCGTACGGAAATTACTTTCACTTTATATAAATCTTCAACCGCCTTTTTTATGTCTCCCTTGGCCGCTTCAGAATAAACTTTAAAAACATATTTGTTCAATTCCATCTGTGCCGTAGAAGCTTCTGTAATCCAGGGGGAAATCAAAACTTTATAAGCAATCCCGCTCTCGTTTTCCGTTTTTTCTTTTTTAACATCCTTTGCCATATGAAATCTCGCTTAAATTATTTTTTACTATACTTTTCTTCCAGATATTTGGCTCCTTCTTTGGAAAGGATCAAATTCTTATTGTTCAAAATATCCAAAACATTCAGCTGGCTGACCAAAAGATTGCTAATCTTGGGCAGATTATTACTGACTCTTCGCATTTCTTTTTCCTTTTCAGCAAATCCAATCAAGGCTGTGCCTTTGATTTTTAAGTCATTCAAGGCCTTGAACATTGCTTTCGTTTTATTTTCTTTGAGCGCAATTTTGTCAACCACCACCAACTCGCCATCTTTTAATTTTCCGGAAAGCACCGTTGCAATAGCTTTAGCGTTCATTTTCTTGTTGATTTTCTTCTTGAAATTTCTGTCGCTAGTCGGTCCGAAAGCGATACCGCCGCCTCGCCAAGTCGGGGTTCTGAGCGATCCGACTCGAGCGCGTCCGGTTCCCTTTTGCCGCCAGGGCTTAATTCCAGATCCGGATCTTTCTCCTCTGGTTTTGGTATCAGCCAAAACCTGGCGTTTGTTCGCTGTCAGAGAAACGTAGACTTGATGAACCAAATCATCATTGGCCGGCAATCCGAAAACCGCGTCAGCCAATTCCATTTCTTCCATTTCTTTTCCTTCTAAGTTGTATACTTTAACCTTTGCCATTTTTTTTATTTAGTAAAAATTTCCACCACTCCTCCCGGAATTCCAGGAACAGCTCCTTTTAATCCGATTAAATTCTTTTCTTTATCAATAAAAACAACTTTTACATTTTTGGAAGTGGCCTGCACGCCACCCATTCTCCCTGCCATTCTCATTCCTTTAAAAACATGCGCGGGAGTTGTAGCTCCGATGGAACCGGGCGCTCGCAAATCATGTTTGTGTCCATGCGATGCCGGAGATCCTCCAAAACCGTGCCTTTTCACGCCGCCTTGAAATCCCTTGGCCTTGGTTGTCCCGCTTACGCTGACTTTGTCTCCAATCGCAAAACTTTCGACATCAATATTGTCTCCGACTTTCAATTCAACTCCGTCAGCTGAAAATTCTTTTTTGACAATTCTTTTTTTAGTTTTCTGCATCTCGATCTGAATCGCGGCGTAGCCGTCTTTTTCTTCCGTCCTCACTAAAGAAACTTTGTTGGGCAAACATTCAACAATAGTCGCATTCTGCGCTTCGCCTTCGTTGTATATAGTAGTCATTCCGACTTTTTTTCCTAAAATAAATTTTGCCATAATCGTCTTTTCTAAACAAAAAACTGGCCTCAAATCGCCAGTTAAAACTCGAGGAGCTTTATTGGCTAGTTGAGTATCCCTCGATTTCACTTGGGACTTTAACTAGTTCTAATTATCTTAAAAATTCAATTTACATCTTAATCTCAATATCCACTCCGGCCGGCAGATCCAAATTGGTCAGGCTATCAATGGTTTTTGGAGTCGGGTTCCAAATATCGATCAATCTCTTGTGCATCCGCATTTCATACTGATCGCGAGCATCCTTGTGAACGAAAGTCGATTTGTTGACAGTGAACTTTCGGATTTCGGTCGGCAAAGGAACTGGGCCGGTAATGCTGGCGCCGGTTCTTTCCGCGGTTTCAACAATCTGTCTTGCTGACTGATCAATGATCTTATGATCATATGCCTTGATTCTTATCCTAATTCTTGATTTTGCTTCTTCTTCCTTAATCATTTTTTAAATGAAATTTTTAAATTATATATCTTAATTCCAGCAAATCCGCCAACGTTTTTTCATTCTAATCCAAATAAAACTTATTGTCAAATTTAAACGCCTTCGGCAGCAAGGCTTGTTCTATAAAGCCGCCCATGAAACATAAGCGGCTTAAAGAATAAACCTATTTTATAATTTTAGTCACAACACCCGCGCCCACCGTTCTTCCTCCTTCGCGGATAGCGAATCTCATTCCATCTTCCATAGCAACCGGAGCAACGAGCTTAACCGCCAAGTTAATGGTATCTCCGGGCATAACCATCTCGGTTCCTTCCGGAAGGGTAACTTCTCCGGTAACGTCGGTTGTTCGAATATAGAACTGAGGCTTGTATCCCTTAAAGAAAGGAGTGTGTCGTCCGCCTTCTTCTTTGGTCAAAACGTAAACTTCGCCTTCAAATTCCGTGTGCGGAGTGATAGTTCCCGGCTTGGCCAAGACTTGTCCTCTTTCTACATCTTCTTTTTTAGTTCCTCGAAGCAGAACTCCGGCATTGTCTCCAGCCTGTCCTTTATCGAGAGATTTGTTGAACATTTCAATTCCGGTAACGGTAGTTTTTTGAGTAGCTTTCAAACCGACAATCTCAATTTCATCACCGATGTTGACAATACCTCTTTCAATTCTTCCTGTTACTACAGTTCCGCGGCCTTCAATCGAGAAGATGTCTTCGATCGGCATAAGGAACGGCTTGTCAGTTTCGCGGACCGGTTCCGGGATTTTTTCGTCCAGAGCGGCGATCAGTTCATTGATCGGTTTGGCCGCTTCTTCATCGGCTGATTTGGATTCCAAAGCTTTCAAAGCGGAACCGCGGATAACTTTCGCGTTGTCGCCGTCAAATTCATATTTAGTCAAGAGTTCACGGACTTCGGCTTCTACTAGATCAATCAGTTCCGGATCATCTACCATATCAACCTTATTTAAGAAAACAACAATTTCCGGAACACCCACCTGTTTGGCCAAAAGAATGTGTTCCCGAGTCTGAGGCATCGGACCGTCGGTCGCGGCCACAACCAGGATAGCGCCGTCCATCTGAGCGGCACCGGTAATCATGTTCTTGATGTAGTCGGCATGTCCCGGACAATCTACGTGGGCATAGTGCCTTTTGTCAGATTCATATTCGCAGTGGGCGGTCGCAATGGTAATGCCGCGCTCTCTTTCTTCCGGAGCCTTGTCGATCTCGTCGATTCCTTTTTCCTTAGCCTTTCCCTGAAAAGCAAGTACGTGAAGGATAGCCGCCGTCAAAGTAGTTTTGCCGTGGTCAACATGACCGATTGTTCCAACGTTGACATGCGGCTTGGTTCGTTGATATTTTTCTGCTGCCATTTTGTTGTTTTAATCGCATAACTTGCTCCGAACACAAACGGTTCGCAAATAAGTTGCGAATTTATAATTTATTTAGTTAATTTTATCACAAAAAATATTTTAATACAAATCTATTTTTTGGCAAGCGCCCGTATTTTTTTCACCTGTGGATAACTGCTACGCCGCTTCGTAATAAACATTCTCGTCTTCGAATTCTTCGACTTCCATTTTTCCTATGTCTTCGAGGTTTATCAACCGGTCTTCCTCCTTCATTTTCCACAAAGCGATATCATTATTGATTTTATCAATCAATTCCTGCTTTGTCAAGCCTTCCACTTTTTCCTGTTTGATCCGTTTGAATTCTTGAACAGACATCAAAACATAATATTGGTCGCCGTCTTTCAAAACCGCTTTCCCGCCCAAAAGTTCCAGGGCTTCTTTTAATTTTTTATCCAGCATATTTTTTCTATAAAAAATTTAATTTATTTGCCAGTTGATGCCAAAGGCAATTGCTGGGAAAAGACTCTTCCATCGGGAGTCTGGCAGCTCGGCGGATAGGATTCCAAAATCGGATAGCCGGCTCTCACGCATTGATCAAAGCCGGAGATCAAACTTATATTTCTCCAAGAAAGATTGGAAATTGCCAAACTCAGCATGGCCAGCAGAAAAACAATGCCGGCTAAAATAATAAGTTTCAATTCGCCCCGTTTCTTATGTTTTTTTGTTTTATGGTTTCTTGCGGTACGAGCATGCGAAGCGCGGATGCGCGTACGGCGTTTGTGTTTTGTTTTCTCCATATTAATGAAGATGAGTTTTCTGATTTTATTGTAATACAATTTCAGAAAAAGAAAAAGGCTCAGCGCTGATTTTATTGGCCATAAAAACTGCCGGCCAGATTATTGTATTGATTAACCTTTTGATTATAGTCAGAAACCTGTGTGTTGTAAGCACTCGCTTCTTTTTTATATTTCGCAAGCAAGCTGTTGTATTTGTCCACCAAACTGTTGTACTGGCTGTATTCTTTTTTCTGCAAATATTTATCCATTTGATTATTAAGGCCGCTCAGTTGGCCGGCATCACCGTCAATCCGTTTCTTTTCTCCAATAAGCGCATTATACTCGTCAGAAATTTTCTGTTTTAAATTCGCAATCTCGTCCGTCGTGCTGATGGTCTGCGCGATTCCGGCATAAATCTTGCCGTTAGTTTTTTGGAATATTTCCACCGGACCCAGCTTCTTAGCATCGAAAGGATTGGTTTGCCGGCCTCCTCCGAAATAATTTATTTTCTGAATGCTCTCCGCCTGGTTGGTCGCCGTATTCAGATCCGGAATCATTCCAATCTTGTTTCCCGGCGTTGTCGTTTCCGCATAACAATAGCCGGAACCGTAACTGGAATCCTGCGTCGGACACTCAACGCCGATCGCCATATGATTTTCCGATTCATAAACAAAAAGTGTCGTGCCATAACCCAGTGCTTTCAGAAGCGAAGCCGCCAAAAAACTTTTATCGGAACAGACGCCCCTATCTTCATATAAAGTTTCGTAGGGATAATTGGCCGTTCCTCCGGTGCCCGACAAAATCACGTCGGCTTTGGCTGAATCATACGGGATCGATTGCACGAAAGACATCGCCAGCTCCGCGATTTGATCATCAGAAAGACCGTTCTTTTTTCCGAGCGCCTTGAGATCGGCGGCCACCTTTTCAATCGTGTTATCGCCCGGCGCTTCTTTCATGAACATTCCAAAATACTGTTCTTTCCAATCGGCCGGCGGCGCCGCGCCTTCGTAGGAAAAAGTTTTCGGAGCGGAAGAATAAAAGTTGAAATCGGATTGATAGAGCGTTTCGATCAATTGATAATTTTTCTTGTCGTAAGTCCATTTGTAGGCGATTTCTTTCGGACCGGCCGGCGCGGGAATTTTTCCGGGAGCCACAGAACCCGCAGGCTTGCCGATCCGAGCCATCTCTGCGGATATTTGACTCAGATCGCCCAAAGCATCCCGCTCAAAATCTTTTCCCGTCTTAACCCAAAAAACCAAAATCAGAATTGCCGCGATTGCCAGCAAATTCAAAACAAGAAACGAAATTTTCTTTATTATCTTCATCTTATGATTTCAAGTGGCTACATTATAGCATAAAAAAACCACCCCGCTTGAACGGGGTGGAAATATTTTTATATTTTTTGAATCGATTATAAAACTGCTTCTTTGGCGGCTTTTGCCAATCGGAATTTAACGACAGTTTTAGCGGGAATTTGAATCTTCTCTCCGGTAGCCGGATTGATTCCCTGTCGGGCAGCTCTTTTCACTTTAACCATCTTTCCGAAACCTGGAAGAACAAACATCCCGTTCTTCTTGACTTCAACGTAAGCAAGATTTGACAGCACGTCCATAAGGCCGGCTACATCTTTCTTGCTCATTCCGGATTTCTCAGCCAAAGTACTGAGAAGCTGCGACTTCGTCATTTTTGCCATATTTGTTTTTTAATGATTAGGCTTATTAACACTAGCATTATAGCAGGTTTTTGCAATACCTTCAAAGGGAAAATAAAAATCAGTCAAGAGCGCGCCCATTTAAAGTTTTTTATTCATTTCATAGGAGGCCAGCGCGATCAAGGCGATAATCGCCAAAATTACAATGATATAAACATAAAAATTTCCGGTTGCCAAAGTATAGCTCAAATAAATGGCCGCGAAAGCAAAGGGAATTTCCACGAGCAAAGTGGCCAGAA
Source organism: bacterium (assembly GCA_021788105.1). Classification (GTDB taxonomy): domain Bacteria; phylum Patescibacteriota; class Minisyncoccia; order Moranbacterales; family UBA2206; genus JAJYJP01. The sequence goes on from JAJYKZ010000008.1 coordinate 38,790, forward strand.
GATATTTTTTTATCTCATAACCGATGACGCCCAAGGTGTAGCTGGCTATCTCGGAAGGAATGGCAAAACGAAAAAGCACCACCAGTCCGAATTGCGTTCCCGGAGAAATCTTTTTTTTATAATAATCAATCTTTTTGAAATTGTAATGCCGGCGGAAAAATTTTTCTCCAAAATATTTTCCCAAAGTATAGGCCAGCAAACTCCCCAGAAACCAGCCGGCAAGAAGCATCAGGAAGGTCAAAAAATTTCCCCATACCGCGACGGCCGGCGGCACGAGCGGCCAATTGCTAAAAGGAGAAATCAGCACCAAAAGCACTGAAATTAAAATGAAAATGATAATTCCCAAAACACTGTGAGCCATCAGATAACCGCTGATCGGACCGATATATTTCAAAAACTGGCGCTCCAAAATCGAAATGGCAAACAAAAAAACCGCCACCACCAGAATGAGACTTAAAGCCCGCAAAGCAATTTTTGATGATAGTTTCATAAATCAATTATATCACTTTTCCGCGTAATTCATTATACACCACTAAAGAAAAAGTCCGACCAAGCCGGAATCTT
>JAJYKZ010000009.1 GCA_021788105.1 bacterium
AGGACATGTTGCAGGCCCAGCAGCTTTTTGATATCTTTTTGCATAGAGGTGGTGGGGATTTAATGTTTAGTCGCTTAAATCCTACCACTTCTTTAGTTATCCACCACACTGTTTAGTATAGAGCCACTAATATTTGACAAAAGCCGATTTTAGGAGTACAATGGCAATATGAAGTAAAATAACGGGTGATTTTTCCCCGTTTTTTATTTTATTCCGATGTAGAAAAACAAAAAAATAAAAAAAACCAAAAAGCCGAAAGGCTAAAACAATAAAAGCTTGGAAATCCTCGCTTTGAACGCAGCTCTAGGGCTGTGGATCATCAGAAATTCAATCCCGTTTCGATCGGGGTTGTCTTTTTTTGGCTAAGCTTTTCGAGGCTTGAAAAAAAAGCCTGTCTGAAATATACTAATAATACTTGGCGTCCGGCTCTTGGGGCGGGCGGATAACTGCGGATAACTATTTTAATGAAGAAAAATGGAACGATTTGAAATTGAAGGAGGAAAAAAATTAGCAGGTGAAATTGATGTGCGGGGGTCAAAAAATGCGACCACTCCTATTTTGGCGGCCACCCTTCTGACGAGAGAAGAATGTATCATCTCCAATATTCCTCTCATTGAGGATGTTTTTCGGATGGTTGAAATTTTGGAAAGCATGGGCGCGGAAATCAAATGGCTGGAAAAAAGAAAGATAAGCGTAAGAGCGGAAAATGTTGATCCGGAAAAAATGGATTTTGAAAAAGTTAAGCAGTTGCGTTCTTCGATTTTGCTTCTGGGCTCGTTGAGCGCGCGGTTTGATGGATTTAAATTATATCATCCGGGCGGCTGCGTGATTGGCGCCCGGCCGGTCGGCACTCATTTCGACGCATTCGAAAAGATGGGCGTGGAAATTGAGCAGACCGGAAAATATTATTCGGTAAATGCGAGCGGAAGAAAATCTGCGAAGGTTGTTCTGCGGGAATTTTCCGTAACGGCCACTGAAAATGCAATGATGCTGGCGGCCGGTTTGCCGGGAAAGACAATCATCAAAATTGCGGCCGCTGAACCGCACGTGGAAGATTTGGGAAAATTTTTGATTTCGATGGGGGCAAAAATTTCAGGATTGGGAACGCACACGCTGGAAATTATTGGATCGAGAAATTTGTGCGGCGCGGAACATGTGATTATTCCTGACGCTAATGAAGCGGCCACTTTTTTAATTATGGGCGTTGCGACTGGCAGCCCGATCATTGTGAAAAATGCGCGGGAAGAACATCTTGATCTGATTTTGGAAAAATTGAGAGAATTTGGAGCAGATTTTAAAATCAATGGCGATTCGATCAAAGTGGTGCCTGCGGAAAAATTGAAGGCCATTTCAAAATTAGATGCAAGAATTTATCCCGGTGTTCCGACCGATGTCCAGGCGCCGTTCGGAGTTTTGGCGACGCAAGCGGAAGGCGAAACGCTCATTTTCGATACAATCTTTGAAGGCCGGTTTAATTATTTGAGCGAGTTGGAAAAAATGGGAGCCAAAGTGAAACAATTGAATCCGCACCAGGCGGAAATTTCCGGCCCGGTTAATCTTCAAGGAAAAGAAATTCGCAGTTATGATTTGCGTGCCGGAGCGTCATTAATAATCGCGGCGCTGGTGGCGGAAGAAAAAACGATCATTGATGATATTTATCAAGTCGATCGCGGCTATGAAAAGATTGAAGAACGTTTGCAAAAATTAGGAGCGACGATAAAAAGAATACAAAATTAAATTTAAAAATATGAAAGAATTAAAACCGGGCAAGGATTATATCGGCGTAGGTTGTGGAGTTTTGATCTTAAACAAAAATAAAGAAACTCTTTTGCTAAAGAGAGGGAAAAATTCTAAAAATGAAGTTGGTTATTGGAATAAGCCGGGCGGAGCATTGGATTATGGAGAAAAAGTAATTGATGCATTGAAAAGAGAAGCGCGTGAAGAAATTGGAGTCGAGATTGATATTTGGGGATATCTTCCGCATGCCGATAGCATAATGAAAAAAGACGGCCAACATTGGGTAGGGTTTAATTATTTAGCCAATATTAAATCGGGAACAGCCAGAATTATGGAACCACATAAATTTGATGATATGCAATGGTTTGGCTTGGATAAATTGCCAAAAAAGTTATCTCCAATGACAAGAGAAGCAATTAAAAATTATTTAGCGGGTAAGTTTATAAAATTATAAAAAATATGTTTGTCAGAAAAATCGGAATAGATTTGGGAACAGCCAATACTTTGGTTTTTGTTCCGGGAAAGGGAGTTGTGTCTAATGAACCAAGCGTTGTGGCTATTTCTATTTTGGAAAATAAAGTTTTGGCGGTCGGCAATGAAGCTAAAGAAATGCTGGGTAGAACCCCCGATTCAATCGTCGCCAGCCGGCCGATGAAAGACGGAGTGATTGCCGATTACAAAATAACGGAAGCGATGCTCCGCTATTTTATCAACAAGGTCGGCGGAAAATTCCGATTGGTTCGTCCGGAAATAATGATTTCCATTCCGGGCGGAGTGACTTCGACCGAAAAAAGAGCGGTTATTGATGCGGCGGTGCGGGCCGGGGCAAAAGCGGCCTATGTTGTCAAAGAAACGGTTCTGGCTTCGCTGGGAGCCGGCATTCCGATCAATTCTCCGGCTGGCAATATGATTATTGACATTGGCGGCGGAACTTCCGATGTGGCAATAATTTCCTTGGGCGGCGTCGTGGCTTCTCATAGCGCCCGGGTTGGCGGAAATAAATTTGACAAAGCCATTGCGGATTATATCAAAAGAAAATACAGTCTGGCGATCGGCGACCGGACGGCGGAAGAAATAAAAATCCAGATCGGATCGGCCATCGCGCAGGTCAAGGAAGATCATATGGAAGTGCGCGGCCGCGATCTGACCGGCGGATTGCCCAAGACGATTCGGATTTCTTCCAATGAGGTGACAGAAGCGTTGCAGGATGAGTTGCGCGAAGTGATCAACGCGATTAAAAAAGTTCTTCAGGAAACTCCGCCGGAACTGGCAGCCGACGTGATGGATAAAGGAATGGTCTTGTCGGGCGGCGGAGCGATGCTGCGAAATTTGGACCAGCTGATCACCAAGACGATTGAAGTGCCCTGTTATGTGGCCGAGGATTCGCTGCTTTGCGTCATCAAGGGGCTGGGCATCGCTTTGGAAAATCTGGATTTGTATAAAAGAACGATAACGCTTTCAAAATAAAATGAAAATCGGCATCGATGCTTCCCGAGCTTTCATCAGGCGACGGACGGGAATTGAAGAATATTCTTATCAAATAATAAAACACCTGAGAGACAAACTGGACGGTCATCAGGTGATTTTGTATGTCAGAAAAAATCAAAAAATTGATTTTGATTTGCCGAAAAACTGGAAAGTTAAGGTTGTAAAATGGCCGAGGTTGTGGACGCAATTCGGATTGTCCTTGGAAATGTTTTTGTATCCGGTAAATATTTTATTGATTCCGGCGCACACGGTTCCAATTATCCATCCGAGAAATACAATAGTCGCAATTCATGGCTTGGAGTATGAAATTGTTCCGCAGGCATATTCTTTCTGGGAAAGAATTTATATGCGCTTCTCGATAAAAAATTCCTGCCGCTGGGCGAAAAAAATTATTGCGGTGTCGAAAAATACAAAAGAAGATTTGATGAATTTGTACAAAGTGCCGGGAGAAAAAATCAGCGTGATTTATGAAGGCTACGAAGAAAATTACAAATTACAAATTACAAATTACAAAAAAAATTCAAATGACCCGATTCCAAAGCCGTACCTGCTGTTTATCGGAAGATTGGAAGAGCGAAAAAATATTCTCGGAATGGCAAGAGCTTTTGAAATTTTAAAAGAAAAATATAAAATTCCGCACAAGTTGGTTTTGGCGGGAAGGCCGGGATACGGTTACGAAAAAATCAGAGCGGAAATTGCAAGTTCGCAAAATAAAGACGAGATAATTTTTCCGGGGTTTGTAAAAGACGAGGAAAAATTTTCACTGATCCAGAAATCCGATGTATTTTTGTTTCCGACGTTCTATGAAGGTTTTGGCATCCCGGTTTTGGAAGCGCAGAGTGCGGGTGTGCCGGTCGTGACATCGAACGTTTCTTCGTTGCCGGAAGTGGCGAACGGTCCCGTAAAATCCGGAGCGGACCACGGGACAAGCAGCGCCGTGTTGGTTGATCCCAATGAGCCGGAATTTATAGCGGAAAGGACTTATGCGCTCATTAGCGACAAAGAGCTGAGGAATGATATAATAAAGAAAGGCTATGAAAATGTGAAGCGTTTCAGTTGGGAAAAATGCGCGAAGGAGATCGCGGAAATTCTAAATGAAAAATAAATGAAAAATTTGTCAAATTTAAAAATAGCCCTGGTTCACGACTTTCTAATTCAATACGGCGGAGCGGAAAGGGTTTTGGAGGCGCTTTGCGAAATGTTTCCGAATGCACCAATTTATACTTTGCTTCATGATTCGGAAAAGATGCGAGGGAAATTTTCTGAAAAAGAAATCCATGCTTCTTTTTTGCAAAAGTTTCCGAAATTTTTAAGGAAGCGCTACAAATATCTGTTGCCGCTGATGCCGACCGCGCCGGAAACTTTCGATCTGCGTAATTTCGATCTGGTCATTTCTTCGAGCGGAGCTTGGAGCAAAGGAATCGTGACGCGGCTCAATACGGTTCATATTTCTTATCTTCACAGTCCAATGCGTTTCGTCTGGGACACCAACGAAGAATATCTGAAACAATCCCAAATTTCAAATTTCAAATTTCAAAGATTTTTTACGCGGATACTTCTTAATTATGTTCGCGTGTGGGACAAGGTGGCGGCCGACCGTCCGGACCATCTGATTGCCAATTCGAAATACACGCAGGAGAGAATTAAGAAATATTATGGAAAGGAAAGTTTCGTTATATATCCGCCTGTTGGGATTAATCAGGAGCTAAGCTCCTTAAATTTAAGGAGCTTAGCTCCTGGAGAGAAATATTTTCTAATCGTTTCGCGTCTTTCTCCTTACAAAAAAATCGATGCAGTGGTCGAGGCTTTCAACAAGCTGGAATTGCCGCTGATTATTGTCGGCGAAGGGCAACAAGAAAAATATTTGCGGTCGATCGCGAAAAATAATATTAAAATTTTAGGCTGGCAGCCGGACGAAAAGATAAGAGAGTATTATGCCGGCGCTCGCGCTTTCATTTTTGCCGGTGTGGACGATTTCGGGATGGCTCCGGCGGAGGCGATGTCATATGGCATTCCGGTTGTCGCCATTCGGAAAGGCGGTGCCAAGGAAATTGTTGAAGAAGGAAAGACTGGAGAATTTTTCAATGCCGCAACGCCGGAAGTAATTGCCGACGGAGTGCGGCGATTCGCGGAGAATGAGAAAAAATATGATAGAAAGCATATAATGGAGAGCGCGGTGAAATTCAGCAAAGAGGGATTTAAGAATGAGTTGGGAAAATTTATATCAAAAACAATCAATTGTAAATTTACGTGAATATCATCGGCCATCAAAAAATCATAAAACTTTTGAATAGGAGCATTGAAAAAGACGCGGTGAATCACTCCTATCTTTTTACCGGTCCGGAAAGCGTGGGCAAGTTCGCGCTGGCGTTTGATTTTGCCCAAAAACTTTCCGGAAGCAAAGAGAAAATAAATCCCGACATCGAAATTGTCGCGCCGGAAATTTCGGAAGAAAAAGGAGTTATTAAAAAAAAGGATATAAAAATCGAAAGAATCAAGGAATTGCAACATTGGGCTAGTCTTTCCGCGCAGGGCGCGAGGAAAGTGGCGATCATTGATGATGCCGACCGATTGACGCAGGCCGCGCAAAACTCGCTTCTCAAAATTCTAGAAGAGCCGGGCGATAATGTGGTTATGATTTTGGCGGCGCAAAACGAAAAAAAGATTTTGCCGACCATAATTTCGCGTTGCCAAAAAATCAGGTTGAATCCGCTGTCGGATGCAAAGATTGCCGAGGCGATTCCCGCGGGTATAGCCGATAAGAACGATATAATTTTTTGGTCGCTGGGAAGGCCCGGCATTGCGGTGAAAATGTTGTCTGACAAATCGGAATTGGAACTGAGAAAGGAATCGGCAAAAGAATTGGCGGATCTTTTTTCCGAAAACGCGGCAGATCGATTTTCCCTGGCTGAAAATATGAGCAAGGATGTTTCCAAGGCGGTCGAAAAGATAAAGTTTTGGATAGTTGTTCTCAGGAGTTCGCTTTACAGCGGTGTTGGAGGCGTAGAAATTTCCGATCAAAAAAAATTCAGTTTGATCGAAAAAATGTCGGAAAGTCTGGCTTTGTTGCGGGAGACCAATACCAATGCCCGCTTGATTTTGGAAAATTTATTTTTGGAATTTTAAACAGATGTTTGGAAGTGCAAATAAAAATAAAAAAAGAAAAATCGTCGTGCCTTCGGAAAATTCGCGCGTGATTTCTTCAAAAAAGACGGCGCGCCAGCGTCATCCTGATTCTTCCGTGGGAAAAACCATCGGGAAAATTCTATATGCCATTCTGGTCGCAGTTTTTTTTGCGACGATTATCTACGCATTATTTTTTTCCCGCCTTTTGGCGGTTACCCAAATGAATGTCAGCGGGACGGACAAACTGAATTCGAACGATCTGAAAAAATTCGTCAGTGCTGATATTTCCGGAAAATATTTGAAGCTTTTGAATAGAAACAATATGCTTTTTATCAGCGCGGACAAGATAGGCCGGGATTTGGCGGGCAGATTCGGCCAGATTGAAAGTGTCAGTGTCAAAAAAATATTTCCCAATAAAATTTTTATTTCAATCGCAGAAAGAAAATCGATGCTTGTTCTTTGCAGCGGTGGAAATTGCTATGTCGTGGACGAGAACGGAAATACTTTTTCCAAAGTCGATCCGAATTCTCATGAAATTCAACAAAGCGGATTGCCGGTTTTGACAGACGACAGCGGCAAGGCTATTTCGTTCGATGAAGGTGTTTTGAATCCCGATTATATGCAGTTTATTATTGATGCGAAAGATCGGCTTAAGGGTGATCTGGACGTCAGTGTCGGAGAAATCCATACGCCGCAGATTGCGTCTGGCGACATTCGGATGATGACCGCCGGCGGATGGAAGATTTATTTCGATCAGACGGTTGGTCTGCAAAAAGAAATGGATATGCTGAAAGCGGTGCTGAATAACGAAATAGACAAAAGCAAATGGTCGGATTTGGACTATGTGGATTTGCGAATCGACGGCAAGGTGTACTACAAGTTTAAAAATGACAATTCGGATCAGCAAAGTTCACAACAAAATCAAAATTCCAATCCGCAACAAACTTCCAGCAAGAAAAATTAGGGGATATTATTCTTTGCGATGTTATTAAGATCCTGCCGGGTAACATTGTAAATAAGTATTGAAGTTCCCACTTGATAGGCCGGTTTTTTTCCAAGAGTTGTAATCCAGCGATAACTGTCGCCGTCTTTTTTGGTTTTGTCGTACAGACTGCCTTGCAGAAAGTTGGTGGAGATGGCATACCAGCCGGCTTCAACCGGACGTTTGCTGTCCCACCACATTTCATATTTGCTGCCGATGTAATAGCTGATGTCGGCTCCGCCGAAGTAATCAACGCGAATTTTTTGAATTTCCGGATGGTCATTTAGGAAATTTTTGAGGCGCTTGAGATCTTGCCCCCAATCGGCATTGGAATCGGTGACATAGCGGTAGCCGTTTTTCGGTCCGCCGGCCAATTCATTGAAGTAGGACATGTAGCTCGGATAGACGGCAATCGTTTCAATAACAAGTAATGCCAGCAAAATGCCGATAACCGAATAGAAGACTGCTTTCATGTGTTCGCTTTTCAAGCGTTTCAGGAAATCAAATACTTGCTTGGTTGTGAGGATGTAAGCAAACGGCAGAATTGGAAAGAGATGGCGGAAACCGATATCCAGATTGCCCGTGATGGCGAGATAGGCATAAAGCGCAATAAAAACAAACATGGAGAATTCAGTGATATTTGTCCGGAGATAGTGGGAGATATAGGCATATTCTTTCTTGAACAGGTTCTTGAAATTTTTAAAGAAAGCGATGATTATGCTTCCCAGGGCAAAGACCAGCGCGAAAGCCATAAAAAACAGGTTTGGCAATGGTTCTTTTATAGCAAAAACAGTCGGGAAATAGGAGCGGAAGCCGTTGCTGGAAACTTGTCCCATAAAATAGGCTCCATTGCCGCCTTCTACGCGCTTGAAAACCATGGCGATGCCGAGAAAATATTCGGAAAGCGGCCTGAGGATCGTGTTGTGATCCATTGCAATTAAAACTTTGTTGGTCAGCTGAGCTTTGACATTGGTGTCGCTGGCACTGAAATAATAATTGATCGTGTCGGCTAATTTGTCTTTCGGCAGCGCGTATGTATTGATTGCATAGAGCGCCCAGACAACGACAAGCGAAAACAGGACGGCAACAGCGGCCTTGCCGACATACTCTCCGAAAGTTTTCCAGCGGTATTTGAACATACTTTTTACTTTCTCGCGCGGAAGTTTTACGAAAGGATAAATTATCGTTGCCAGTCCGAGCACCGGAAAAGCGACCGGAGCGGAGAACTTGGAAAGCTGCATCAAGGCCAGAAAAAATCCGGCCAGCCAGACGTTTTTCCAGGTTGGGTTTTTGATAAATTTAAAATAGAAATAAAAAGCAACCAGCATAAAGCCTGCGATACCCAGGTCGGTCGTTACGAAATGGTCATGGCCCAGAATGTTGGGATCAAACGCAAAGAGAGTCAGGCTGAAAAGTCCGGCCAGAAGTCCATAGGATTTTTTTACCCAAAAGAAAAGAAACAGTCCGAAGCCGATCGTCAGAAGAACGATCGGAAGGCGCGCCCAGAAAATTATCTGGTCCGGATTATTGCCGGAATGCCAGAGAAAACTTTTTCCGGCGTCCCATTGACCGTTGATTTCGGTTGTCCAAAAAGGCTGTGAAGTGTCGAATTTGGGATGGATGGCCAAAAGCGGAAGCGCGGCCAAATCTTTGATGAGCGGCGGATGTTCCGGATTGAGGCGGATTTGATGCTGGGTGAGATAGCTGTAGCCGGCCGGAATGTGGGCGGTCTCGTCGAAAATTGCGCTGTCATTCGCGGCGTTCAGAACCGAAACGGCAAACACGAACGCCAGAATGATGAAAACTATGACTTTGTAATTTTTTTCTAAGAAGTTTTTCATATTTTAAAATTTAATTATTGCCCGCGGTGGCGATATTGGGGCTTAAAGTATAGTAACTCATTCCCAATGAATCGCGCGTTTCGGAAAATTTCAAGTTGGGAAATCTTTGTTCGAGAGCGCTAATGACAGTTTCGTCACGGTCAGTCAGAATCACTTCGAAATTATTTTTATTCTGCGGATTAATTTGATCAAGCTGTCCCGGATAGACGTAGTGCGTATTAGGCAAGCCGATATTGAAAAGTTCGATTGGAATTCTTTGCATACTTTCGGCGATTACGAATTTATCTTCCCGGGCGGGAATCGTTTTGACATAGCTGGAAACTTCCATCAGGTTTTTATTGAAAGCCGAGGCTGTTTTTGGATTGTTGGCCCAGAAGCCAAAATATTTTACGTAATTAAAAACTCCGATGAAAACAAGAATAATGATCAGCAAAGAGCGGACGACTTTTTTGTACATATAACTGTGCTCAGCGACGTGGTCATAAAAATAGCTGAAAGTCAGGGCGGCAAAAATCAGTGCGACGGGCATCGAGCCGATCGAACGCAATGCATGCGGCAAACCTTCGTCGCTCAAAAATTCCGGCACGAGCATTATGAAAAACCATGAGAGCAGCAGGACATAAACATCCAGCCGCGGATCGCGAATCTTGTCTTTGAATCGCAGTTTCAGAAAATGGACAAGCTGAATGATGCTGTAAATCAATCCGAAAAGAAACGCGATGCCGGTCAGAAAATCAAGCACCGGATAGGGCGGATAGTTCTGGCGCCAGTTCTGGTCGCCCCAGAAATTATATTTGCCCAAACTCAATCCGGCCGTTTTCAGAAGTTCCGTTGCCAGATGGCCGTGATTGACTTGCGGAGAAAAAACGGAAATTTCGGAAGTGCGGGCGAAAAGATAATCCGGATGGACATAGAAAGTGTAAAGCATCGGTGCGACTATGACGGTCGTGGCGATGGCATACACCAGAATTTTTTTCCAATATTCTTTCAGAAAATTTTCATGGGAAAGAATGAATGAGATAAGCAGCACGGCTAGAATGGCGGGCGCGATGCGAAAGGCGATGTAGGTGTGGATGCCCAGTCCGAAAAAAGCGCCGGCCAGAATGAAATCCAGCCATTTTTTCGTTCGGACGGCTCGAAGAAGAAAATAGAAAGCGAAAACCAAAACGAACGGCAAAAGAATTCCGCGGAAAGCGATGCGGCTGAAATTAAGCGGATAAAAAGAAACGGCCATCAAAAAAGCGCCGATCAGGCCCACGCTGTCTTTTTTAAAAAGTTCCTTGCCCAAAAGATACATTCCCCAAATGGCGAGTGTTCCGAAAATGATTGAAGGCAGTTTGAGCGAAAGGACGCTTACACCGAAAAATTTGAAGCAAAAGGCGATAAGATTCATGAATAATCCTTCTCGGCCGTTGTTGGCCGGATAAAACCATTGATAATGTCCGGTCATCTCTGCCGTGGCGGCATCCATTCCGTTGACCGCTTCATCCGGATAAACTCCCGGCGGCGCCTGATTGATGCTGTGGACGCGCATGAACAATCCGAGAGCGATTATGAGGACCAGCAAACCATAGATCCAGATTTTTTTGTTTTTTGTTTTTTGTTCCATCGTACTTTCTTAAAAATTTTTAATTAAATTTTTTAACTTCTTATATTATACCACAGAAAAATAACCGGCCGGCCGGTTGGCGGGTTATCCACAATTTCAAACAGTGTTTGTTTGTGGTATAATCTTTATAAGTAAACTATAAAAACAAAAATCAAATGTGCGCAACAATGGAAGAAATTTTAAGAGAGAATGGAGATAATGTTGATGAAATTAAAAATAATATTGAAAATGGACCGAAACCTAAGGATCTTGGAGCGGCGGCAAATAAGCAAAACCCAGAAAAAACTGACAACAAAAAAACGCCATTGCAAGAAAAAATAGAAAATAAATTTTCTGAACTTTTTTTGTCGGAAGAAATCAAGGAAAAAATCAATGGGAGTATTGTTAGCGAGAATAACATAAAAAAGGCGTATGAAATTCTAAATGCTATTAAAAAAGAACTTTTGGCACAAAATTTCAAATGGAAAGACGATGAGATGGAAAAAAAGATAAGGGGATTCGTTCGTCAAAAACTGGAACTTTTCGATCAGAAGGGAATGAAAACATTCTTTAATATTATGGGAAAGGCCATTGGAACAGGGGCGCAACAAGAGGAGCCAAAAGACCAACAAATCGCTGATCAGATCAAAAAATACGAAGGCTACTATTATAAGCCAAACAGCAATAAGCACATAATGGTGTGGTATGATTCCAAGAAAGGAGCGTTTAGGGTTTCGGGAAAACAAGATCAGGATTTTACGCCGCAGGAATTGGACAAGCTTCTAGAAGATTATCCGGAGAAAAAATCGGTCAAAGACAAACCGAAAGATCCGATGGCCGTGTTTATTGCAGGCGCCCAAAATTTTGTGAAACTTCGGCTGGATCAAATAAAGGAACTTAAGGGGAAAGATTTGGAAGAAGCAAAGCTTGAGACTTTTACTTTTTCCGATTCGGAAGAATATGTCCAAATTAAAAATGAAAATGATCCTGCCAAGAAAAAAAAGATGCTCGCTGCCATCCTAAAAGGCGATGAAGAAATTAAAAAGGCTTTTGAGGAAAGGAAAAAATCCCAACCGGGTCAAGTTTCTCCTAAGCCGGTGGCTGGCCCGGATATTCCAAAACAACGGCCGACACAAAAAGATGCGGATGCTTTCGAAATGTCATCTCAAACAAATGGCAGTGTTTATAAATGGGAAAGCATACCGGACGATGCCAGGGATGAACAACAGAAAATCAAGAATTTGAAGGTAATGGGAAAAGTGGAGCAAGCGGTTGTTGATAATAATGAAGAACGAGATAAGCGTCAGGATAATCTTTTAAGCTTAGAAAAAAACTTAGACAATGCCCGGATGAACTTAGTAAAAACGGATTTGAAAAAAGGACAACTTTGGAAAAGATTGGCCAATATTCTTAATATAAAGAGACCGGTTGGGGAACGGCTTGGAGAAGATGAGGAAGTAGTTGATAAGAAAAATATATATCAAGAAGCGCTTAAAGAATATCAGTCGGCTTTTTTGGATGAAGCTAAAAGAGGAAATATTACGGAAAAAGAATTGGGATATATTCTTGAATATTTCAGTAAAGACGAAAAAATTAAGCTTTATGATACCAGGACGGAAGCCAGGCTCGAAAGTAATAAAGGGACAAGAGGAGAGTGGATTAAAAATAAAAAGGACGGATTGATAAACTGGTATATTAAATTAAAGCCAAGCACCAAAATAGCTTTGGCGGTTGGTTTGACGGCGGCTGCTGGCGGAGCTTCTGTTCTCGGGGCAACGGTGGCCGGAACTTTCGCTGTTGCCGCAGGAGCAAGATCGGTTTTGGCGGGAGGCGCTATGTCGGTTACAACAGAAACTTTTCTGGAAGGTTTGGCAAAAGGACACCGAGATAGAAAATCCAATAAAGAAGTTGAAAAATATCTAAATGATACAGAAAAACTTTCCGACGAAGAGCGAGTTGAAAAACTAAAAGAATTACTAAATAAGGATGTTTCAAAAGTTACTACTGATTTGCAAAAGAGAAAAATCGGATCCTTGTTCAGAAAAACCGGAGCGATTTTCGCCGGAACAGCTGTGGGCGCATTGTCTATGGTAGGTATCGCAGAAAAATTTGGATTTGGGTCGCACTGGATCGCAGAAAAATTACATCTGGCGGGATCGCATGGAGCTGAACATATTTCATCTGCTCACGAAACTGGCGCGGCTGTAACTGGCCATGAATCTTTGCAAAATTTGAATACTGGAAACGTTACCATAGATCATAAACTCCCGGTAAGCGATTTGCTGGTTCACAAAGGCAGCAGTTTGGAAGGAACACTGATTGAACATTTCAAATCGGCAGGAATGTCTGCGCATGAAGCCGCTCAAAGAGCGCATGTTATGGCAATCGAATATGCCAATACTCATCCTGTTGACGGCAGTTTGATTCACGAAGGCGCAAAAATTCATCTTGGCCTCAGCGATACTAAAATTGAAAGCATAACCGGAGACAGCCACTTGGGGAATCTTCATCATGCGGCCGCTCATCATGTCGGTCCGCAGGTCGGAGGCCACGATGGCATTCATGTTAATAATCTGGAAAATAATCCGAACGCGCCGCATCTCGAAGGAAATTATTCTTTACGGGATCATCTTAACGCTCCTTCTCATGGAACAACTCCTCCGGTCGAAAATAATTTCAATGTCCGCAACACCGTTTTTGAGAAAAATATGGACGGAATTATTAACAGCCTGAAGGACCAGGCCAACCATATCAATCATGATTTGGGCAATCCGTTGCCGGTCGGAGATAAAATATTCAGCGGCCACAATCCCATCCAGGATCTTAACGGCCTGCATACTCATAATGCGGAAGATGTTAATCGAATGATTGCGAGGCTGGGCGATTTGCAGGGCAGCGGTAAATTCCTTTCCAAATTTAATAATGCCGTTCTGACCGGCCGCAGCGGGAACGCTTCCAAAGAGTTTTTGGGAGTGATTACGAAAGCGATTAAGAACGGAGATAATGACAGGTTGGCGAGCGTTATGACCTATGTCAAAGAGTTGTTGGGAAATCAAGCTAAGCGAAATACCGGGGAAGCATTGGCGCATTGGTCCAAACGCGTGGCGGATTTGGCCATCAAGGCGACGACTAAACAATAAAATTTTAAAATAAAAATAATTATTATGGATCAAAATCAAGTTCGACAATCAATAATGGACGATCTGGGCCTGTCCGATCTTCCGCAAGAAAAGCAGGAAGAACTGCTGATCAAAATGACAGAAGTTATTTTGAAAAGAATGTTTGTGGAAACGATGGACAAGCTGAACGCGTCGGATCAGGACAAATACGCGCAGATGATCGACAATCAGGCCACTCCGGAAGAGGTGGAGAATTTTCTGAAAGGCAAGATTTCCAATTATGACGAGATGCTTCAAAAAATCGTGGCAGATTTCAAAGAAGAAATGAAAAAGGAAATTTAATTAATATAAAAATTCTATGTCTAGTCTTGAACCGATCGAAGAAAAAGATCTGGATTTGGAAGGTAAATTTTTGGGAAAGGGCGAAGCTGAAAAACCGGTCGGCGCTGATGAAAGCAAGCCGGAAGCGGTGCCGTCCGCAGCTTCCGCCGATAAACAAATAGAAAGAATTGAAGGCGCGGTGGAAAAGGAATCGGCGTATGCTAAAATTCTATCCAAAGTCAAAACTTCGGCAACGCCCGCCCACGACGAATCCGTTCACAGCGACGCGCAAACAGTCAGCCAAAAAAACGATGCCGAAACAAAGATCGACACATTGGTCCGTCTGGCCGAAACCAAGGGCGTCCCTCATGCAGTGAAAGTGGCGCGCCATTTGGACGATAATTATGCATTGGACGAATTTCATGACCGCTTGCTGGCGGAAGATCTGCATGACGCGCTTATGAAAAAAGGATTGATTAAAGAAATTTAGAATAAAAATAAAATAAATATAAAGTATTTATGGATTTTAATTTGATACTCCCGCCCCTTTTGTGGATAACGGCGACAATCAGTTTGGCGAGCGGCGCCTGGGTGGTGTTTCGGAGTTTTTTTGGTTTTCGGACGCAGATCAACCGCTCGATGAATCTCGACCTGGATATTATCCGGGTTTCCAAAGTTGTAAAACCGAAAGAGGACAATTCCAACAATCGGGAAGAAATTTGGAAAGAGGAAATCGGAGCGATGGAGCAGCTTCTGGCCTCGCTGACTTCGCTGCGGGAGAAAAAAAGTTTTTTCTATAAGCTTCTGTATGATGAGCCGTATATTTCTTTTGAGATTGCCAATTCTTCCAAAGATGAAGAAATTGTTTTTTTTGTTTCGATTCCCAAAAAGTTTCGGGAAAGCGTGGAAAAGCAGATCCATAGTTTTTTTCCGAACGCGGTTTTGGAAAAATCCAAAGATTTCAATATTTTTTCGCCGGGAAGTTTTACGGAAGCGGCAATTCTTAAATTAAGA
Source organism: bacterium (assembly GCA_021788105.1). Taxonomy (GTDB): domain Bacteria; phylum Patescibacteriota; class Minisyncoccia; order Moranbacterales; family UBA2206; genus JAJYJP01. The sequence continues at coordinate 15,217 of JAJYKZ010000009.1, forward strand.
AACAAACATTATTTTCCAATCAAGACTTATGAAAATCTGGAAGTCGATCCTTTGAACGCGATCACGAACGCGCTGAGCAAGCTGGACACGGTACAGGAAGGCGCGGCTGTTCAGCTGGTGTTGAAGCCGGCCGGACCGGGCTGGCGTTCGGCCGGGCGGTCGATCGCCCATAAGATGCAACAAGGGAAAAGGCTGAAAGATGTCCATAGCAATTCGGTCGCTTTGAAATTCGGCAAAGAAATCGGCAGCACCTTTTATGACACACTGATCAGCACCAAAAAAGACGACAAGATGAATCCTTTTGAAGGAAAAACAGTCCAGCTTACTCCGGAAGAACAGGAATTGGTAAAGAGCGTCGAACAAAAAGCCAGTAAAACCGGATTTAAGGTAAACGTACGCTTGGTGGCTTCAGCGGCCAGCGAAGAGCGCGCGCAGCAAATTTTGGCGCAACTGGAAAATGCGTTCGCTCAGTTTGAAAACTCCGATACGAATTGGTTTCAGATCAAAAAACGAGTCAAGAAAAAAGACATCGCCTATAATTTTATCTTCCGCAATTTCGAAGACGAACACGCGATAATTCTGAATACGGAAGAAGTGGCCAGTATTTTCCACCTGCCGATCTCGGTTACGGAGGCGCCGAAAATCAAGTGGCTAAAATCCAACGCCGCGCCGCCGCCGGTGGACATTCCGGCAGAGGGTTTGCTTTTGGGATTTAATGAATATCGGGGAACAAAAACGGAAATCAGGATGACGGATGACGATCGGCGGAGGCATACCTACATCATCGGACAGACCGGTACCGGTAAGTCGACATTTATGCAAGAGATGGCCAAACAGGATGCCCGCAATGGAAAAGGATTTTGCATTATCGATCCGCACGGCAGTTTTGTCGAGGATGTTTTAACGGCGATTCCGAAAGAACGGGCGGAAGATGTTATCTATTTCGATCCGGCGGATGTGGAACGGCCGTTCGGCTTGAATATGCTGGAATACGATCCGGCCAAACCGGAGCAGAAAACTTTTGTGATCAATGAAATGATCGGCATTTTCGATCAGTTGTATGATCTCAAGGCGACCGGCGGTCCGATGTTTGAGCAATATATGCGCAACGCCATGCTTTTGGTGATGGAAGATCCGGAATCGGGCTCGACTCTGATGGAAATTCCCAAGGTTTTGGCTGATGAAGATTTCCGCCAGCTGAAACTTTCGCGCTGCCAGAATCCGATCGTGGTGGATTTCTGGACGAAGGAAGCGGAAAAAGCGGGCGGCGAGGCGGCGTTGGCCAATATGGTTCCCTACATCACTTCCAAGCTGACTACTTTTCTTTCCAATGATATGATGCGCCCGATCATTGCCCAGCAGAAAAGCACAATCAATTTTCGCGAGATAATGGATGATGGAAAAATTCTGCTGATCAATCTTTCCAAAGGAAAGATCGGCGAGATTAATGCCCGGCTTTTGGGCATGGTGATTGTGGGAAAAATTTTGATGGCGGCGCTTTCCCGCGTGGATATGCCGGAAGAGGAACGCCAGGATTTCTATCTCTATTTGGATGAATTTCAAAATGTTACGACCAATTCCATCGCGCAGATTCTTTCCGAAGCCCGCAAATACCGGCTGGATCTGATTATTGCGCATCAGTTCATCGCCCAGCTCAAAGAGGAAATTTCCAAGGCGGTGTTCGGAAATGTGGGTTCCTTGTGCGCTTTCCGCGTGGGCGCGGAAGATGCCGAGTTTTTGGAAAAGCAGTTCGAGCCCGAATTTACGCGGAACGATTTGGTGAATGTGGATAACCGCAATCTTTTCGCCAAGCTGCTGATAAACAATCTTTTGACCAAGCCGTTCAACATGAAAACCTATCCGCCGACCAAAGGCGATCAGGAAATTGCCAACGCGCTCAAGGAATTGTCCCGCCTCAAATACGGCCGCGACAAAAACATCGTCAACCGGGAAATTATGGAACGGACGAAAATGAAAGTTTTTGAAGGCGGTTAAGCTTTATAAAAATTTTTATGAATATTAATAAAGCAGAAACAAAAAACGTAGTTTATGTTTTTATTGATGCTTCAAATCTTTAGCAAGTGCAAAAAGCTAAAAGCAAACTTTTTGATTACGGGAAACTTAGAAATTTTTTAAAAAGAAAATTTGAAGGATCGGAAATAAAAATTTTTTATTATACTGCATATCCTGCTGATGGAACAAGAAGTTACAGCACTGACGGGAGGCATAAGTTTTATACCTTTCTTAAGAAAGGACTGGATTTCGTTGTCAGGAAGAAGGAATTGAAACGTATATCGGTAATTACTGATGAAGGACAGGCTATTGAAGAAAAAGGAAACATGGATGTGGAGATGACAATAGATGTTATTCACTATATGAAAAAATATAACATAGCAGTTTTGTTTACAGGCGATTCAGATTTTCTTGCATTGGTAACTTATTTAAAAAATGGCGGCAAAAAAGTTTATATTTTTTCATCAAAAAACAATGCATCTAGGGAACTAAAAACAGGCGGAGATGGATATTTTGATGTGCTAGAAATTAAGGATGATATTTGGGGAAAAGAACTAAAGCATAGATCTGAAATGACCGAATAAAAAAGCAACCCTCCTCTCGGAGGGTTGCCCTTGGATGTAATACCCTTTCAGTTATGGATAACTGAAAGACATAATAAGTATAGCAAAATCAACTTAGTTGTCAATAGCGCCAATACTTGTCAAATAATACGCTTATTTATGGGGAATATTTCAAAAACTTATGAGGTGGTTTATTAACTTATTACAAAGCACTGTTTTTCAAACTGTTATTTCGGGGACAGTGTTTTTGTGAAAGTATCCCTTACTTCATTCCGATCGCCTTCACAAAATCATTTCCGGTGAGGTAAATGTTGCCGGATTTTTCATCGATGGTCAAATTATTGGCATTGGCAATTTCCGGGTTGTAATATTGCGCGATGATGCTGCCGTTGTTATCGGTCTTGACGACGCGGGAATTGGCTTTGTCCAAAATGTATAAGTTTCCGCTGTCTTGGTCGACAAAAATGTTGTCGAGAACAATCGGAGTGGCGGTCGAACTGATTGTGAAACTCTGTTTCTTTCCGCGAAAAAGTTTGGAAACGGTTTTGCCGTCGGCCAGAAAAATATTTTCATTGACAGAAACTCCTTTCAAACCGGCCAGACTTGTCTGGTCTTTGAGCCAGTTGAATTTCCCGCCGAAGCCGCCGGCGACGCGCGGATAGCGGTAGATTTGATTGTTTTGAGAATCAAAGAGGTAGAGGTAGGTGAGAAAAGTTTCGGCGGCCGCAATATTGGCGTTGGCAGGAAGTGCGATGCTGTTGTCTTGGAAGGAATCGGGAATTGGACTGAAGGAAATCAATTTGCCGCCGCCATTCATCAGGAAAATCAGATTCAAGCTGTCCATGCCGGTGGCGACTTTGATGTCTCCAAAATTGCCGGGAATGGAAAATGTTTTATTGGTTGTCGGATCAATTACGGCCGATCGAGTGATGATAAAAATTTTTCCATTGAGATCGATCGTGCTGAAAATATTATTTCCTGAATAAACATCGGTAAGATTTTTTTGAATAACATTGGTGTCTTGGGCGAGCGGCCGGGAGGGCGCGGCCGGTTGAACGGCGATTTCTTTTTTGGCGGCAATATTATTTTCAATTTTGACTATGAAATAGGGTACGACAAAAATAGCGATCAAGATCAGAAGCGCGTAAATTTTTTGTTCGTAGCTGAGATTATTTGAAATTTTTTTAATTCTGGAAAGGCTGGGAATAATTTTCAATTCGGATGTCTCGGCTATTTTCGGTTCGGTATTGATTTTTTCTGAAGGGGCGGATGCGGAAATCCCGGATTCGGCCGGCTGTTTTTTTAAAATCGAAACTTGTTTTTTTTCTGCAAAAATTTCTGCTTCCCGGGCTCTTATCTTTTTTCTTTCGGCAATTTTTTCCGAAAGAGATGATTTTTGCCGGGATAATTGTTTTGCGCCCGTTGCCGTTATTTTTTTAAGCGATCCTAGGATTTTTTTGCCGGAATCTTTCAGAAAATCTTTTGCCAGCGAAGAATAATAATTCCACTCGATGCCGTTTTGTTTTACCGTTTCGCCGACGTCTTCCTTGATGTAAATGTGCCCGGTCTTTTTTTGAGTAACTTCATTGGCTTTGTGCAGCGCGGATTGCAGTTCGGTTTCAGTTTTTGGATCCGTCTTGATTTCCGGAGCCGGTTTTCTCCCGGTTTTTTTGGTAAAAGTTTTTTGGCTGAAAGCATTCAACGACTCTTCTCTCCGGGCCGGAACAAACACTTCTTCCTCGATTACTTTTTCTTTGATGTCGGTCACCAGAACTGCGGCAGTTTCCAGCTCGTTTCCCAAAGCGGTTTTTAAAAAGCGCATAAAATCTTCGTTGGAAAAGCGAAGCGCGCTTTTTTTTATTTCGTCCATGGAAAAAATTTCAAAAATATCATGAGTGGCCAGAATCAATTTGTCGTCCCTTTCCAATTTTCCGGAGGAGACGTTCACGAAAGTTTTCAGAGGATGAGGTTCTGATTCGGGCGCCAATCCTTCGCTGATGTCTGTCAGTCCTTTGGCGCGCAAAAGAAGGGCGGAAGCGTTCCCGGTTTGCGAAAAATGCAAATTATTTTTTTCTATGACCGCGCAGATGGCATTTAATTTTCCGAGCCAGCTTACGTTGCCGTGCTCGGCCAGTTTCGACAGGGCCAAGTTGGCTTTATGGAGGGCGGCTTCGAAACTTTCAATAGGGTCTCTTTTGGTCTTGGAGAAATATTCTTTTTTGATGACGGAAATAAGATAATTGACGATGTAGGAAGAATCTTCCGTCTGGTCGTTTACCTTGAAGACACCAATCAAAGTTCCCAAATTTTGCTGGGAAATATTTTCCGGATTTTGGTTGAGAATTTCGATGAACGGCTGGAGTTTTTTATTGTTGCAGACAAAAACATTTTCGAAGAAGGCTTCCAATTCGGTTATGGGTTTGTCCAATTTTTTTTTGGGCATAATTTTAATTCTCGCCTTAATTATAGGAAAAAATTATTTGTTTTCGAATATTTCTTTCGATTTATATTTTTTATAGAATGTCAGGGATAAATAGAAAATAACAGCCAGTGCGAAAATTATGATTCCGGCAAAACGGATATAGTCGTTAATTTTCAGGAAAGCGTATCCGAAGAAATAGCCGATTACCACGAGAAGGCTGCTCCAGACCAGGCCGCCGGTCAGCGAACCGAATAAAAATTTTTTCAAATCCATTTTTACGGCGCCGGCGGCGATAAAGGTAATCCAGCAAAGGCCGGTGGTTGATTTCACGGCAAAAATAGTTTTGCGGCCATGCTTTGCGAAAAGTTTTTCTATTTTTTCCACGATGGCCGGTTTGACTTTCAACACCTGTTCGGCTCTTTTGAGCGCTCGAGCGCCGCCGTGGTAGCCGATAGCGTATAAGATCAGGTCGCCTATAATATCCCCCAAAAGACTCAGGAGAAAAACGATAAAGACGTTAAAAAATCCCAGGCTGGCCAAAAAAGCGCCAATTATGGCTATGATCGGCCCTTCGATGATCATTATCAAAAGCATTGTCGGGTAGCCCAGTGTTTTTATGAAATTTAGGACGTTTGGATCGGCAAAATTAATGTGGAACATATTGATATGGATATTTTAACATAATTTCTGCAAAAAATGAAGAATCCTGTTTCTTTACTTTTTGCTTCCGGAAGGCTATACTGAATATGGAATCGGGGGCAATTAAACTTTAATTTAAAGATAATGTCTGAAATCTTAGAAAATCTTTTCGGGTCCAAAGAAAAAGTGCGTCTGCTCAGATTTTTTCTCCAGAATCCTGAGAGAGAATACGAGTTGGATGAAATAGTCCGGCGCAATATGTTGCGGGGATCCGGCATCCGCAAGGAGTTGGAAAATTTGAAAAAAATAAAGTTTCTCAAAATGAAAACCCGGGAAGGGAAGAAAGTCTATCTTCTTAATCAGAATTTTGTTTTTTATCCGGAACTGAAAAATCTCATTTCCAAAGCCAATCTTAATCCGCAGTCGAAGAGTTTGAATAAGATCAAAAACATCGGCAATGTAAAACTGGCTGTGATCAGCGGAGCGTTTATCAACTACAACAAAAGCAAGGCCGATATGATCCTGGTGGCGGACAACGTCAGCCGGGCGCGGCTGAAAAATATTATGAGCAATTTGGAAGCGGAGATCGGGAAGGAAATAGATTTTGCATTGATGACCGGAGAAGAATTCAAATACCGTCTCAACATGCTGGACAAATTTATTTTGGAATTTTTGGAAGGACCGCACGAGGAACTGGTGAATAAAATTACCGGCCTCAAACAGTTTATCGCTAAGCGCAAATAACCATGCTTTATTTTTTAATAGTAATCTTAGTTGCCATCAGCCTGCTTTTGACTTGGCTGGTGTTTGATTTAAAAAAGAAACTGGAGCGCGAAAATTCCGGCCTGGAGAAAAACGAAAAATTAGCGGCGATCATGGAGCGGCTGGCGATTCTTTCCGACCAGAACCGCGATTTGCGGCGTACGATGGATAACAAACTTTCGGAAACGCACCGTGCGACGCAAGAACAGATCAGTCAAACCATTCGCACGGTCCAAGGCATCAGCGGACAATCCGCCCGGCAGATTGCCGATGTGGTGGCCGGACTGACCAAGCTCGAAGAAACCAACAAGCAAGTGGTGAATTTTTCGGCGCAATTGCAAAACCTTCAGGACATTTTGAAAAATCCCAAACAACGGGGAATTCTGGGTGAATATTTTTTGGAAGAGACTCTTAAAAATGTTCTGCCGCCCAATTCTTATCAAATGCAATACGGTTTCAAAGATGGAACGATCGTTGATGCCGTGGTTTTTGTCAAAGACAAAATAATTCCGGTTGATTCCAAATTTTCTTTGGAAAATTATGAAAAAATATTGAGCACTTCAGACGCCGAGGAACGTGAAAAATATATCAAACAGTTTAAGAATGATCTGAAATTCCGGATCGACGAAACGGCAAAATACGTAAAGCCGGCGGAAGATACGATGGATTTTGCTTTCATGTTCATTCCTTCCGAGTCGATCTATTATGATCTGCTGTCCGGAACGGTCGGCGTGGTGAATTCGCGTGATTTGATCGACTATGCCTTTAAGGAAAAGCACGTCATCATTGTTTCGCCGACTTCTTTTTTGGCCTATCTTCAAACAGTTCTTCAGGGATTGCGCGCGTTGCAGATCGAGGAAAGCGCCAAGCAGATCCGGGCCAATGTTGAGAAGTTGGGAAAACATATGCTGACTTTCGAAGAGTTTATGAAAAAAGTCGGAAACAGTTTGGGCACGACGGTCAATCATTTCAATTCCGCCTACAAAGAACTGGGGAAAATCGATAAGGACGTAGCACGGGTGACGGAGGGGGAAAAAAGTATTGATCCGCTTGTGCTGGACAGGCCGAGCGAGGAGTAACGGCGAAGAAAATGAAATTGGAAAATATCAAAATCAATAAAAAAATCTTTCAAGGCTTAATTGAAAACTTTAAGTCTTTTTTTGCCCGGGAATATTTTCGAAGCGGAATCGTGATTTGGCTTCTGGTCCTTTCCTTGTTTTTTAATCTGGCCGGCTGGATCAGCTTGAAAATCTTCGTAAAGGCGGTTGACTTTCCCATAATCCTCCATTATAATGTGTACTTCGGAGTGGATTCAATAGGCAGCTACAAGGCAGTCTATCTGATGCCGGCAATCGGACTGGCTTTATTGGCCTCTAATTTGCTTCTTTCCATTTATTTCTATAAAAACAAAGAAAGGATTGCCAGTTATTTGCTGTTGATAGCCGCGCTCATGATACAACTAAGTCTGGCTGTCGCTGCGGTCGGCATAATTATTATAAATTACTAAACTTGCCGCTAATCTAATGACAACCAATCAAAAAAAATTTTCCTTCCCCGATCCGAAAACGACCGATCCTAAGGAAAGAAAGATTCAGCGGATTCTGGAAGAAATTCCAGGATTTTTAACTTGGGCGACACTCATCGGAATGTTTGCGTTCTCTTTCTTCTTGCCGGTCTGGGTGGCGATTTTTATTATTACCTTTGATATTTATTGGATTCTTAGAACGATTTTTATTGCTTATTATTCTGTCGAAGGATATCAAAAATTGAGCGAGGGGAAATATGTCAATTGGTGGGAGCGTTGCCAGAACATTGAAAATCCCAAAAAATATTACGAAGAAATTTCCGCGCGCATCCGGGAAATGAAAAAAGAAGCGCGAAGCAAAACTCTGACCCGGAAAGAAAAGAAAATTATAAAAAAAGAAATCAGAATCAGGAAAAAATATCTGGCGGAAGTGAAACAATTGGAAAAAATCCAGGCTCAAATTTTGGATTGGCGTAAAATTCTCCACGTCGTCATGCTGCCTACGGCCGGTGAGCCGGCGGAAGTGATTGAGCCGGCCATCCAGGCGATTGCCGATTCCAATTTTCCCAATCAGCAATTCATAATTCTCTTGGCGACCGAAGAAAGAGAGCCGGAAGAAGAACGGATGAAAAAAGTTAATTATTTGCAAAATAAATTCAAAGGAGTCTTTCGGGATTTTATTGTGACTACTCACATAGTGAGCGCGGATGAATTGAAATGCAAAGCGTCCAATGCCACTTTCGCGGCCAAAAAATTGCAAAAATATTTAGACGAGCATGAAATTGATTATAAGAATGTAATTTTTTCCAATTTTGATTGCGACACAGTCGCTCATCCGGAATATTTCGCGTCGCTGACTTATGAATATATTGCCGATCCAAAAAGGCTTCAAAGAAGTTATCAGCCGATTCCGATGTACAATAATAATATTTGGGATACCAATGCTTTCGTTCGCGTAATCGTAATCAGTTCTTCTTTTTGGCATATTTTCCAAAGCACCCGGCCGGAAGGAATGGTGACTTTTTCTTCCCATAGCGAACCGTTCGACACATTGGTCAACGTCGGTTTTTGGCCGGTCAATATGATCAGCGAGGATTCGATCATTTATTGGAAATGTTTCGCTTACCATAACGGCGATTATAAGGTCAAGCCGATTTATCTCCCGGTTTCTCTGGATGCGGTTTTGGCGCCGACTTATTGGAAGACAATCAAAAATCAATACAAACAAAAAAGGCGCTGGGCGTATGGGATTGAAAATTTTCCGATTATAATGCGGGCGATCGGACCGGATAAAAAAATTCCTTTTTCCAAAAAATTCAAAGTGGCTTTCGAGATGCTGGAGGGCCATCATTCCTGGGCGACCGCCCCGTTCATTTTGGCATTGCTGGGATGGCTGCCGCTTATTTTTGGCGGAGACCAATTCAATCAAAGCGTTTTGGCGCACAACCTGCCCTATGTCACAAGAGTGCTGATGAACCTGGCATTGCTCGGGTTGGCGGTTTCGATGTCGCTGAGTTTTTTTCTGATGCCGCCGCGTCCCAAAAAATATTCCCGCTGGCGGAACGTTTACATGGTTTTGCAATGGATTCTGATTCCGATAACCGCGCCTTTTTTGGGAGCGATGCCGGCGATCGATTCCCAGACGCGTTTGCTTTTCGGAAAATATTTCGGAGAATTTTGGGTAACTGAAAAAATGAGAAAAAAATGATCAAATATATTCTGCCGTTTTTGGTTTCTTTCGCACTTTCGATTTTTTTCATTTTGATTCTGATGCCGGCAGCCAAAAGAATCAACTGGAAGGGGCGCGACGACGAGCGGCATCTCAGCGGAAAAAATATCTTAAGAATCGGCGGAATAGCCATGATCCTGTCTTTTAATTTGGCCATTATCTTTAATAGGGATCTTTTTATTTCTCCCCAGCTCTACGGAATGATGGCAGCTTCTCTGATTTTGCTGGCGGTCGGACTCTGGGACGATATCAGGGAAATTTTTTGGAAAACCCAGTTCTTTTTCCAGATTGCCGCCGCTGTCTTGGTTTTCATTATGGGCGTGCGCATTTATTTTATTACCAATCCTTTGAACGGCGGAATATTGGATCTGGGTTCCGGTGCCGGCGAAGTGCTGGCAGCCTTTTTGGTTATCTTTTGGATTCTCTTGATTATTAACGCGATGAATTGGCTGGACGGCGTGGACGGCCTGTCGGGAGGCATAACTTTTATCGGAGCCGTCACTATTTTTTTTCTGAGTCTCAAGCCTGAAGTCAACCAGCCGCCGGTAGCGATTATCTCGGCGATTGTGGCTGGAGCGACCGGGGCTTTTCTACTTTTTAACTTTTATCCCTCGATGATTTTAGCAGGAACGTCCGGCTCGATGTTCATGGGCTTTTCTTTGGCGGTGATGGCAATTTTCGCCGGAACCAAAATCGCCACTTCGCTTTTAGTTTTGGTGATTCCCCTGATCGATTTTGTCTGGGTAATAGGCGAGAGGATAAAAAACCGAAAATCGATTTTCAAGCCGGATCGCAATCATCTTCATTATAAATTGCTGGAACTGGGGTGGTCGCAGCGCAAAATAAATTTTTATTATTACGGCGTTACCATCTTAATCTCGGCAGTGGCATTGAATACGCGGGCAGCCGGAAAAGCCGTCGCGCTTTTTTTGGCGGCGGCCGTGGCTGTCGCGGCGTTTTTGATTATCAATAAAAAAACGAAGCAATATAAAAAAACATGGCAAGAAAAATAATCATATTTTTTTTCGCCGTCATTTCACTGTCCTTTTCCGCTTATTATTTTTTCGACAACCATTATTCCATTTATGGAAATAAAATCGAGACTGTTTTGATCGACGGGACGAAATTGAAAGTGGAAACGGTTGATACGGCGGACAAAAGAGAGCGGGGATTGGGCGGACGCGCGGGAATCTGCGCTTCTTGCGGAATGCTTTTTGAATTTCCGCAAAAAGGAGTCTATTCTTTTTGGATGAAAGATATGAAATTCAATCTGGATATCCTTTGGATCTCCGGCGGCACGGTGGTTAAGATTGCAAAAAATGTTCCGTATTCGGACGGAACTTCCCGGCCGCTGATACCCGCGATGCGATCCGATAAAGTTTTGGAAATTAATGCCGGCCTGAGCGACAGGATTGGAATAAAGATCGGAGACAAGATATTTTTCTAAGTAGAAGCTGTCAAAAAACGCAAAAATCCGCCCCGCTAAGCGGAACGGATTTTTGCTATAGAAAGTAGTAATATACTTATCCGAAAGAACAGCAGAATTTTTGTTTTAGATCCAAAAACTAAGACAGAGACGGAACCAGAACGGCATATTTGTGGAGATTTTTCAGTTGTCTGGATGTCAGTTTTTGGGATTGTTGGATAGCGTTCTTAATCAGGTCCTTGGAAAATTCTACTGAAGTTTTTGTCGTCACTACGCCCTTGAAAGAGACGTTTTTTCTGAGATAATCTTCGATGTAGATTTTGTGTTCCGGGGTCAAAGACGAATCCGGATTTTTTTCAAGATAGTTCGCTAGCGCTCGACGAGCTAAATGAGTGAGTCCCTGGCCTTTGGCGGCAGTTTCAACAAAAGCGCTGTCTGTTTCCTGGCTGGAACCGGCCTGAACATTGCTTTGAGCGGCACTGGATGATTTGCTGCTGGATGCCTGGGCTGATTGGGACGACTGATTTGCGGTGCTGGCGCTTTGGTCTTGATTTGTTGTGTCTTGAGATGCGGATTGATCCTGGGTTGTTGCGGATTGGTCTTGGACGGCTGGATTCTCCGATCTTCTAGAATAAGAATAAATTCCTCCGGCGATCAGCACGACGATAATCACGCTGATGATAATTCTTAAATTATCCTGCACCCATTGTTTCATTTTCCCTATTTTTTCTTCTGTCTGGTTGTTTTGATTATTTTCTTCCATATTTTTCACCTTCCTTTCTATTTTTATTTAGTTATTAACGTGCTTGCGTTGAAGCTTGGATATTGCCTGAAGCAATATCTGTCTATTAATTTTAGCAAAGCGCAATCTAGCGTCAACTGGACAAACCAAGTCAAGTTTGGTGTAATCGAAGAAAAGGCTGTGGATAACTTATTGGATAAATTTTTTGAAAAAAAATATAATGAAAACAACGGCAGAGCAAAGTTTCTTTCTATAATCAAATAAAAATAAAAATGAACATTAAATCGAAAGGGGGCAAGCATTTTTTCAGCGGCAAAAAGCTTGTTAAAATCCAAGCCTCATGGTGGGCGAGGGAATATTTTTTTCTTAAGAATACAAAAATTCACACTTGGAAAGGAGCGTTTTTGATTATTTTTTTTGCTGCAGCCGCCGCAGTTTTTATTTTAGTTTCCGCCAATATTCCTGTCGTATCGCGGGCGGCGGGAGCCAGCGCCAGTCTGCAACTTTGGCCGGACGCGACGGTTATTTCGAAAGGCCAAATCTTTAATTTGAAAATAGTTATGGACACGGGCGGAAGCAATGTTGTGGCCGCACGCTCGATAATCGATTATGATACCAGTAGTTTTCAGCTGAAAAGTTGGGATACGTCGAATTCTGTTTTTGCCGCAAATAACGCATGCACTTATAATGGCAATTCTTGCCAGGAAGTAAATAGTGATCCTTCGTCCGGAACGGTCGATTTTATTTTTGCCAAGCCGACTCCGGGAGTAAATACCTCCTCCGGAATAATTGCCAATCTTTCTTTCACCGCTTTGCAGAATGTGGATGCCAATTCGCATATTAATATAAGATTTTTTTCCATTGGAAGTTATGATACTTCCGCAGTCATACTTGATGACGGACAAGGCACGAATATCCTGACCAATGTTGTCAATTTTCCCAATTCTTATATTAATCAGGCGGTAAATTCCAGCGCTCCTGTTCCGACGACAATCAATGTTCAAGATCCAAACGTTGGTTCAGTGGTGGGTGCCAGCGGAAAAGTGGATGTGGCAATAGTAAAAAATAATTCCGCTTCTTCTGCAAATTCAAACAATGCCTATTCGGGTTCTGCGGATAGTTCGGTAACTTCGGTTACTAAAACCTCAACTCCCAATACCGGCAATTCCGGTGCCGGATTGCCAGGAATAAATGCTGCCACCGCCGCGGCCGTGGGATATTATCAGGGAGCGGCTGCGAGTCAGATTCCGAGCATCATAGATCCTTCTTTTTATGTTCCTGCCGCGCCAGGCGTCTCCTTGGAGCCGGCTCCTTCAGAATTTACAAATCCGGTGGGATTCAATTCCATCGGAGAAGGATTGTCGCTCTTAATGAGCAATCTTCAAAAAATAGTCGTTGTGCTTGCGATAATCTTCATAATCATCGCCGGCATTATGTATATGGTGTCGGCCGGAGATGAAACTATGATCAAGCGCGCCAAAGCGGCCTTGCTGGGATCGGTCATCGGTCTGGCTATAATTTTGGCCGCACCGGCTTTCCTGAAAGAAATCAGCGATATCTTTGCTTTGAAAACCGCCTATCAGAGCGGCTTGATCAAAAATGCCCCGACTTTGCAGCAGATTGCCGGAAATGTTTTGAAATTTTTGCTTTCAACGGTGGGAATTATCGCGCTTATCGGATTGATCGTCGGAGGCGTGACTTATATTACCGCCTATAGCAATGAGGAAAGATTGGATAAGAGCAAAAAAATTCTGCTTTATTCGATCATTGGAACTGTGGTCGCTTTCGGGGCCTTGATAATTGTGAATCAGGTGGCGGCATTAATCGGCTAGTATTCTTATTTGAATTTGAATATGAATTTGAAAAAAATAAAAATAAAAGCGATAATCTTTTTGTTGTTTTCTTTTTTTGTTTTCGCAGGCAAGGCGCATGCGGCAACCTATTACGTTTCTCCGGGTGGATCAGATAATAATTCCGGAACAAATACGTCTTCTCCTTGGGGAACATTTTCACACGCCTTGGGTTTTCTTAAAGCCGGCGATACGCTTTATTTAATGGACGGAGTTTATTATCAGGTTCTTCATGTCGATAATTTATCCGGAACCGCTTCATCTTATATAAATATTTATTCCTTGAATGACGGAGGAGCAATTATAGACGGACAGTTTTCTGACCAGCCTGTGTATGTAGCTAATTCATCTTATATTAATTTGAAAGGTTTTGCCGCAAGGAATTCCAACGGATCTGTGGTTAAAACATATAAAAGTAATCACATATTATTCCAACGTGTTACTGCTCATGATTCTATCGGCGGGTACAATGGTGAAGGCTCCGTGTTTTTGCCTTACATGTCGAGTTATATAACATTTGAAGATTGCGCCGGATGGGGACAGGCTACTAAAATAATGACCACTCAGTCCAGTGATCATATTACTTATCGCAGATGTTTCGGAATATGGGAAAAAATTAACAACGGCAATGGTTGGCCTGTAGTTGGACCTGAATTTTATGATACCAGTTATAGTATCGCTGAAAATAATGTGTCCATGGCTTTGAATCCAGGGGCTAATGGTGCAATGGTAGCGTCGCAAAACTGGACTTCTAGCAATCACGGAGATTATGACCAATTTTTGGGCAATGTGGTTATGGGCAAAAATTTAGATTATGGCGCCATACTGACGGCGTATTATGCTGATTTGGCGAATGATGTCTATAAAAATAACGTTATTATCAGCCCGGAGTACGGTTTTCTTTTGCGGGCAAGCGGCAATGTAAGTAATAATACTGTTATAAATGCCAATGGGTTTGTGGAACAACAGAATAATAATAATTTTACTATAAATGTTTCTGCCAACAGCAACTCTTTTTCAACCGGCGGAACAGCTATTGATGTGGGAAGTGGAAATTTTAGTTCGAGTAATAATAACATCTATAATTTTTCCACCAACTATTATGGAACAAGCGCTGGCACTAACGATACTCACAATAATCCTTCTTACAACACCTCCACTTATGGCAATGGTGCTTATTTATTAGGTCCTACTTCTTCTGTTTCTGGCAAGGGTGCGACTATTCTTTATCAATACCAAAACGGCCAACTTACCAACACTCCTCTCTGGCCCTGGCCAATGGAAGACCGGATCAAAAAAGAAACCGGCATTTCAGTGACCTACGAAGCAAACGGGGGGCTTTGGAAAACTTTGGATGGCGTATATTCTAATTTGTCCTCAGGTTCTTCAGGCTCTTCGTCCTCATCTTCTAATTCTTCCGAGAGTAGTTCCTCTTCCTCAACTCCCACCTCAACTACAGGAAATACGTATTATGTTTCACCTAACGGAAATGATAGTAGCTCCGGATCAGAGAGCGCGCCGTTCAAAACAATTCAAAAAGCTGCCAATATGGTTAATCCGGGGGATGCGGTGATTGTGGAGAATGGGACGTATACTGATAATAATAATGCTGGAGGTGATTCTGCTACCGTTTATATAATAAAAAGCGGAACTGCCAATGCCCCGATAACTTTTCAGGCACAGAATAAATGGGGGGCAATACTGGATGGCCAGAATGAGCATATAGATTTTGGATTTGTTCTCGGTGATAATGTTGCCTATGTAAATATGAAAGATTTTCAAATTCAAAATTATTTATATGGCGCCATTGCCGGAGGTTTTGGTGGTTTTTTGCCTATCAACAATATAAATATTTACCGCAATTTAATTCATAATATTGGTAATGCTGGCGAAGGTAGCAATGGCGGCAGCGGAATGGAATTCGGCAATTACAGTAATCATATAACCATTAATAGCAATGTTATCCATGACTGCGGTGCATCTGTTGATGTAAATCACGACCATGGCATCTATCTGGCAAACGTAGAAAATGTTAATATCATTAACAATATCATGTATAATTTTCCCGGCGGCTGGCATATTCACATGTATCATCCTACGGGTTCAGCTTCCAATATAAACATAGTTGGTAATACATTCGCATTTAATAATCCCCAAAGGGATGGGGACATTATAATTGCTGAACCTATTTCCGGCATTCTCATAGAGGATAATGTATTTTATAAATCAAATAATGCTGCTGTAATTGAAGATTATGCGAGTGGAACGGCTAGTCTTTCCATAAATAATAATCTTGCAACTGTTGGGACGCTTTTTGAAAACACAGACAGTATTCCCTATTCAGTTTCTAAGAACATTCTTAGTGCCGACCCCTCCCTCGTAAATCCCTCCTCTTACGACTTTCACCTCCAATCCAACTCTCCCGCTATTGCAAAAGGTATCTCCTGGTCCGGCCGCACCTACGACGCCGATGGAAAATCTCTTCCCAACACTCCCGACATCGGAGCGTATGAATATGGATCTTCTTCTTCAACCTCAAATTCTTCTTCATCTTCCACATCCACTTCATCAACTCCCGCCGCCACTCCCGCACCCACAACGGCAGCGGCCGAATCCGCAATCAATACCGCGACTTATTCCCTCGCCGACGCGCTTAAACTGGTTGCTGCTTGGTTTGTTGGAAACATCAGCGCCGATGTTAACAATGATGGAACAATCAGCATCAGAGATTTGGGAATCATTATGAGTCGGTGGTGAAAGAAAAAATATCTTCAACTAAATTTAAAATTTTTTAAAATAAAAAATAAATTTTATTTTCTTGAGCTGTGGATAACTTTTTTCTATTGCAAATAAAAAAATATACTATATAATTTAATTAGATAAAATTATTTTTAAAAATTTAAAAATAATTTTACAAGGTCGAAAATAAAAATGAAAATTATTAATCGAAGATAAAAAATAATCTCCGATAAAAATAAAAATAAAAATAGAAAGGATGGTGATAACCATGGCAGCCAAGAAAAAAGCAGCAAAAAAGAAAGCTACAAAAAAAGTTGCTAAGAAAAAGACTACAAAGAAAAAAGCTACGAAAAAAAGAAAATAGTCTTTTCTAAATAATCCCGGAAGGGATAAACTGCTTTCGATTCATATGATCGAAGCGTAAAGCAAAAAACCCGCTAACATGCGGGTTTTTTGCTTTGTATTGGCAATTTTACGCGGTACTGTTTACTGGCTGATGATTTTGCAGGCGCGCCATTTTCCGGCCAAATCCTTTTGGAATTCAATTTTTGCGTTTGGCAAATATTTTTTTATTAGCGGTTGGATTATTTTTTTTTGTTCCGGACTGATTTCAAAAAAAATAATTTTTGATTTTTGATTCGCAGTTTGCAGCTTTCGAATTTGTTTTAAAAGATTTTCGTAATGAGCCAATCCTTTTCCGGGGCTGTACAATGCGGATTTCGGTTCATAGTTTTTTACATCTTTCGGAGCGGCATTATAAATTTCTTTGGAAAGATAAGGAAGGTTGGCTAAAATTATTATTTCGGAATTTTTAATTTTTAATTTTGAATTTTGAATAATCGGATCTAATAAATTTCCGCGCATAAATTTTATCTTTTTTTCCAGTTTATAATTTTTGGCGTTTTCTTTGGCAACGCGCAAAGCTTTTTCTGAAATATCAATTCCATAAAAATTATTTTTTTCTCGAATATTTTTTGCAAGCGACGCTATGATGTTGCCGCTGCCCGTTCCGATATCAACAATAGTTTTGTTTTTTGGATTCAGTTTTAAAACTTCTTCCACGAACAATTCTGTTTCCGGGCGGGGAATCAAAGTATTTTTGTTGACTTTAAAATCTAAACCGAAAAATTCTCTGCGTCCCAAAATATAAGCCAATGGCTCGCCGCGTCTTCGGCGCGAAATTTTTAATTTTAAATTTTTAATTTTAAATTCAGGAATTTCACATTCCGGATGCGCCAAAACAAATTCCCGCGGCTTCTTTATGGCGCGGGAAATTAGGAGGTCTAAATCAAATAAATCAAGTTTTCCAAAAAAATCTTTTTTAATTTCAGATATTTTCATTTCGCAAGCTTCAATTTGATGTCTTCTTCCTGAAGGGCGGCGATAATTTCATTGATGTTGCCGTCAAGGATGGACGGAAGTCCGCTCCAGCTCTGTTTAATGCGGTGATCGGTGACGCGATCCTGGGGAAAATTATAGGTGCGGATTTTTTCGCTGCGGTCGCCGGTTCCGATCTGGCTTTTCCTGGTTTCGCCCAGTTCTTTTTCCCGTTTTTCTTCCTCGATCTGCAGAAGGCGGGAACGCAGGACTTTCATGGCTTTCTCCTTGTTTTTAATTTGGGATTTCTCGTCCTGGCAGGAAACGATGAGGCCGGTCGGAATGTGAGTGATGCGTACGGCGCTTTTAGTGGTGTTGACCGATTGGCCGCCCGGGCCGGAAGAACAAAAAGTATCGATGCGCAGATCTTTTTCTTCGATCTTCAGTTCGACGTCTTCGGCTTCCGGAAGCACGGCCACTGTTGAAGTGGATGTGTGGATGCGGCCGCTTTTTTCGGTTTCCGGAATTCTTTGGACGCGGTGAACGCCCGATTCATATTTCATTTTTTCGTAAACGTTAGTTCCAATGATTTCAAAAATGACTTCCTTGAATCCGCCAATGCCGATTTGGTTGGAATTCATAATGGCGACACGCCAGCCGTTTTTCTCGGCATATTTGGAATACATCCGGAAAAGATCGGCGGAAAACAGCGCCGATTCGTCGCCGCCGGCGCCCGCCCGGATTTCCACAATGACATTCTTGCTGTCACTCGGATCTTTGGGAACGAGCATTTTTTCCAAATCTTTTTCCAGTTGCGCTTTTTTTTCGGCCAGTTTAATGTTTTCATCCATTGCCATCTGCTTCATTTCAGGATCTTCTTCGGCGTTGATGATTTCAGCGTTCTCTTTCATATTTTTTTCTGTTGTTTCCAGCTCACCGATCGCTCGGATTGTTTCTTCCAGCTCCGCTTGCCTTCTTCCCAGCTTTGCCATTTTTTGCGAATCAGAAATCACCTCGGGGGAACTGAGTTGGGTTTGGATGTCTTGATATTCTTTTTTAATGTCTTCGATTTGCTTGTTCATTGTACTTAATAGGATGAATTTGCTACAATTAAGTAAATTATAGCCT
This sequence comes from bacterium, assembly GCA_021788105.1. Taxonomy (GTDB): domain Bacteria; phylum Patescibacteriota; class Minisyncoccia; order Moranbacterales; family UBA2206; genus JAJYJP01. The sequence continues at coordinate 34,072 of JAJYKZ010000009.1, forward strand.
GAAAATGGGATAAAGTCAATTGGTTTATGTCTGAAAATATTATTATTTCCAACAAGAAAAAGTTGGAAAAAATCATCAAAAAAATCGCCGCAGGCGGATCGGAAAATTTTCACGTACTTTCTGATTTTGATCGGACGTTGACCAAGGCGTTCGTGAAAGGCGAAAAATCTTCTACGGTTATCGCGCAGATTCGGAACGGCAATTATCTGGCGCCGGAATATTCTCCGGAAGCGCACCGGCTTTTTGACATTTATCATCCCATCGAAATTGATCCGACCATTGGCAAGAAAGAAAAAAACAAAAAAATGCATGAGTGGTGGCGGGCACATTTCGATTTGTTGATAAAGTCCGGACTTAACAAGCGGGTGATTGAAGAAATCGTCGGAAAAAGAGGTTTGCGGTTTCGGGAAGGCGCTCTAGATCTTATTGATCAACTGCATGACAAGAATATTCCGCTGGTCATCATGTCGGCCGGTCCGGGCGATATGATTGCTGAATATCTCAGGCAGGAAAATAGATTGTATGAAAATGTTCATATCATTGCCAACTTTTTTGAGTTTGATGCGGTCGGAACGGTTGTCGGCGTGCGCGAACCTATAATTCATTCGTTCAACAAGCACGAGATTGCAGTGCAAAGTTTTCCGGTCTTTGAAGCGATAAGAAACAGGAAAAATGTGCTACTTCTAGGAGACGGTGTTGGCGATGCCGGAATGATCGAAGGCTTCGCTTATGAAAATTTGATCAGAGTCGGATTTTTAAATGAGGATGTTGAAGCGAACCTGGAAAAATTCAAAGAAAGTTTCGATGTCGTCTTGCTTGATGATGCCGGCATGGATTACGTTAATGACTTAGTGAAAGAAATTTTTGAGTAGAAAAAAACAAAACCCCTCTTTTTTTGTCGAGGAGTTTTGTATAAAGAAATTTTACTCTATTTTTTCTTAGTTTCTTTTTTGGCGGCTTTGCTGGCGTGTTTTTCCGTTTTGGATTTGGTCTTGACTGTTTCTTTGGTCTTGGCTGATTTTTCCGATAGTTTCTTAAAGCGGTCGACGCGTCCGGTTGTATCAAGCATTTTTTTCTTGCCGGTGTAGAAAGGATGGCAGGCGGCGCAGATTTCAACTTTCATTTCTTTAACGGTTGAGCCGGTTGTGATCGTATTGCCGCAAGCGCAAATTATTTTGGCGTCGGAATAATACTTCGGGTGGATGTCTTTTTTCATGATTTGGTAAAATTAAGCTTTATTGTTACTGAATTAATCTAGCATACATATTGATAATTGACAAGGGGCAAGGGGGCTGATATACTGCTTAATGTCCGAATGAGACTGTAAAAATGTCGAATTTTGACAAAACTCATACTTTTTTGCGCCCTGTTCCTGTTCTGCTTTGGCAGAATCACAAGGGTCGAAACGCAAAGAGTAGCGGTCTCCCGCCCAGGCGGGGGAATAATTAATAAGGATAAAGCAATGAAAGAAGAAAAACAATCTGCTCTTAAGAAGCAGGAAGCGGCGGAGACAGGCGCTCAAAAAACTGTTTCGGGAAGCGAAGATTATTTCGCTGATTTTAATTTCGAAGACTTGAAAGTCGATGTGAAAGCGATGTTGAAGGCCGGCGTCCATTTCGGCCATCAAAAATCCAGAAGAAATCCCAAGATGGGCGAATACATTTATGGAACCAAGAACGGCATCAACATAATCGATCTTCAAAGAACTGTCGATAAGCTGGAAGAAGCCGTGAAATTTATTGACAAGCTTGTTTCGGAAGGTCAAATCATTTTGTTTGTCGGAACCAAAAAGCAATCCAAGCGGCTGGTGGAATCACTGGCTAGGCGCATTGAAATGCCGTATGTTGTTGAAAGATGGCTGGGCGGAACCTTTACTAATTTTAGAAATATTTCCGAAAGAACCAGATTTCTTCGCGAGGGCCAGGAAAAATTGAAAAAAGGAGAATACTCAAAATACACCAAGTTTGAACAGATGAAGATTGCCGAAGAACTGGACCGGCTGGAAAAAAGAATGGGCGGCATCAAAAATATGACAAAATTGCCGGCCGCCATTTTTGTAACCGGAGTGAATGAAGATAAATTGGCAATTGCCGAAGCGGTAAAGAAAAACGTTCCGGTTATCGCATTGGCGGACACCAATGTAGATCCGTCACAGGTTGATTATCCGATTCCGTCCAATGAGGACGCCGTGTCTTCGCTCCGCTTGATGCTGGCTTATGCCGGAAAGGCAGTTTTGGACGCTAAGAAAAAGGTTGGAACTGTGAAAGCGGAAGAAAATAAAAAATAAAAATCTTAAGTTAAAAATATGGCAACACTCGAACAAATTAAAAATTTGCGCGAACGGACCGGCGCCGGCATTGTGGATGTGAAGAAAGCTTTGGAAGAAGCGGGCGGAGACGAATCAAAGGCGATTGATATTTTGCGGAAAAGAGGAAAAGAGAAAGCGCTTAAAAAATCCGACCGGACGGCGGCCGAAGGGGCGATTGCTTCCTACATTCATTCCAATGCCAAAGTCGGCGCGATAGTGAAACTTTTGTGTGAAACCGATTTTGTGGCCAGAAATGAAGAGTTTAGGGCTTTGGCGCAAGACATTGCGATGCACATTACCGCTTCCAACCCGAAATATGTCAGACCGGAAGACGTTCCGCAAGCATTGGTCGACAAGGAAAAAGAAATTTGGATCGAACAATTGAAAGGCGAAGGCAAGCCCGAGGCGATTATGGAAAAAATATTGGAAGGAAAAGAGAAAAAATTCCGAGAAGAAATTTCTCTCTTGGCGCAGCCGTTCGTGAAGAATCCCGACCAGACAGTGGGCGAATTGATTGCGGAAAAGATCGGAAAGATCGGAGAGAACATTCAAGTGGGAGAATTTGCCCGCTTGGAGTTATAATAAAAATAGGGAAAATTTTTAGATATGCCAAAAGTTTTAGTCAGAATTTATTCCTGGGAAAATCCGAAACTTTATGCGAGCGATTTTGAAATGGAAAAGGGAGAAAAAGTCATTGTGGCTTCGGAACATTCCAATGAGCTGGGAATAGTTGAAGCGATCGGCGTGGATACCAAAGAAGAACCTCAGGAAAAAATTCTTCGGATTGCGACCGACCGGGACCGAAGCGTCTATGATGAATATGAAAATCAGAAAAAAGAACTTTTGGATGCCTGCAGAAGGAATGTGAAAACTATGGCGCTGGAGATGAAGCTGGTCGATGTCAGAACAAGCCTGGACGGCAAACAGATAATTTTCGCTTTTACTTCCGACGGCCGGGTTGATTTCCGCGAATTGGTCAGGAATCTTTCGGCGCAATTTAAAAAATCCATCCGGATGCAACAGATCGGATCGCGCGACGAAGCCAGGAAGCTGGGAGGATACGGAATTTGCGGACGGGAGCTTTGCTGCGTGAGATTCGGCGGGAATATGCAGAGCATCACGACCGACATGGCGCGCGTCCAGCAAATTGCTCATCGGGGAACGGACAGAATCTCGGGATTATGCGGGAGATTGATGTGCTGTCTGGCGTTTGAGGCTGAACAGTATAAGGAAATGCTCAAGGGCATGCCGGAACTTTTCAGTACGGTTTCAACCAAAGAAGGAAAGGGAACGGTCATTGAAATTAATGCGATGTTGCGGGATATAAAAGTCAAACTGGAAAATGGAAAATACATAACCATAAAAAAAGAAGATATCAAATAATTTATGCTGTATTCATTAATGCCACCCGTTCTAGTAATCCTGAGCCTTATCGGAATAATTATTTTTTTGCTTAAAAAATCGGCGCGCGTGGCGTCTATTCCGGAAGACGGCGGTGAATTGCTGAACAAAGAAAGCGAAGCGGAACCGAAAAAAGATTCGCGGTGGAAACATAATTTTCTGGGAATTGCGGAGGGAATAATCAGAATGTTCCGGTCGGTTTTTTTGAAGCTTGGGGCAAAGTTCAATGAGTGGAGCCAAGTAATTCGGGACAAGAGAAGATTCAGGGTGGCGGCGAACAAAAGCAATGATCGAGAAACAGACATAATCGAAAAAATTAAGGAGTACAAAATTGAAAAAGAAGAAAGAAAGGCGGTTGCGCATGGGCCGCAAAAAAGTCTGAAACCGGTGATCAGCGACAGAGTGACGGCTCCGGCGGCAAAGAAAGAAATAAAAGACCGGTTGGAAGATCTGTTGATCGACAGGATTGCCGCCAATCCGCGGGACATCGAAGCCTATGAAAGACTGGGGGAATATTATATGGAAATCGAAAGTTATGTCGACGCCAAGGAATGTTTCCGGCAGATCGTGAAGCTTGATCCGAAAAACAGAAGCATTAAATATAAACTGAGAAAGTTGGAAACTCTGATAAAATAATAAAAACGCCGGCTTAGCTCAGTGGTAGAGCAACTGTTTTGTAAACAGTGGGTCGTCAGTTCAAATCTGACAGCCGGCTCAAGAAAAATTAAATTATATGGGTAGGTGGCGGAGCGGTCAATCGCACCTGACTGTAAATCAGGCGACTTCGGTCTTCGGGGGTTCGAATCCCTCCCTGCCCACAAAATTTTAAGGAGTCGGGATTATGCCGTTGTAGCTCAGTTGGTAGAGCGCATCCATGGTAAGGATGAGGTCACCGGTTCAATCCCGGTCAACGGCTCAAATAGGTTTTAGCTTATAGCTTGTAGCTTCTAGGATATTTTCTAAAAGCTAAAAGCTAACAACTAAAAGCTAATATAATATGGCGCGAGAAAATTTAGTGAAAATGAGATGCGATGTTTGCAAGAGTATCAACTATTTCACCACTCGAAACAAGAAAAAATTGAAAGAGAAACTGGAAATGAAAAAATTCTGCAAGAAGTGCAAGAAGCACACGTTGCATAAGGAGATCAAATAATTTTAGGGCACGTCTTTCGGCGTGCCCGCCACATTTTCTAACTATATTATTTATATTCAACAGTCGCACAAGATTGGTTTTAAAAAACAGTTGAGGCTAAATAATATAGATTGAAAATGTAGCGGGCGGGTGTGGTGAAGTGGTATCACAACAGTCTCCAAAACTGTTTTCCCAGGTTCGAGTCCTGGCACCCGTGCTAGATCAAAAACAAGGCTGAAATAAGTATTATTTTTGTTTGGGGTGGTGGGAAGTTAGAACTTCTGTTAACTATTGACATGACAGTTAACATATGTTAACTTATTAATATGGAACAGAAAAAATTTTTATCAACCGCGGAATTAGCGAAAATCCTAG